>NZ_JAWVWO010000004.1:0-322236 GCF_033657265.1 Flavobacterium sp. MMLR14_040 | reverse complement strand
ATTTTAGATTTTAGATTTTAGATTTTAGATTTTAGATTTTAGATTTTAGATTAAAAAAAATCCGAAATCAAAATTGATTTCGGATTTTTTTTAATCTTTGTCCCTTTGCCCCTTTGCCCCTTTGCCCCTTTGTCCCTTTGTCCCTTTGTCCCTTTAAACCTCTGAGCCTAAAAACCTTAGCCTCTCAGAACCTCAGACCCTTAGAACCTTAAAAAAACTAATCTCTTTCTCTTCGCTTTCCGCCCTTCTCTGCTCCTTTAAAATTTCCAATTTTGTAAGCCAGCGAAAACATTACGTAACGTTTTAAAACGGTATTTTCTTCATCACGAATGGATGTTGCAGAAATAGTTCTTGTGGCGCTTAGATTCTGATTTAAAACGTCGTATACTTTTACTTTTGCATATAGTTTTTTATCCAAAAATCCATAAGACAAACTCGTATTCCACAAATAAAAATCTTTCTTGAAATCATCAGATATATTGGAGTTGTAAGTATATCCAAAATCATTTCCAAAAATTAAATTCTCCGGCCAATAAGTCGTTGTCTGCAGATTGATTCTGTGCACTACATTTGAAGTCGCATCTCTTGAATAATTCTCATATTTTGACTGATTGTATGACAAATTATAAGATGGTGCAATGGTTAATATTTCTCCGTAATCGTATGACAAATATACTTTTGGTGTAATTGATGTCGATTTTGCGTTGTATAAAACAGCATTTGTAAATCCCTTATCAAAAGTATAACCGGCGTTTAAGCCTAATCCATATCTTAAAGTATGTGCACCGCTTTTGACAGATTGATTCCAGTTTGCGCCAATCGAAGTGTTATAAACTCCCGAAATATTTACATAAGTCGTTGTTCTCTTTCCACTTTCGTCATAAATGGAAGTCGATACAATATCATTATCATAATAATCTCCTTTTACATATAAACTGTAACCGGAACGCGAGCGGAAATCATAATTTTTAAAATTAAAACTTACACTATTTTTTTCAATCGGATTCAAATCCGGATTTCCAACAATTGTATTCAAAGGATTATTAAGATTTATAACCGGCATTAACTGAGTTGCAGATGGCAGTGCATTTGAATAATCGTATTTGAAAGATAAATTTTTAGAACGGCTAAATTTGTACCTCAGCAAAGCAGTCGCAAAAGGCAATGCATACTTTTTATTTAAATCTGTGGCATTATTTAGATATACCGAATGATTGTCAAAATTGATAATCGAAGTTCGGCTGTCAAGATTCAGGGTAAACTTGTTCTTTTGCAGCGTAACTCCCACTTTTGGCGTAACCGAATTTTGCGTTGAACTTGTATAATTACTCAAAGCCAGATTCAAATCTGTATATTCTTGTGTAGCAGGATCAAAATTAAACGTTCGTTCATCGTTTGCAGTGCTTTTCCAATCAAAATCAGATCCAAATCTAACTCTTAATGAGTCAGTTATAGGCTCTGTATATTCTAAATCTGCCGAATAAGAATCACTGCTGCTTCTTTTTCTAGTATTTTGATTTCTTTGGTCATTTGGCTGATCATCCTGATAAAAAATCGTTTCCGAAAGATTTCTTGTATTTCCATCAGTACTTGCATTGTTATTAGAAAAAACGAAACTTAAATTTCTTGACTTTCTTTCAAAAGCTCTATTAAAATTGATGGTATTCCCAAAGTTAAAATTGTTATTTTCAGAATACGAATTTGCATTACTTTCATTTAAAGCGTTTCCGTTTTCATCTTCAGAAAAACTCGAAGAACTTGAATTACTGTTTGTTCTTGATTGATTCAATCTAGGCGCAACTACAATTCGCGTTTTTGGATCAATTTTATATTCCAGCTCAAAATTAACGTTGTTTCCTGTACTTTCATTTCTCGATTTAGAATCGGCCGTTGTAATAATATTTCCGGTTGGCAAAAAACTAAGCTGATTTGATTTACTATCGTTTTTATTAACTGTATTCGAAAAATTATAACTCCCCATAGCGATCAAATCCTTTGTCCAGTCATCAGAATAATTTAAACCTACTAAATTAGATTGTGTAATTCCTTTTCCAGCAGAGCCGGAACTTCCGCTTTTTCCATTGCTATTTCGTCCGCCAGCCATATTATCAAAAACATCATCCATAGAAAATCCCGTGGAATTAATGTTATTGGATGAAGCTAACAAACTAATTTTCTGTTTATTATTAAAGAAATTCAAATTAACGTTTGCCTCATAACGATCGTCTGTTCCATAACCGCCCATGACTTTTCCAAAGTAACCTTTGTTTTTCTTTTCGTCAATCGTAATATTAATACTCGAAAAATCCGAAGTCGATTCCTGTTTAGAAAGCTCTTCTTTTTTGGTTTTAAAATCAGAAACCTGAATTTTCTTGATGATATCGGCAGGTAAATTTTTGATTGCGATGGCTCCGTCTTTATCAAAAAACGTTTTCCCATTTACCAAAACCTGATTGACTTCGCGGCCGTTTACGGTAATTTTTCCGTCGTTGTCAACATCAAATCCGGGTAATTGTTTCAATAAAGTTTCAACATTAGAATCAGGGCGGACTTTATACGAATTTGCATTAAATTCCAGCGTATCTTTTTTGATGGTTATTGGTGCCGCTTCAGATTTTATAACAACCTCATTTAGGGCATTTACATTTTCAATTAAATATACTTTACCAAAATCCTTACTTTCTGTGAGTCCTTTGTACTCTTCATAATAAGTTTGATATCCCATATAATTTACCTTTAAAAATACAGGTTTATCATATTTTTTAATGTTCATTGCAAAGTTTCCATTCTTGTCTGTTGTTGCATATTCAATAACAGTAGAATCTTTTACGGTAGTAAAGTAAACAGTTGACATTTCTAGTGGCAATTGCGTATTAACATCAAGGACAGTTCCTCTAACGGTGATGTCGTTTTGAGCATTTGCAGTAAAAACAAAAAGAAAAAAAAGTGCTAAAAAAGAATAAATTTTGGTCATAAAAAATTGGTTAGTTTTAGTTAGACTACAAAACAGAAAAAAGGTTTAATTGTAGTTTTTACATTTATTCAAATAGTGTGCCATTAAAAAGATATACTCATAAAAAAGTCCCCAAATTTGGGGACTTTTTATTTTATTTCTCTCTGATATAAATATCGATTGGTACTCCTGAAAAATCCCAATTTTCTCTAATTTTATTTTCCAGATAACGTTTATAAGGTTCTTTTACATATTGTGGCATATTGGCAAAAAACACAAACTGAGGCGTTAAAGTTGGCAACTGCATGCAATATTTAATTTTTACATATTTACCTTTTGTCGCTGGCGGCGGATAAGCCTCAATAACTTTCAACATAAATTCGTTGAATTTTGAAGTAGGAATTCTTTGTTTTCTATTTTCAAAAACCTGAACTGTAGCCTCAAGCGCTTTTAACAAACGTTGTTTCGTTAAAGCCGAAACGAACAAAATTGGCACATCTGTAAAAGGCATTAATTCTTTTTTAATTTTCTCTTCGTAATCACGAGTCGACATGGTATCTTTCTCCACCAAATCCCATTTGTTTACTAAGATTACAACACCTTTTCGGTTTTTTTCAGCCAACCAAAAAATACTTTGATCCTGCCCTTCAAATCCGCGGGTTGCATCGATAACCAATATACAAATATCTGCATGCTCAATCGCACGAACCGAACGCATTACAGAATAAAATTCTAAATCTTCCTTTACTTTAGCCTTACGACGGATTCCCGCTGTATCAACCAAATTAAATTCAAAACCAAAACGGTCAAATTTAGTATCAATTGCGTCACGAGTTGTTCCCGCAATATCGGTAACCATGAAACGCTCTTTACCAATTAAAGCATTGATAAAACTAGATTTACCCGCATTCGGACGCCCTACAACAGCAAAACGAGGCAAAACCACTTCTTCCTGAACAGGTTCCGGTTTCTCTGGGAAAGAGTCAATCAAAGCATCTAATAAATCTCCTGTTCCACTTCCTGAGATACTTGCAAATGTGAAATACTCTCCTAATCCAAGGTTATAAAACTCAATAGCATCTTTCTCACGCATTGCGTTATCAACCTTATTTACAGCCAATAAAACCGGTTTTGTTACTTTACGCAACAATTTTGCCACCGTTTCATCCATTGGTGTAATTCCTTCTTCTACATCAACCACAAAAATAATAACATCAGCTTCGTCGATAGCAAGTTCTACTTGTTTACGAATTTCACCTTCAAATACGTCATCAGATCCGCGGATATATCCACCGGTATCAATTACAGAAAACTCTTTTCCGTTCCACTCGCTTTTACCATAGTTTCTATCACGGGTAACCCCAGATACTGAATCTACAATAGCTTCTCTTCTTTGTATCAGCCTATTAAAAAGGGTTGATTTCCCCACATTAGGTCTTCCTACTATCGCAACAATGTTATTCATTTTTTTGAATTTTAGATTTTAGATCTCAGATTTTAGATCTTTAGTTCCCTAAAAACCTAATCACTTGAAATCCAAAATGCTTTATTTTAAATTTTTGCAAAGGTAGTTAAAAAAAGTTGCTGAGATGACAAGTTTCTAAGTACCTGCGTTTTTTATTATTTTTCCTTTATATAAGGAATATTTTTAGGAGCTATTTCCCGCTCTCCTTCCAATCTTTTGTGCCGAACCCCGGCACAAAAGGATTTTCCCTCCCTTCTGGGCTAGGGCTTCAAGGTATCAAGAACTTCTCGTTTCAAATTTAAAAGAGAACCTGAAACAATTTATACGTTCCAATTTCTCATTTCGAAAACCTGAAACTTGAAACCTGAAACAAAAAAACTTTTATTGATTATACCCGAAACGCTTCAACATATTCGCATTGCTTCTCCAGTTTTTATTCACTTTTACAACCAGTTCAATATGAATTTGTTTTCCGAAGAATTTTTCTAAATCAGCACGGGCATCGGTTCCAACTTTTTTAAGAGCAGCACCTTTATGTCCGATGATAATTCCTTTTTGGGTTTCGCGTTCTACCATAATGATTGAACGGATTCTGATTATTTTTTCATCTTCAAAAAATTCTTCCGTTACGATTTCAACTGCATACGGAATCTCTTTGCTGTAATTCAATAAGATTTTTTCACGGATTGTTTCGTTTACGAAAAAACGTTCTGGTTTATCTGTTAATTGATCTTTAGGATAATAGGCTGGAGATTCTGGTAACAATTCGATGATTCTTCCAAAAACTTCCGGTACATTAAAATTCTGCAAAGCCGAGATTGGGAAAATTTCAGCATTTGGCACTTTTGCTGTCCAAAAAGCTACTTGTTCCTCTAATTGTTCCTGATTTGAATTGTCAATTTTATTCAACAACAACAAAACCGGAATTTTAGCGTGGATTATTTTATTAAAGAAAGCTTCGTCTTTTAAGTCCTGCTCCCCTATTTCGACCATGTAAACTAAAATATCAGCATCTTCAAAAGCCGATTTTACAAAATTCATCATCGACTCCTGCATTTCGTAAGCCGGTTTAATGATTCCGGGAGTATCCGATAATATAAGTTGAAAATCTTCGCCATTCACGATTCCAAGAATACGGTGACGAGTTGTTTGTGCTTTTGATGTAATGATTGATAATCTTTCTCCAACAAAGGCGTTCATCAACGTTGATTTTCCAACGTTTGGATTTCCGATGATGTTTACAAAACCTGCTTTATGTGACATTTGTGAATTATTTATTTTGCAAAGGTAGTCATATCAACTCAATACAGAAAATAAAACATTTTTTAAAGTTTTCGTTGGATTTCTCAAAAAACGGCGTATCTTTGCACCCGAAACATCGCGGGATAGAGCAGTAGGCAGCTCGTCGGGCTCATAACCCGAAGGTCACAGGTTCGAGTCCTGTTCCCGCTACAGAGAATAACCCATCAAAATTTTGATGGGTTTTTTGTTTTTTATTACCTGCATCAAGCCCTGTAAATGTTGACACTAACCTAAAAACAAGGTTAACCTTGTTGGTTAGATATTGCCTGTTTTCAGCCCTAATTGACAATCCCTCAGGAAATACCAAGTTTTGAATTTTTATTTTACTCTCTATATCTCCCTCACTCCAGTATTTACTGATGTTCGAGACTTTTTCTACTACCTTATCGATATGCCTGCTGTGGTTAGATATTTTTTTTGCATTGGAGTATATCTGGCTTTCAATCATCTTTAATTCGGTCTCAAACTGAAGCGCATATCTATTGTATTTATCATCTCCAAAATTTGTATTCTCAAAATAGCGTTTATCCAAATTCTCAATTTTAATTTCAATATCTTTTTTCTTTAGAAATAAGCTTTTCGTTTCCTCTTTAGCCTGTGCGTTCACAGCATCAAAGAATTTATTTAACTGTATTTTAAAAGGCTCTACAAATTTTGAGTTTAATGTATACTTTGACAATAATCTTTCGAAAGAATCATTCAAACCTTCCATTTTTGATTTTTGAGTGGTCAGAGCATTAAAACTGGCATTTTTACATTTTTGGCATTTGTAATAATGTGCTTTCTTTTTTCGAACCTCATAACTTGTCAGCAGGCATCCACACTCGCATCTTAAAAACCCTGTAAGGGGTCTAAACTCATTGACTTTAGTTTTACAATATTCTTTAACTGTAATCACGTTGTTTTCCGAAAGCATATTATCAACTTTCAAGAAGTCTTCCTCACTAACTAAGCCCGCCCAGTTTCCTTTTACTGGTTCTTCAATTAGTGCATTAACTAAGATTCCGCAATAAAATGGGTTGCGCCACATGGAACTAATGCCTTGTTTTGAAATAATCAAATTCAGTTTTTCAAGTTTCTGTCTGATCACATAATCTCTTTCCCCTGCAAGTTTCCATTTCCATGCCTTTTTTAAAATCTCTCCTTCCTGATTAATTGTAATAGATTGCGTGTCCTGCATTAAGGCATAGTCGCCTACTTTTCTTCCCCGCATTGTATAGCCTCTGGGAGCTTTGCCAAGCCAGTTCCCTGACCTCAGCAGTGCTTTCATGCCAGGAATTGTTTTTTCTAATCTGTCCATGTTTTCTCTTCTGGCATCCAAGAGCTTGCTGTAAATATCCAGTTTACTGTATTCATCATTGGTGCATAGTCCTGAAGATGTCTCGATTAGATGAACACCCAGCTTATCTACTAGTTCATGTACGATAGTGATAGCGTTGCCTCCTGTTCTGGAGAACCTGCTGATAAATTTAATGGCAATTGCGAAAGGTTTCTGCTTTGAGCTTTTAACTTCTTCCAGCAGTTTTGTAAACTCTTTTCTAGTGAAATCTCCAGAGGCGCTTTCATAAGTACCTCCAAGTATGTTCTTAAGTGTATAGCCATTCCTAGATGCGAACTGAACTATTTCACTGCGCTGTTCCTCCAGACTATTATTTACTAACTGTAGTTTTGAGCTTACCCTAGTGTAACCCCAAATTTCTTTTACCTCATCTTTTTGAGTTAGTTTTTCTTTTTGAAATTTTTTGAAATTTTCAATACTCATATTCTTAGTTTTAAAAATTATAAACTATTACTGCCAATTGAAACAGGCTTTCAATTATCTCCTGACCTTCTGCTTCGGATATTGTTTCAAAACCTTTACAACTTCTTAATTCTTCAATAGTTAATTTTTGCTGATTCTTTACGGTTTTTCCTTTCTCATTACCAGAAACGCTCTCTCTTTGTTCGAGCATTATATTTATGCTCTCAACATGTGGCTCTAATAACTCCCTGCCTATAGTGGTTTTTCTTTTATCCGTTCTTTCATTTCTCATCGTGCACCTCCTGCTCTAAACTGTAAAAGACCGCTTTCACGATCCTTCCTAATTAAACCTAATTATATTTATTTTAATAAATATAATTAGGCATGTTTGAAGCTATGACGTTTATAGTTCCACTGGTACTGTTTGTCTTTTAAAGGCATAATATCGAAAACGAAAATTGCAGGCTTACAGCAATTTCAATAATTAAAGCTTGGCTAGAACATAACCGAAAGGTGTTTTTTCGATAAACAGCAATTAATAAAATTTTACCGATGTATCTTATCAATTCTTTATATATGGCACACTGAAAATCATGTTTCATACATTGGACGCGAATTAAACACGTCTGTAGAATTATATTTCTTGAAATTTCGCTGTTATGTCAAGGCTTTTTAATGTGCTTTTCTTCAAATTCCTCTGTAAGCTGTATTATCTTTTTGGATAAAACAACGAGTTCTATTGTCTGCTTTTCGAGTTTGTACAGATATGCCGAAGCTTTCCTTTCGGAAAATTTTTGATATAAAATCTTTACAACCTGATTGTAATTTACCCCGACAGCCCTAAACTGGCTGTAAAATGAGGTCAGGCGCATATAATAATCCATTGTCGCTTTATCAATCTTAACTGTTTTTATTCCTTTTTGAAAAACACACGCTGTAATAAAGTGTGCCATTACATGCATCCCTGAGGTTTCAAAAAGAGTCAGGAAGCGGGTATTTTCTTCTGCAGTAAGACTGATGGAATAGCGGTGGACGGCGGGATCTATTTTGGAAGGTCTTCCTCCTTTATTCCGATTCTTTTTTTCTTCATTTTCCATAACTTCTTATTTCAATTTCTTAAAACCAATATAAAATATACTCAGAGTTACAAGCCAATTTGGAAGTGTTTGGAAGCAGTTGGAAGCATTTGGCTTATTTGTTCCTAGCCCAGTCTTAAACCTTTAATATTGGAATTCTTTTTATTTATAATTATCCAAAGAAATAATAAAAAGAAACCGAAGGTATGACGGGCTTAACAGTCTGGCAAAAAGACTTCGGCATAATGCCTTGCTCGTTCCTCTCAAGACACCCTTCGGGACTTATTCCGATTCCTTTTGGCCTGTCTGAATCCCGTCCTTTGAGATAGCTTTCTTTTTCTTTTTTCATTTTTTCTGTTTTCTTTTGGAAAAATATTTTTTATTGGTACTGCTGGACTGGCTGAGCACCTGCTGACCTTTGTGTATACTTACAGGCTTGATTGCGTGACTGCCTGCTGGCTTGCAGGCAGGAATGCCAACCTGCATACATCCTTACCTACTTCCCTGAGCACTTGAATACCTTATTGATTGATTGAATATCTTAGGACTTGTCTACCTGCATGCATAAATAATTATATGCACAGGTTACCACTTTAGGTTTTAATTCCAGTCTAATTAATTTTTAACACACAGAAAATAAAATACTTAGCGTAACATTATCTTTATTATTTATATATCAGCACCATTATATTTCTTAAATTCACATAAGTATAGAATTTGAAATTTAAGAAATGGGAAAACGTAAAATCTATGACCGCGATTTCAAAGTAAATGCAGTCAAATTAGCGCTTAAAACAAGTGGTTTTAAAGTGGCGGAAGAACTTGGCATAGCGAAAACGAATATTTACAGATGGCAAGCTGATCTTGAAAAATATGGAACAGATAGCTTTTGTGGGGGAGGTCATTTTAGAACCTCAGAACAACAAAGATTTTCTGACCTTAAAAGAACACTTAGGAAAGAACTTAAATATGCAGAACTTCAAATTGAGATTTTTAGAAGCGCTAGCAAGTATATTATTGAAGGGAAACCAATGATTTTTCATTTTATTGAAAAGAATCTAGATAGATATCCCCTTTGGCAAATGTGTAAAGTTTTAGGCATACGTATGCTTACATATTATAGATGGAGAGATAAAATATTTTCTCCAACACAACTTCAAAAAACTTTAATTGAAAAAGAAATAACTTCTATATTTTATGAATATAAGGGTAGATATGGAAATGGGAAAATTTCCGCAGAATTACAAAGTCGCGGTTTTACATTAAATAAGTATTCAGTAGCCGATTACATGAAAAAAACGGGTCTGGTCAGTAAACTTAGTAGCAGACACAAATTATCTGGCTCATCATTTATTCCCCATAATCCTTATATTTTTCCTAATGTTCTAAATCGTCAATTTAAAGCTGACGAACCTTCTCAGGTTTGGGTATCGGGTATGACAAGGTTAGAAATATTGAAAGGACTTTTATTTCTGACAATTATTATAGATTTATTTGACAGAAAAATTATTGGATGGAATTTGAGTGAAGGGCTGACAATAAAGGAAACTTCTATCCCCGCTTGGGAAATGGCACTTCGTAATCGTAAAACCAAGAAAGGACTAATATTTCATTCTGATAGAGGTATTCAATATGCTAATAAGATGTTTACTCGTAAATTAGACTATAAACATATTACACAAAGCATGAGTCGAAAAGGAAATCATTTAGATAATGAGATACCTAACAGCTTTTTTATTTCCCTTAAATCTGAACTAGCTAGTTTAAATATGCTTCTGACTAAACAACAAATGGAAGAAAAAATATCTGAATATATTGAAAATCTTCATTAAAAAATATTCTGCTGTTAATTATCAAACTTCTGACTATGAAAAAATACGAACGTACTTTCAAAGAAAATGCAGTTAAATTAAGTTATAAGCGAGGAAAGAGGCAAACTGCAAGCCTTGCAAGAGAGTTGGGAATAGCTCCAAGTTACTTATACCAATGGCGAAAAGACTTTGAAAAATTTGGAACAGGAAGTTTTTGTGGATCGGGTCACCCTAAATTTACTCCTGAAAAAGCCATAATCACTGACCTTGAAAAGAAAATTAAAAATTCAAAAATTACACTCGAGATTTTAAGTAAAGGAACTAAATATGTTTCTCAAGGGAAAATAATGACTAAAAACTTTATCGAAGAAAATAAATATAAATTTTCAATTGCAAAAATGTTAACTGTATTAAACGTCTCAGAAACCACATATTATAGAACAAAAAAACAAGAACTTACTAATTCAGAAGCTCGAATAATTTTATTAAAACAAGAAATTATGAACATTTATTATGAATTCAAGAGAACATATGGATGTTTTAAAATTACAAAGGAACTACAAAGCAGAGGGTTTAAAATAAGAAACTCATCAGTAAAAAAATACATGAGAATGTTGGGCTTGCGTAGAAAAGTTAAAAGAAAGTTTAAAGTAACAACCGATTCACATCATAATTACTATGTAGTTCCTAATGTTTTAAGTAGAGAATTTACCGTTAGTGAGCCTGCTAAAGCCTGGGTTTCAGACATAACATATATACAAACAACAAAAGGCTTTTTATATCTTACCATTGTTATGGATTTATTCGATAGAAAAATAATAGGATGGATTTTAAGCACCAAAATGAGTACCAAAGCAACAATTTTACCAGCTTGGAAAATGGCAGTTAAGAACAGGAAAATTACTAAAGATTTAATCTTTCATTCTGATAGAGGTGTTCAATATGCTAATAAAATTTTCGCTAGTACACTAGACTCTTATAAGTGTGTAATACGTAGTATGAGTCGTAGGCAAAATCATAATGACAATGCCGTTTGTGAAAGTTTTTTCAGCTCTTTTAAAAGAGAATTAATTAACGGGAATAAACTCCTGACCAGAAAACAGATGAGAGCCGATGTATATGAATATATTGAAAATTGGTATAATAAAAAAAGAAGGCATTCATTTTTAGATCATAAAACAATCGAAGAATTTGATAGATTACATTTAATATAATCACATTGTACATTAATAATCCGGCATTGCATTGTTTACATCTCAATAATAACTTATAACCATTACAATAAAAAAGGGCATCAAGCCCTTTCAATTAAATCCATTCCTGAATAAGTTGTCACGGGACAACGGCAAGTTGTGTTTTGAGATGCTTGAAATGAATTCAGCATCTCAAAACAACTTGCCCTGCGGGGCTGGAAAACGCCTCCGAAGTCGGCGTTTTATTAGAATTATGAATGGACATAGATTAATTCGTTGTGCTCTTTTTATTTTCTTTTAAATATTTCTTGTGGAGCATATCCAGTAAGTCACCTTCTTCCAATGGGATCAGCATTTCTATTATCCTCAGCAGACTGTAAACGTATCTTTCAACATGCCTCGGACTATTATTTGTACTGACTTCCATTCCGTCTAATGCAAGCATTCCTGCCTTAAGTAAATCCATAATCATACAAAACAGATCGGAATATCCCTGAACATTTATTTCGAGATTGTGTATATCGTTCCGCATTTTTGATGCAGGTTTAAGCATTATAAAGTAATGCTCCGGATTTTCAACCAGATCATTTAATTTGATTTTATTTTTTTTCATATCAATATATTTTATTAGTTAAATCGAGCATCTCTGCATTGATACAGTAATTTCAGCATTCGGCATTCTCTTTAGATTCATTAACTTTTTTTATTTTTTCAAGGCCTCTTTCACGCATAAGCTCTCCCGCATCAAGCATTTTTATTAAATGGATATACGGAGTCGTAAGGTCAATATCACCGTCTCCTTTGTATGGAGACAACGAAATGCTCACTATTTCAGAAAGGAAAAATTCAAACTCCTTAAGGCTTTTCTCTGCAAATGCCTTTCGAAATACGGTGAAAGGATTGTCATATTCCTGCTTTGTCAGTGAAGTGAGATGAAATACATTTTCGTTGCGGACTGACTCTTTTACTCTCCATTTACTGCTTTTTTTATGCAGGCAGTAGTATGTTTTCAAAAATGACCATATCGCTTTATAGAATATAAAAATCTCGCTTGGTCTATCATTACTGCAGATTTCTTCTTTAAAGCTGTACAGTACTGCCTGCGTTAAATTTCGCTTATAGTAGTCAAGATGCGCAAAATCAAAAAGGGCATCAGATGCTTCAAATGGATTTCCTGCCTCAAATCCAGCCCAGAATTTGGTCTCAAAGTTTTTTTTCTTCTTTTTCATAATTTAAAAAATTAGTTATCCATTTGTTCATTTTTATTTTCACTATTAATCTCTAAATAAAGCTTATGCAGTTTATCAAGCCCTTCCGCTTCACTGCACGGCAGGAGCTGTATCGCAATTTCCAGAATGCTTGTAAGATGGAAAGCGGGATCTTCGATCTGGCTGGAATTCTCAAGATCTGAATTTTCCAGTGTGTGAAGTGCTATTTTGAGCAGATCCTGTACTGTAAAAATCAGATTTATGTAGCTCGTAAATTTTATATCTGCATGATAAATACCTTCTTTCTCTGGGGTCAATGTTCTAAAATAAAAACTGTTTTTCAGTTCTTTGACAAAATCATCCGTCTTTTTATTTTCATTGGTTTCCATATTCTTTAAATATTTTTTTGGTTTGCTCAGCATACCGCTGATACATTAGTTTTACTTCACTCATCATCCACTGCATTTTTTCATATGCTGATTCAACAATTTCTGCAGTTAACGGTTCAATTTCTTCTCCCCACTGAACAGCTTTTCGGGCAAGGTCAAGCTTTCTTAAAACTTCTTTCTCTTCTTTATTTTCTAAATCAAAAGTGTTGCCTAAGACACTATTAAACTTCACAATGCGCTCCTGCTGTTCTGAAATATTTCCATCTATCACCCATTCACCTGTCAGAATCCACGAAGCATTAATAAAAAGATATCTGAACTGCTCATGTATAACATACAATGCCATTAAATGATTATCGTTTCCACGGTGGTATTTTAAGTCCCTGCCAATAGTATTGGCCTCTGACATCCACATTTGATAATTTGTAACAGTCTTTTTCAAAAGCCGTTTCATATTTATTTTTTTTATATCCAGAACAGGTTTTCCTACAGTGTTTCTATAAACAAGATCCGTTTCTTTACAATTGAAAAGAAAAAATAAATTTCCCTTTCCGACTTCTCTCTTTATACACTCCCTGTCAAAAAAACAGAATGAAAAATTATTGTAGTTTTCAACTACTTTCCATAAATGGAATACAACATCGTCATAGTAATGGGGGCTTTTTTTGCTCACAACAATTGTCAGAATCCCTGTTTTTGATTCTACAGTGGACTCTGAAAAGAAAATGCACTCAGCTTCTACAAACTCTACTAACAGTTTCACTGTTTTTTTGACTGCCCGATATTTAGGATGGTCTTTCTGTGTTAAAATATTATAGTACATGATCTGTCTGTTTAAGGTTCAGCCGAAATCAGGTTCTCAGTGCGTCTTAATTCGTCTTTTACAACAGCTGTGCAGAAACCCGCAAAATCATTGTATCGATCCTGTAAAAGATTCATATCCACTTCAGAAAAAGTATCTGCACCGCTGTATCTTAGAGAAGCATATGATCTGCTTAATATCGTAAACAAGTTTCTGTCCTGTTCTGTAACCCTTGGAAAGTAACTGCTTATTTCTGGGTTAAAATGATCGCAGATTTCTAATAAATAAGAAAGGGAAAAATGATTTGGAGAATATCCCATAAACAAGCGGATCATTCCAAGACAGATCTGTTCTGCCATAGTATGGAGCATCAAACCTTTAAGAGGAGCATAACATGCCCATTCATAATCTTCCTGCCATTTTTCCATATTGTTCACCACAATATTTCTATAGCACAGATATTCTTTTGCTGATGTTATACTGCGCACTGGAAGATCTCCAAATTCCAGAACAGCAGATTCTTTTTTAAACAAAGCCTTTCCATTTTTTATAACATTCAAAAAGAAATATTTCTGCTCGCCTGTTGCGCTCTTAATCTCTGAAATATGATGAATCAAAAGTGTTGCTGTGCACTGCTCTTTCGTTCTGCTTTTAATAATGTCAGCCAGATCATGCATTGCATTTACTTTACTTTCTTTGACAAGTACTAATAGATAAAAGTGATTAATCCTTTTTTCCGCTTTCCCAAAACAATAAACTGCTTCAGTCTTAAGATAAGAAGTAACGGTATCACTGACAATTTTCTCATACTCGATGACACCATCGTTTAAAATTTCTGGATTCTGTTTTGGTTCAATAAAAAAAACGGATTTTTCCTCGCAGTAAGAAAGCTGGTCTTGAAAGATTTTTTTAGTTTCTTTTAAGATGCGGTAAAGTTTCTTTTGTGCTTCTTTAACCCTGTCTTTCTTAATCTTTGTTTTGCCTCCATAAGGAAATTCAATCCTTGCTCTATCAAGTAAATCAGTAATTTCTTTATCCTTATCAAGATTAGTATTGAACACCTGCTTCAAGATAGGTGCATAGTTCTTTATCGTAGTTAAGTGCTCTAGTGTATAATGATTCGAATGAGATTTTCCCATGACCAGTTCTCCGATTATACCAAAAAGAAGGTTTACCGCCTGATGGATTGTATAAAGTGCCATATAATGGTTATTTGTTCCTTCATAATGCTGGGAACCTCTTCTTAATGATTCTGCTTTGGCTAAACGCCCGCTGTTTTTCTTTACTGCTTTTTTAAGCAGAACTGATACAGTCGGAATATCTTTTTTAATCTTAAAATCAAACTCATCGTTTTTAAACAGGCTTATGTTTGATAAATACCATTTTAAATAATACAAGCTCCCATTCTTTAAACGATGCAGTACATCCCATAGATTTATAATCACATAAGGAATTGATGGATATTTTTTCAAAACCTTATCTGCCCATTCATACATTTCCGATGCAATCTGCTGTGAATCTTCCCTTAAGATTATAGTAAGTATATAACCTCTTTTACCTGCGGTCTCTGCCTCATGCAGGGTGACCGCTGTAATGTCCATAAATGATTGGAGCTCTCTAACAGCATTCTCCAATTCTTTTTGATCTTGAAATTGAATTGCACTACTCATAATTTTAATTTTTTTAATTAATACTTGTGTGAAAAATTGTATTTTTGTTTAACACAGAGGCAAGTAAGTGATTAGTCGTACTGTACCGTATCAATTTGTATTGTACCGTACAAGACTATTTCTATATCATACAGGAGACTTACTTTTTTATTCTTAATTATTATCTTTGAGCTATGAGTACATTAACAAAACCAAATCACATAGGACGAAAAATCAGTCGTATTCGTGAACTAAAAGACATGAAACAGGAAGCTTTAGCCCAGGCTATGGGAACAAACCAGCAGGCTATTTCAATTATGGAAAACAGCGAGACAATTGAAGAAGAAAAATTAAAAGAAGTAGCAAAAGCATTGGGAGTAACTGTGGAAGCAATTAAGAATTTTTCAGAAGAGGGTGTGTTTAATTATTTTAATAATTTTAATGACAATAGTTTTACGCATGGTGCATTCAATGCAAATCATTGCACATTTAGCCCATTGGATAAATTAATCGAATCTCACGAACAACAGATCAAACTATACGAACGTTTGGTTCAAGCCGAAAAAGACAAAGTCGAATATTTGGAAAAACTACTAAAAGCAAAATAACGCGCTTTTATAAAAGATATATTAATTCCAAAAAAGAGACTTTCGAGTCTCTTTTTTGCTGTAAAATATTTGCAAACACTGTAAAATGAAATACCATGAATAAAACTATAAAGCTGAGAGTAAAGAAGGAAATTGACAGGAAAAGTGAGCTTGAAGTATTAAAACTAAAAGGAACATTAATTACTAAAGGCTATACAGAAATTATTCATATTGAAGATGAAAATGAAGATTTTGAATTACATTATATATCAGTAAATAATTTGAGGGATATAATAACTTTACTTAGTGCTTTAAATAATTAATTTAAGATCAATTTATATTTTCAAAAATCTCCAAATTCAAAGATTATTTAAATGAATAATTCTTTCAACTCATTATGATTAATTAGATCGTTATCGATATATCGGTAGGTTTGTGGTGGATTAAATCCAGGGATGATTTTTTTTAATTTTTCTAACTTTATTGTATGATTTAATAAGCTTTTAACTTCCTTTAATTCCAGACCAAAAGCATTATTTGTTTCTTCGTAGTATACATCAAATTCATCTTTAGCGATTCCTGTCTTTTCACCAAATTTTTCCCATAAGGCCTCTGGTTTATCTTTAATTATGCTTGCAATTTTACAAATACCCCACAATTCTTTTACTGGAGAAGTTACATAGATTAGCATATAACTATTTATTCCAGCCCTCAAAGGAGCAGATTTTCTTAATTCGATAGTTTTTTCACCCTTAAAAATTTTTTTTGCGTATTGGGGCTTGATTGATATAAGTAGCAAACTATTATTTTTATTCTCCATTATTATAATTCCATTCCTATTTTATAGAGTGCAAGATACGTTTCAGTTTTAATTTCAACAGGGGACAAAGCCATAAAGTTTTTATTTTCTAATTTTTTAATAAGGTTTTTTATTTTACTAAGTGATACTGAATTTTTAAATATCTCAGTGTCAGAAAATACGAAGGCCATTACTTCATTACTATCTTTTGCGGTTTCTGCAATATGCTTCCATTCATAAATGCCAAGTTGTTTAAATTGTTTATATAACTTTTTTGGATCATCAATAAAAATTTCATCAATATATGATGCAGCATTTATTCTACCTTTACCTCTAGTAGCCTTATTTTCGCTGATATACCATAAGATTCTCGCAGGGGATTTTAAAATTTTTGGAGAGGCAGAACGATAATATACATTTTCTCTATTTAGTAATAGTTCATAATCAGGTTCAAACAAGGCTAATTTTTCATCTGACTTATCATCAAATAACTGCTCCGCCCACTGTGGTTGAATTGCAACAATGTAAGTCGGTATTTCAAGTTCTTTAATTTTGATAGGTGATAGATGTCGTTCAATATTATAATTTCTTAAAAACTGATAATCATCGACGTTAAAATCCAGTTTTTTTAATATTTCACTTATAGTATCTTCTGTCTTATCAGATACTTCATTTTTTTTTGATATTTCTGAAAGGATATTTTTTTCTTCAATTATTCCTTTAAGGTTTATTTTCTTCCATGCATTCCCAACATTAACAAATCGAGCTTCTTTAATAACCTCAATAATATCGTCTTCTAAATATTGCTCTGTAATCTCAATAGAAATTCTATCTTCTTTTGTAGATGTTAGAATTGATTTAAAAAGTATGTGTTTAGACAACGTTATTTTTAACTCACTCTTTAGAAATCTAAAAACTGGTATTCTAAGCGTAGAACTAGAAGTTCTGTCAAAGATTATAAACGCTAATAATAAATCATCTTTTGAAATTGTTATCAATTCAAAATTATTTGGGGATGAAAGAGAGTTTCTAATTGTTTTTTCAAATTGATGCTTTTTTTCCGTTGGTTTACAAAAAACATCAATGAAGTGACTTATATTAGATGTGTTTACACTTTTTGAATTTATGTTAGTGCCAATTAATCGCTGAGGCTGATATTTTGTAACTTGTATATTTTCGTCTAGGTGAGTGATAAAATCACTTGGCTTATAAATAATTAAATCGTACTTCTCTTTAAAATAGTCACCTCTACTTAATATTTCGTGATCTCGAGTTATAAAAAAATGTGCTCCTCCAACAATAGAATAAGCAATATGGTTTAAGTCGGATTTATCATTTTTGCTTTTAAGAGGAAATATTAATTGTAGTTCAGTCAATATCTTTTTATATTCCTCTTCGTCTCTAAATGGAAGTTCGTTATAATGCGCAAGAAGTTGTCTGCTACTGTCTTTTTGCTTTTGTATTTTTGATCTATTTATTTCTACATTAATTTCTCTTGTAACATATAGGATGGCTTCACTTAACAACCAATCACTGTGTAATGCCAAACTTTCATCTGCTCTCTTATCCTTAATGTCTAGAAAAATGTTCATGTCAATTACAGCAACAATTTTATTGCTAATTTCAAAATCGGAAATTTGTGACAGCAAATTATTTTGATAATGAGGAAACCACCATACCGTTAATGGCAATCCTAATTTACTTCTTCCCTTCTTTTCTTTGACAGGCACAAAATTAAAACTCTCCCATACTTTATCGATCCCGTAATCATTTCGGCAACTTAATTTTATCCCTTCAAACTGCTTAGTATTGTTTTTTAAATAATCGACTAGTTTAAAAGCAATATTTTTTTTCCTGTGATTTTCATTTATGCAACAATGAACAATTGTTACACGATTAAATGAAATTCTATAAAGAAGATATCCCATTAAATCATCACTTTTTTCTTCGAAAATACCTATCAATTGATTATCACATGCATATTTTTCAAAAACTTGTTTTGGCAAGAAACCCAACGTTGCTGAATTTTTATCTCCCAGTTCAACCGCTTTTTTAAATTTTTCAGAATTTATATTATTTATTTTTTCTATTTGCAATTTTAGAGTTTTAAAATGAAGATTTATTTATTTTTTGCCAGTCTCAATAATTTAGAATATTCCACTATTCTTCGATATTCAATTGATTATAATGCTTATTTGGCGGTAAGTTATTGGACATTGCCAATAATAATTGTAGATAATCATGACAAATTCTATTTGCACACTTTGCACCCTCCAAGACTAGTCTAATGCTTTTTAAATGTACAATCAATTCATACCAATTATATTAATTTTCTAAAAGTGAGGCTTATTCTATCATTATTTAAATCTGATTTGTCAGGTAATATAGAATGTAGCCAATCTTTCTGAATTGTGATACTCATAAAAAATAAGCTATTTGGTTTTAAAATGAAATCTACAAAAAGACTTTCATTATTCTTATCTTTAAATCGCATTATTCGTTCATTTCCGAGTGAAATAATCGCAATACCACTATTTTTGTCTAGAATATCAATTTGATCAGAATGAAAGCCCATTTTAGAAGAACCAGTATTATAATAATTAATTAGGCAGTTGTTTGGGGTATATCCAAGAAATTCTTGTACAATATATGCCATTTCTTGAATCTCTGAGGGAAATGGAATAACACTATAATTCATATTTGAATAATTATATGGTACACCATAACTAACGGTTTTTCTTGAATGCATAGAATTATTCCAATTAGTTTGAAATTTTATTCTTTGAAAAATTTCTTGATGGTTAAGTAAAATATTATTAAAAATTTTTATTTCGCTATGTAAATAATTTGTTTTCATGTATATTGCAAATCAAATTAGTTCTAAATATACTAAAAAACATTACATTTATATAAAAAATCACTTAATGCCAATAGCAGATATTTATGGAAATCCACTTGTACATCATGTAAATTTCCCAATTGATGAAGTCAGAAATATTGAATTTGGAGCTGGAAAAAACTATTTTGGAAAAAGGGAATTTCCACATTGTTACATAACCAATTTAACAACTCCTAATTTACTTCATTTCACAAATTATCCAAATTATGAAACAATGGATTGCCACTATCTTGATGCTACTTGTGATTTTTATGAGTACAATTTTGATCGACAATTTGAAAATATAATACTATGTAATCCTTACTATTTTGGCTTTTTAGGATTGGGAGATGGTAAAAAGTTTTTTGACAGAGCTGGAGACCTTTTATGTAAGGAAGGAAAGTTACATATTATAGGAAGTTCACTTAATAAATGGTGCGCTAAAGATTCCTATGACGATTATATGAGCAATGATATAGAAGAATATAAATCAATTCATAATTTTCAATTATTGAATTGTGTACCAATATCTAGAGTACACCCATTCAATACTTCATACAAATTTTACAAATCAGAACTTTTAGACCGCACTTATCCAGATCAAATGTTAGTTATAGAAAAATTATGATGGGAGATATTAATACATATCAAAATATAACATTAACTGAAAGCTACCAGGTTCAGTCGTATAAAAACAATATAAACGATCATATTGTTTCTGTGCTGGATTATGCCTCTTCCACAAATGAAAATCCGGTATTAAAAAGTACGAAGTTAAAGTTTAGCAAACAATTATATTGGGAGAGTTTAAATTCAATTTATCAGAACAATCCAATTGAATTAGACGAAGCTTCAAAACAAGCAAACAGAGAGTTAAAACAAAATTTATATAGAAAAATAATAAGAGAATTAGATAAGTATTTTAATATAAATGATGTTTTACTAATTGAGTCTATTGATTTTACTATTAGTAATTATATGGACAGTTACAAGTATTCTAATATTTTTGGCGCGAATAATCCATTCTCATTTGCAAATAATGTTTTTGAAAAGAATAATTTATTGTATTCTTTTACAGATAACAAAGATGAGTATAAGGATCTATTGAAAAAAAATAAAAAGGAAAGTGAATTATCGAAGGATTTAACTATTGGTGTGCTTGGTAAAGGACATCGGGAAGATTATGCCCATGGATATATCAAAGATATTTATGCACTTAGAAATTTATTACTTAATTTATTAGAGCAAGACAAGCACGACAGTAGTAATCCT
This sequence comes from Flavobacterium sp. MMLR14_040, assembly GCF_033657265.1. NCBI lineage: Bacteria > Pseudomonadati > Bacteroidota > Flavobacteriia > Flavobacteriales > Flavobacteriaceae > Flavobacterium > Flavobacterium sp. MMLR14_040. Next base: position 301,111 of record NZ_JAWVWO010000004.1, on the reverse strand, counting down.
TTAAAAATTAATGAGCTTTATACAAAATTTAGAAATTTAAACGTCTCGGAAAGCGATTTAACCGATAGTAATATAAAAAATTGGATTGTGCAGCCATTAAAAAGATTCACAAAGCTTGGTTCTAATAAATATGGTTATTTTATTATTAAAACTGAAGAAGATCTGTATGAGTCTTATAAAAGCCATTATAAAAATTTCGTAGGGTTCTACAACACATTGGAAAGGCATAAAAATTTTGCAGAGTCAATGTTGTCCGCAAATCTCAATGACTTTGAAAAGCATAAAGAAATCTATTAATTAAAGAATGTTCTTAAGAGAACATTCTTTAATTAATAATGAAATAAATTCTAATTCCGTTTGAAGTTTATTTTTTATATTGAAGTACATTTGTTAGTATCGGGAAATTTACTATAATGAAAATATCATCAAAATATTTGAATCAATTCGAATATATATGTGTATTTATCCACTAAAATAAGTCTATGAAAAAAAATTAATTAACAGATCAAAATTTATTGTTCGTGAGATTTCATTATGCGGTACAAGTAAATACTTCCAAGGTTTACCATTGTTTTGAGAAGTAAATTCAGTTGCGTATTTACAATATTTCAGAGCAGCATCTTTTTTTGCAATTACATCTGCATCTAATATATTTGCTGACGATTTTGGCTCCACCATATAAATTGTATCTTCTGTTTCTACAATAAAATCTGGCTCATATCTTTTAGAATTATTATCCCAGTAAATACGAAATTGATTAGATGCTGGACGAAGCCATTTTATAACTTTATTGTCGTTTTCTAATACAAAAGCCAAATCTTGTTCTGTTTTGCTGTCAAATTTATATTCGAAATGACAGGCTTTTTCAAAACCTCTAAAAACGTATTTAGGAACCATTAAAGTTGGAGTAACAACATCCCTATAATCTTTGTAACCTGCATTAACAAGTACTGAAAAATTCCACTGTTCTATTTTAGTAAAAGGGTAAACTTTGGGGGCTACATATTCAAGAGAAGATAAAGTAAAATTAGCTTTCATTTGCAAATAAATTTTATCCGCAATTGCTGATTTAAATTGGAATATTGCCTGTGAAATATTCTCTTTTTTATCAATGTTTTCTTCTATATTATTGTAAGCTTGTGTTGCTAATTTATATAATAAGTCCGCATTATCATCATAGTCGATATCTGAATAATCTATTAATTCTGAAATAATCATATTAATCGGATTGCCGTACGAACCACTTGATTTTGCTTTTAGGGTTTCTACCGATTTATCCATTAAACCCATTCTAATTATTTCTTGTTCCAAAGCTTGATAATTGAAATTAGTAGTATCTAAATCAAAATGGTTGAAAGTAGCTGTAACTTCTCCAAGCACTAAATCCATTCTTGGAATTTCAATGATATTCTCTTTGTAGGAAGCTACAACTTTCTCATAGGTCGCTTCTACTTCCTTAACTATATCGTCAGCAAAAATATTTTGTTGTCCTTCACTTAATTTCTTTTCTATTTGTCGAATGACTTTTCTTTTTACTTCTTCTTTATTCAGATCTTCCACTCTCCGAACCTCTGGTAATGTATTAAAATCTGGTAATGCATTTATAATCGCTTTTTTTGCATCAAGTGAGTTTTGTGCCTTTTGCTGATTTTCTTTGCTTTCAATTTTGTTAACCTCGATCTGCTCGTTTTCCAGTTTTTTTTCTGCAACTGGTTTTGACGTAACTACTTCTGTTTTTATTTTTAAATCTTCTTCGGAAATTTCTATGAAAGTCATTTTGTTCAATACCGAATTTGGATCTTGTGCAGCTGCAATGACAGCTTCAAAATTCTCGTGTGCTACAACGGTTAATTTATCAATTTTATCTACTCCAGTTCTTTTTCCGTCATAAGGCAACCGAAGTCCTCGACCAATAGTTTGTTCCACTAAAATAGCAGCATTAGCTGCACGAAGCGGAACAATAGTATAAAGATTGGTAACATCCCAACCCTCTTTTAGCATATTTACATGAATTACAATTTCTATTTCGTTGTCTGGACTTTCCAGTGACAGGAATTGTTTTTCTATTTCTTCCTCTTTCTTTGTTGAACTGTCAATTTGAAGTACTTTACCTTTGTATTCTCCTTGGTAAAACTCATCAGAATTAATTAAATCAAAAACTTCTCTTGCGTGGTTAATATCTTTGCAAACTACCAGAATAAAAGGTTTTACAAGTTTTACTCCATTGTTTTTGGAATAGATTTCCAATTCAGTTTTCGTGTCTTGATGAATACTTATTGCATCTTCTAACTTAATAATTTCTATCTCCTTATCTGATAAATCGCCCCGTTTAAAATTCTTTCTTGTTGCAATGGCAGGATTTTTTACAAAAGTCCCATCCGTCAAGGCTTGTGCCAACGAATATTCGTAAACAACATTTTGAAAAGGTTTTTGTTTTTCGTCGAAAGGTGTAGCTGTCAATTCTAATCCTAAAATTGGTTTTAATTCATTTATAGCATTTTTGGAAGCATCAGCGTGATAACGATGTGCTTCGTCCATAAGTATAACCAAATCTTGAATTCCCGCAAGATATTCCCAATATGATTGTCCTAAATATTCTGACAATCTTTTTATTTTCGGGGCTAAAGCAATACCTCCCTTTTTCTGTCCTTTATTATCGGAATTGAATTTGGAAATATTAAAAATATTTATTCTAATTTCTCCTTCTCTGAAAAGATTCCCTTGCTGATTGTAATTATCACCTGTGATTATCACCGGTCTATTATGCACAAATTCTGAAATTCCATTGAACACGTATTTATGATACGCTGGGTTTCCAAAATCCTCAATCAACTTATCGTAAATAGTTAAATTAGGAGCCAAAACAAAAAAGTTCTTGATACCTTTGTGTAAATACAAATACGCAATACAGGCACCCATCAAACGTGTTTTACCAACCCCAGTCGCAATAGAAAATGCAATTGATGGAAAGTCTCTTTGAAAGTTAGTACATGTTATAAAATTATTTTTTACTTTGTCTAATTCGCTTCTTAGAAACTCTAATGCTTCTTCTTGATTATCTGGTACTTTTTCTAAAATTAACTCATCCGATAATTTAGCTACAATATCTAAAGCTTCTTTTAACGGTTCTCGTAAGGAAAGGCGTAATTTTATGTTATTGGCTATACTGTTCATATTTTATTCAAATAATGTACCTTGATTGTCTATTTCTTTGTTATCTCTTATTTTCTGAACGCTTTCATTGTCTAATACATCAATTAAATCATCTTCATTATTTACATCTTCCGTTGGAAGATTGACTATATTAAGACTGTAATCGTCTTTGCCAAATTCGCAACGATCCAGTAGCATTTGTGGTATTTTTTTAAGTGTAATATTTGAGTATTTACTTTTGCATTCTTTTTGAAATGCCTTACAACAAATTAAGATGCTTTCTCCTTCTTGCATATCAGCATGAATACTATCTAATGTTTCTACAGTTAAAAACTGCGTGGTAGTGAAAATAAAATCATTCTCGGAGGAATTACCTTGTTTCCAGAATTTATCTTCGTCTGGTAAATACGTAAAACCTTCTTGTTTTGCCATTGCTGCGGCTAACATATCTGGATTATATTCCGAACTGATTACCCAATTACCAAACTTATCTTCTCTTAGCAAACTGGGTGCTAACGTGTAGAACTTGAATCCACCTCCACCTTGCCAGTTTACAGCTTTAGATATGCCTGATTGATCAGATCCTTTAATGATCGATTTTAATCTCGGCACACAATGTGTTGTTGCCTGTTCTCCTAGTTCAATACCAATCCATTTTCGACCTAGTTTGTGAGCAGTTGCAGCAGTACTTCCGGAACCTAAAAAAGAATCAAGAACATAATCACCAGGTTCTGTTGACATTTCAATAATTCTTTTAAGTAATTGTTCTGGCTTTTTTCCTCTCGGGAAATATATACCACCTTCATTTGCTATATCTGCTTTAGGAATATCGGAATGCCCCCATAATGAAGTTATTTTTTGAGATTTAACAACCTTACCATCAAACACCTTAGAAGTGTCGGCTAACCACGAAAGCAGTTCGGAATTATAATAATATAAAGTTGTGGTTTCATTTTCGTATTTTCCTCTGCTAGGAATATACTCAACAGAATAAAATTTAGACTTATCCATTCCATCAATCAAATCATTTTGGAAGGCATTCTCTTTTTGGACACGGTTTCCACGAAACAAAACCTTTAAATTGTTTGCGTAAAATCTTCTAATTTCATCTTCTCTTTTTGCAAAATCTTTTAATGGGTAAGATGCAATTTCATAATCTAAATGTTCATAAACCTTTACAGGTTGTCCATTTGATTTGGAAACAAACTCTCTTACAAGTTTTTTACTACCGAAGTTTTTTACAAATTTATTATATCGCTTTATTGTGTTTAATTCAAGATCACTATAACCGAGGTTTTCTTTTTTCGGTAAAATACCCTTTTTGTATAATAAAATATGTTCAGTAGTATTTACTATATATCCACCTTGTCCCAGTCCTGCTACCGCAGAGCGTTCATAAGTTATGTGAGAAACAAAACCACTTCTTGTAAAAATACCATCAAGCAGTACTTTACAATAGTGTACTTCTACATCGTCCAAATGAATCCAAAACATACCATTTTTATCCAATAAATTATATAGGATACTTATTCTGCGGGACATCAAACTAAGCCACAACGAATGTTCTACATTATCGTCATAAAACTCAAATGCTTGCCCTGTATTAAATGGAGGATCAATGTAAATACACTTTATTTTACCTGCAAAATCTTGTTCAAGTGCTTTTAATGCTAAAAGGTTATCGCCGTGAATGAGTATATTTTCGCTAGTTGGATCTCCATAACTGTATTCCGGATTTTCAATAAGAATTCTTGGTTCTAGCTTTGGTTCGTCACCTTTGCCTATCCATGTTAATTCTAGTTTTTGGAGTTTATTTTTGGACATAAGTAATTTTAATTAATTTAAACATTCCATTTCCACACCTTAAGTGCAATTTTGGACAAATCTCTTCCTCTTTCTTCAATCGCTTGGATATTCCAAGGTTCAGCTCTGTCTTTTACGTCTCTAGCCAAAGCACTAGAAATAGTATATTCTAGTTGCTTTTGAACAAATGGTTTTTGCCCAAATGAACTGTTAGCCGGAACACTATTTAAACTTAAATTACCTAATGTATTTGTGATCGTTGGAAGATTAATATTTAAGGCATCATTAATTAAATAGTTTTTCCAATGGTTATCTAATGTCTGGGGTAAAATGTGCTCTATAGTATGTATTGTTGAATAATCCGGAAGCTCTCCAAAGGGATGCATGTGTTTGTCTATCTCCTGTAATACTAATCTTGAAAAATTTAACTCCCTAGAATTATATATTTCTTTAGTCAAAAAAGCATCTTGAAATACTTGGTCAGATACCCACAATTGTTCAGTCTGTATCTGCGTGTGAAAAGCCTTTATTTTATTTGGTTCGTTAATGATTTTATCTAACAATGATGGAAAAAAAGTATCATATTTTGTCACTGGTAATTTGGCAATTTTTCTTCTTACTAATAGCACATAAGTTTCTCTTAACAACTCAATAGTTTCTTTTTCATTGATTGCTTCTTTTTCTTTTGATTTCAATAATGCCATTAAAAAGGGATATATTGAATTCATATTAGTACTCTTAATAGCAATCAATATTTTTTTTATATCAACAGAAGAAAAAGAATATTCCAATGGTTTATTGATCTCATTATAAACATTCGTGTAATCAAAGATCCTATCTAAAGTATCTTTTGCGGAAGCCTCTGATAATTTTTTATTTTTTATTTTAAAATGTACATACATTCTACGTTCTTTACCTACACGTTTTTTTTCACCAATAGAAAATAAATCACGTAAATATTCTTCAAAATAATTTTCTCCTACTTCTTTCCGCGCTGCTAGCCATTTTTCGTTATGTAATTTTTCGTGCTCATTAGTTGCATCATTCGTTAATGGACGGAAAATGTAATTACATAATAATTCTGATGCCGATAATGGCATGCCTGCATCGTTTAAACTTTCAAAAATCGCTTGTGCATCATCTTTATCTTCATCTAATGGAATCCAAACAATTTTTAATGATTTTGTTATTGCTTTGTATAATTGCCAAAGTTGAGGAACATCATAATTTTTTATTTGCTTACTGATATATCTTTCAAACTCATCAATTTTGTTTGTCGTGGGATTATACAATAACTGATCGTCTACTAAATATGGACTATTTGGGTTTTGACTAAAAATAGTTTTATAAGTTGGCAAACGATCTCCCTTTGTACTAAACACTTTTAACTTCAGATAATCATCATTACCAGAAACATTATTTATTAATAAAGTTTTAAGTTCACCAATATACTCCTGGGCATTAGTCGATAGGTGAGATTTTGTTTCCAAATGTTTTTTTATAATAGCAAGAAATAAATAGCTTGTTGTAATACGTTGTTGCCCATCGATAACTAAAAATCTTTTTAAAGATGGATGTGTACTTCTTTTTTCCAATACAACTATAGGTCCAAAAAAATGTTCTTCATTATCAAAGTTATTATTTTCAACAATTTCAATAACTTCATTATTCAAATCTTCTAAAAGTTTTTTCCACTGTCTCTGTTCCCATGCATAGCCACGCTGAAAGAATGGAATTTCGTATCTAACTGGATTAGAAAATAAATCCTCAAAATTTCTATTTATTACATTGTCTGTTGGCATATTATATCATCTTCCATTTAATTGTGAATAATTCTTCTTGTTTAATTTTTTGATTTAAACGTTTTTCAATATCAGACAAAAGAGTTTCCTTTTTATCATCGATATCATCTTGGGCAGAGAACAAAGTTTGTCTTTTTTCACTACGTTTTTTTTCTAATTCCTTAATCTGTCTTTGCGATTTAACCTTGGCTTCAAGATTTAGCATTTTCTTCGATTCCGATTTTCTTAATTTAATTTCAGCATCAAGATCTCTAATCTCCTTTTCCAGACTAATTTTCATATCATCAGCCCACTGATCAAGCTTATCCATCTCAATATCAAAAAAATCTCTATTTCTATTTGCATTTTCAGAAACAATTTTTTGACGTTCATTGTCTATTAAATCCCTGAACATACTAGAATCTTCGTCAATAAATTCTACTTCTCTATTCTCTACTGCATATAATGAAAAAAAACGTTGAGCAGTTTCACTATCTATAATTTCTCCTTCATCTGAATAGCATGCCATTAAAATGTAATCTTCTTCTTCAAATGAATTTATAGTCAAATGTTGCACTTGAAACCAACCAGATTTCCCTATATAATTTTCCAATAAAGTAATCTTAACAGGTGTATTTGTATAATTAAAAATTACTTCTTTTACAGGTGTAAAAGAAGATTTACAAGCTAATAAAATTCGCTGAGCTAATTTATGTCCAATTCTGTAAACATTTGTATCATCAGGAATTAAAATCTCTGATTTTCTTTGCCCTTCTTTAGGCTTTAATATCATATAAGGTCCACTATGAATATTTTCATTTTTAAAAGGGCTTTCTATCAACTTGAATGAATAATCATCAGAAAACTCAGCATACCCATCTAGAAAATATTTCGTAGTTTTCCATAGTTTCTCTTCAAAAATACTTAAGTGAAGCTTTGTTTCTAAAAGATTAGCTTTTAATTTTTCTTTAACCGCCTCGTCGAAGTGTTCCAATAAAGTTGTTCTTACAGCTTGAATTTTTTCAGAAATTTCTGGCCTCAACTCTTCTTGTAAACTATCAAAAGCATTTTTAATTTCTTCGACAGTTCTACAGTCATTGTATATTTGTGCTATTCTCTTTTCAAAATCAACCCCATTTCCAATTGAGCCTAAAACTTCATCACTAGAACCGAAAACACCATTAAATAATTGAAATTTTTGATCCAACAATTGATAAACTCTTTGATCTGCAGCATTTTTAGTATTTAAAAAATTAACAACTACCACATCATGCTTTTGCCCATACCTATGACAACGACCTATACGCTGCTCTATTCGTTGCGGATTCCAAGGCATGTCAAAATTTACAATAAGAGAGCAGAATTGTAAATTTATACCCTCAGCAGCAGCTTCAGTTGCAATCATAATTGTTGCTTCTTCTTTAAAATAATCTACTAGTGCTGCTCTTTTGTCAGCGGTTGGCGAACCTGTTATCTTATCAGTTCCTTTATGCTCTTCTAACCAATTTTTATATATCTCTCGCGATTTAAAATCACTATTTGCACCGTTAAATTGAACTATTTTATTTTGATAACCACGTTCTTCAAGTAATTTATAAATAAATTCTTGAGTTCTTCTACTTTCGGTAAATATTAATGCTTTTTTATTAGCCCCTAACTTTTCGATTTCTTCAAATGCTTTTTGTAGAGCCACAACTAGTCGCTCTGCTTTTGAGTTAGTTTTAATCCGCTGAGCTAAATCGCGGAATTTTTTTAAATCGCCTATCTCTATATTAATTGCTTCGATATCTTCATCAGTGAATTCAATTTCAGCAACTACATCTTCACCTTCATCATCAACCCACTCATCACTTATTTCATCCAAAGTTTCAAAGTCTAACTCTAATTTTAAAATTAAATCATTATTTCTATGTTTTAATAAAATCTTTTGTAGTTTTTCCACTAACGCATCCAAAGTTCCATATATAGCGTATGAAGATGAAGCTAATAGCTTTCTTAAAATTAATGTCATTAATTGTCGCTGACTATTGGGCAACGCATATAATTTTGGTCTTTGTAAATATGCTGAAACCCATTCATAAAGTTGGTGTTCTTCATCCGATGGAGAAAACTTTTCACAAAATGCCCTCCTTTCAGTGTAATTTATATATTCTAATACCTGTCTCCTTAAAGTCCTGTGACAAACTGGAAGTAGACGGCTCTTTAAATCATCATAATTACCTTCATCTAACTGTCTATTATATTGACTTTTAAAACTCTTTAAATCGCCAAATACAAAATCATCAATTATACTAACAAGACCATACAATTCAAGTATAGAATTCTGCAAAGGTGTTGCTGTTAAAAGAACTTTTTTTCTATTTTGGATAGAATCTTTAATAACATTTCCAATTTTATTAGAAGCTTTATAAACATTCCTTAACCTATGAGCTTCATCAATAATTACAAGATCCCACTGTGTTTGCTCTACATAAATGGCTTTATTCTTGGCAAAATGGTATGAACAGATTACAATGCTGTCATTTTGATTGAATGGATTTAAATTACCTAATTTTAATTGATCTTTAAATGATTTTGTTTCTAATATAAATGATGGCAAAAAAAACTTATCCGCTAATTCTTGATTCCATTGTTTTCGAAGATTTGAAGGTGCAATTATCAACAGCCTTCTTTTCCTTTCTGCCCACTGCTGAGACAAAATTATGCCCGCTTCAATGGTTTTTCCCAACCCAACTTCATCGGCTAAAATGGCACCATTTGACAAAGGTGATTGAAAAGCAAATAGAGCGGCCTCTACTTGGTGTGGGTTTAAATCAACTTGTGCATCTTGTAACGAAGAAGTAAGTTTTCCTAGATCATTGGAAGGCCTTTGTCTAGTTAATTCGTAAGCAAAATACTTTGCATGGTAGGATGTTAAATTCATTAAGAATAATAATTAGAAAATCTTACAAACATACAAAAAAGGATACATTTTCTTGACTACTATGTAACCAGATGTAAAAAGACTTCCCATAAATTTAATTCTAATATCATAAAGTGAGTTTATGGAATACAGGAATTTACAAGAAAATATTACTGTTATCTATAAGACTTGCATCAAACGGTACATTATTCTTCTATTATCTTATTTAATTTTGTCTCAAAGTTCGAAAATCGCATGCGGGCGCTTGCAAAAAATTCCCCCATAAATGCAGGAAAACTTCCTGCTTTATTGCGTTGCTTTTTGCGCTTGCTAGGCGATTTCCGGTGAATGTTCCATAATTAATTTAAAATATAGAAATTATGGAAACTTTAAATCAAAATTGGCAGACTGTATCTGAAATTGAACTGATCTACAAAACGAACGTAAAAAGCTCTGAAAGACCCCAAATTAAATCTTCCAAAGATGCATACAAACTAGCACTTTCAGCTTGGGATTATAATAAAATAGAATTCTTCGAGCAGTTCAAGGTATTATTTATGAATCAAGCTCACAAGGCACTTGGAATTTATGAAATCTCTTCTGGAGGAATTGCAGGAACTGTTGTAGATATTAGATTAATATTCTCAGCAGCTCTTAAGGCAAATGCTACATCTTTGATGATGATTCACAATCATCCTTCAGGAAACCTTACAGCCTCTGAAGCCGATAAACAGATAACTCAAAAGGTAAAAGAAGCCGGAAGACTTCTTGACATCATATTATTGGATTCAATAATTATAACTGCAGAATCTTATTACTCTTTTGCAGATGAAGGCGCTTTATAAGCGCCTTTTAAATAAATAATTAGTACGTCACAAGAAGATGTCTCAAAAAGAGAACTTAATATAAGTGTTTAATATTAAATTGTATTCTGCATTAAACTGTTTGCACAAATCCGATGTAGTACCAGTTTGCGAGTGCTTAATCTTTTCGTTGTATGTTACTTAAATCATCATAAATAATTGGAAAATCTTTTTCATTTCCAATTAACCATGGCCAAAGAGGATTTATTCTGTTAGATTCTTTATGAGCATCGTAGAAAAAGCGAATTACTGACTCACTACTCTTACATATTTCATTTATATTTCCTTTAAAATATAATTTAAAGAAGTCTGCTCTTTCTACGCTTTTTTGATGAATAATTGCATTTCGATATTCTTCCAACAATTTAAAGTGATTATAAAAAGATTTACTTTTTATTGATTTTACGTCATAAATTTCAGGAAGTATGACCGATACTTTTTCTGCTAAACTTGTCCATCTTTCGATTGCCTTTTTTTCATAAAGGATTCCGTCTTTTTCAGCAGACTTGTATATGTAATTGTCAGGAATGCTAATATTAGCAAATGCCTCAACAGCTGTATAAGCGAAAACAATAGCCGTTTCAATTTCCTCAATATAATCACAATAGTGTCGTGATTTTTCTTTGAGAAATCCAACTTGTTCATCTTTTATATATTTTGTAATGTCATTTTCCGGTTTGTCTGGATTTAAATAAATTTTATAAATTTGTAAACCACGATTTAAAGCTTTATCTGAAATAGATAGGAGCAATGCAATATTATTTGGAATAAAATATTCCAATTTATGCTTTGAGTTTATTTTAATTTCGTCAGTTTCTTGCACAATAAAATGCATATCGAATTCAGAAGTATCATTTGGGTCTTTTACAGCAATAGGCTTATTAATTCTATATTCAAAAATATCATAGTCTTCTGGTCTAAAAGCCATAATATAGTTTGCACCAGTTGAACTTTCTTTTGTCACGTAATTGATTTTCTTTTTTGCCATATTTTTATTTGATTCCAATTGATAAAAGTTGTCTATATATACCGTCAAGTCCCTGGGCTGGGAGAGTTTTGGGACTAAATTAGATTGTTTTTCAGTTAAGCTACTAATTACCAAATACAAACCAACTTTAATTTAAGCCTAGAACCCAAACTTGCTAAAACGTTTTTAATGGGTGCCGATTAGCTAACTCTAAATTCTAAGGGATCAATTATAAATTCATTATTGCTTTTTGAAACATAGAAATCTAAGGTTTTTATTATTTGAAGCAGTTGAGTGGAATAATTTTTAAAACTCTCAGATTTAATAGTATAATAGCTCAGCATTTTGCGAATACTTGTAATCCTAATATTCCCCCAATCTACGACAATACCTTTTTCTAAATCTATTTTTTTCAACAAAAGATGCTCGCCTTTTGGATTATCGGAATTCATTTTCTGTCCATCAATTACTATAAACTCTTGTGATTCTATACCACAATTGAATAGGTCATTATGAACTTGAAAAGCGGAAATACTTCTTAAACTTTTCAGAATTTTTAATAGCGACGAAGTGGTTTCCGCATTTGCATTTTGAATAAAAAAAGGCTGATTTATTAAGCCTTCTAATTTTTGAACATAGCTTTCCCAATCTTTAAAAATTGTAAAACCAAGAAGCTTTTTTTCATACAGATTATACTCTAAATCTTCATATTTTGTATCTAAGAGTTTCCCGATATTTTCCTGAGTGAGATTATAGTCATAACCATAAATGATTTTTAGTAAATGGTTACATATAGTTAAAACTTCTTTGTCAAGTATTTTCTTTAAATAGTCTTGTAATTCATTATGATTTGAATCATGTTCAATGATTCCTTGTAATGCACCTTTAAAAATATTTGTAAGAACTTTTTTGTCCTTCGTTTTGTTGGAAGGATTTATTATAGAATAGGAAATAGGTCTTCTAAATCTCAAATCAAAAGGCAGTTCTTCAATTTTGCCATATTGATTATTGAAGACACAAATTATTTTGTCCCAACCCAATGCTTTGGCCGCATATCCCAATTCAATAAGAACATTTGGATTTGGGCATTTTTTCCCTAAAGAATCTGCATTTATAAAACTTACATCTGCAACAAAAATATTTGAATTATCAATTTTGTTGAAAATGGAAGAGGCAATATCTGGTGTTCCAATAACATTTTTAGTATCACGGTCAATAACTGCATCAATTATTAAATCCTCATTTAAACTGGAGATAGCTTCTTCCAAACAGTTACCAATAAAACCACGATTTGTAAAATTTGGTAAGTCAGATTGCCAAGAATAAAAGATTGTCTTCTTCAAAGTTGATAAGTTAAATTGATTTTGGTTTTCGGTTGCCTATATATATGTGTGAGAAACCAAACAAAGCTACCCAAATTTGGATAGATATGTGATAAGTATTATATTTATTTCATTATAAATCATTAAGACGCATATCCGATAATACTATAATAGTCTTCAAAAAGTTGGTTAGATAATTGAATGCTTCCCGCTACTAAGACAAAAAGCTTCAGAGAAATCTGGAGCTTTTTTTTATTTTTAAGTTTACAAAATATATCTACGGACCTCGGATCAATACATATTGTTGTGGGGAAATATTAAAATACTGAGTTTATAATTTTTAAAATCAAATAGAAATGCAGGATTCTTTTAGAATCAACGCTAGATGTTGTTGGGGAAAACATTGAAAATTTCATACATCAATTATTTTTTAACGCAGATTCACAAAGATTTTTCGCAGAGTTTTTTTACTTTAATTTTTTGTCGCTTCACTTTGTGCTACACTATAAGGATTCGTACTAGAGCGGGGATTTCTCAAACAGATTTAGCTACCCAATTAGGTATTCATAAAAATGTACTGGAAAAACATGAGAGAAACGAAGTTTTTCCTTCAATAGATATCGCACGCAAAATTGCCGATATTGTTGATGTCTCTTTATATTTTTTAACCCATAAAGAAAATGTTTAAGTACATAAAAAACCACTCTTTCGAGTGGTTTTCTTTTTTATTATCGATAAACTTCACGATTGTGTTTTCAAGACCAATATTGTTAACCCACACCAAAGCTATGTTACATAATAAGTCATTATAGTGCTCTCGCGCTGCACCATAACCTCATTATGCAAAATATCTCATTTCTAGAAGACCTCTCCAAACCAGACGCCGCTGCCCCGCACTAGGATTGTTTTTTATTTGCTCAGTCGCCGCAAAACGCTATGCTTGTTTTTTTGAAATAATGCCAGGGATTTTATCCTAAAACAAGAAATATCATGTGTGGCATTATTTCAAAAAAACAACCCATAAAAAAACCTCGCATCGCTGCAAGGTTTTCTGTTTTTATTTATTTTGTTTTGTCGATGCTCTTTGACGGCACGCAAAGAATTTCCGCGCTATCGTTGCCTATATCCGAGCAATCGGGTCTTATTCACTTCCACGGATCAATTTTAAAAACATAAATTATTGTTATAACTACTACTAAAACTCCAGCAAAAGGAGTATTCTGAATCCCTATACCTATAGTCAAATTATGCGCTATGGCTAGTAATACATATCCCCAAAAATATCTATTTATCTTTGATGAGAAAAACATAAAAATTAAACTACCTAAAAATAAAACATCTGCAATTGCAAATGGAGTTAAATATCTTATTCCATCATAATTATATTTATTCGAAAAATATTTAATTATATCAATTATATAAAAATAAAGAAGGTAGAAATTAGTCAAACAAAAAATGAATACAGCTATCTTCTTCATTATTTATCGATTTTAGGAATTGTTCCATTATCAATATTTTGTCTTATCACTTCAGGTATATCATGGTCCACACTATGTGCATCAGTCGTAATACCAATGTAATGATCCAATACATCTAAACGAACATTTACAGTTTCTTTATTCTTATAATATCTCTCGTAATTTTCACGATCAACACTATTTGCAAGATCAGTTTGTACTTTATCTTGAGGATTGTAAATATGAATATGTTTGTTTATTATTTTTCCTAAAGACGGGAATATCTTTTCTGCCATTTCAGGATTCTCTACGCTATTTGGGTTATTTACAGCAGGAGTAGCGATTGTAATGATATTAATTTTAATATCTTTTTCTCCGACAGAGTTTAATGCAGCTTTCAAAAGTGGAGCTGCTTGAATTGAAACATTACCACCGTGGCTATGTGCGATTAATGTAATATCTTCACCTTTAATCCTTTTAGCCATTATGTAATTTACTAATTCAGCTGCAGCCTCAGTTCTATCTTCGACATCATTAAAGAAGTTGTTTCCATAATTAAATTTCCATATACTACCCCATTCGAATCCAGTATTTACAAATTTACTATTTTGTAATCTAATTAATTGTTTTGTTCCTTCTTTTAGAGAATTATCATCATTTCTCCATCTTTTATTGTTACTTGTTGTTCCGTGAATGAAAAAGGCCTCTTTACCTTCTAATTCTACGGCATCCATTATTCTGTTTTCACTAAATGCATAAGAACTATTATGTGGGTACTGTCTAAACAATGGATCCACGGCAAAGAACCTTCCAAGCCTCACATCAGCACCTCTAAAGGCGTAATTTGCCCAGTTCCCTTCCCCTTTGATTTCATTGTCCATTTCCTGCCCCTGGAAACCATATCTGTAGCTATCACTAGAGCCGTGTCTAGTAGGTACTAACTGTCCAAAAGGAAAATAATCAGAATAACTAAGAACGTCTGGCATAAAAATACTGCCGCTAACCAATTTTCTGTCTGAAATTACCGAAAGAACGTTACCTAAATGGTTTGATAATTCATATTGTTTGTCTCCCACAAAACGATAAGCAGTTATTGGTGCCCCAGGCACAGCATCTTTTCCTTCGCCTTGTACCAGTCCTTCGCAAACGTCGCCAATACCATTTTTATTGGTGTCTTCCTGCAATGGGTTTTTCATTGTAGGGCAATTATCACATACGTCGCCAATGCCATCACCGTCTGTATCGGCTTGGTCAAAGTTAGCAATTAATTTACAATTATCGCAGGCATCACCTCTGCCATCTTTATCGGTATCGACCTGATCAGGATTATAAATTAAACAATTGTCGCAAACGTTCCCTACGCCGTCATGGTCATCATCTTCCTGCAATGGATTAAATACATACGGGCAATTATCGTTGATGTTAAGCAAGCCGTCGCCGTCACTATCATCAGCTCTTGCTCCGCAATAACTTTGAGAGAAATCAACATCTGCACTATTGCTTAAAATCATAGTTTGTCCTGTTGTAGCTACTGGCGAACCTTTTCCTTCATCAAAACTAAAATAATTGGTTTTAATATCTTCCGGTTCCTGACCGTTATCTACTGTATAACTAAAGTCGCACATCTCGGCTTTTAGGGCATTGTAATTCTTTGCTACTCCTGGACGATGCGTTATAGAGGCAGATCCTACCGAGTTTTTTGGCAATGTGATATGCAGTTCCTCAGATCCGCTTCTCATTCCTTTATTCTCGTCACCATTATATCCTGTGGTTACTTTGGCCACAGTTGAATATTCATTACCGTTTAACTTTATGTTTACAGTGTATTGATCAGCATTTTTATTTATTATTTCTATCTTCAAGTCCCATTCATCTTCTGGTATAACAGGAGAAATAATTTCGTAATCTATTGTCGTTTCATAACTTCTAAAACTATAGCGCCTATTTCCGTCTCCATTTTTATAACTATTATGACCTCTACGATATTTTTGTAACGAAACTACTGGCAGGTAACCAGTACCTGATTTTTTAACCGTTACAAGTACAGAACTTAAGTAAGAATTGGTTCTGTCTCCTGGCCATGAAGTTCCTTCTTCATAAACTCCGTGCAGAGCTGCTACCAAATTAGTTTCTTTGTCTTTATTGGCAGGGTCAATTTTAAAATGCGTGTTTAGGGTTATTGATTCTGTTTTTGTTTTTGAATTATCAAATAAGTTTATCGTGTTCTCCGGTTTTTCATCCCATTTTGCAGATCCATTTATAGTTTTAAAGTTTAATCCGTATTGATCTTTTGGAGTTTCCGCAACTGTAGTCGCTACAATTTGTGTACCCGCCAAAAGATTTCCAGATCTTAGCGTATTTTGTACTACATCTGCCGTGATTTCTTTTCGTCCTCGTTCGACTCCTAAACGGCTGCTGCCATAAATATCCTGTTCCACAAGATAATATTTTATGGTCGTTCCTTCTTTTACCATTTCATAAGTACTCAGTATATTCCCTTGTGCATCACGCTGATAATAAGTAGTGGTTGCATTAGTTCCGCTCGTTATTGTTTTGGCTGTTCTATTGCCCAGACCATCGTATTCAAAATTAATAACGGTGCCATTTGCTTTGGTAACAGATTTTACTTTTCCGTCTACTCGCCATGCAATAGTTTGTCCTTCTTGTTTATCGTTAATTAATTGTCCGATATCATCATAACCATAATTATCTGTAACCTGATTGTCTATATCAAGCGAGGTATCGTTTGCAGCACCGTTTGTAAATACGCTGTTGGCAACGGCATCGTTTACATGTCGCAATTTGTTTGTGCCTGGGCTATAATTATAGGTCAGTTTATCCATTAAGGTTATAACTCCTGTAGATAATGGTGCCCAGCGATTAAGCGTCGCTAAGTTTCCGTTTTTGTCATAACTGTAATCAGAATGATAGCCATCTGTTGGGCTCTTTGATGTCAAATCCGGATTGTAAGAAATAGACTTCGAAGTCATTTCTTTAATCCTGTTCAACTGATCGTATCTGTATGAATTATACTGGGTCGAAATTGGTTTCTGCTGGTTATCAAGCAACGAGGTCACCATTTCTTTGATATTCCCGTTGTACAGGTTTATGTTTCCTTCGAGGTTGCTTTCTTTACTAAAACTAAAAATAGTATTATCCCTGGTATTAAATCTTGACTGATAATCACCTTTATAATAATTTAAGGCAAAACCAAAGGCATCCTGAGCCGCATTTAAGCCGTCTTTTCCGGCATCGTATTGTGATCCAATTCTTTCGGAGTTTACACTTTTAAGCCATCCCTGCAGCGTATAGATATAATCTAATCCCTGTACTTTTTTATCTCCAATTTCCATACGCGCAAGCAGACCGTGGTCGTAATAGAGATAGTTGGCTTCTTTTTCCCAGATTACATTGTCTTTACTGGTGTAAACCTGCTGTATTCTATTATCGGCATCATATTCATAACGGTGTATAAACTGATCTTTGCTACTGTTAGGCTGGTAGGTTACCTTATTTACATTTCCGCTAATTAAGTCGTAATCATAAACGACTTTTTTACAGTCTTGTTTAAGCTGTTTTAGTTTGTCATTATTGTTGGTATGATAGACTAACTCTTTTACGTTGCCGTGTACATCGTAATCGTAAACTATTGCGTTACTGTATTTATCGTATGCTTTTATGGTAACCAAATCGGCAGTTAGCTGATTGTAATACAATACAGCTGTTACTCTTTTTTGGCTGTTATCTGTAGCGTAATTTGTAAACCAATCATTAGTATCTGCCAGCGGAGTATCAAACAATGTTTTGGTAACCTGATCAAGTAAAATACTTTGATTGTACGGATATTTGTCACTAATACCATCAACCGGTACGAGATCGCCTGTATTTGTATACACAAGTCTTCCATTGTCGTTAATAGATAATGTAACTCCTGTCTTAACTTCAAATTGTCCGGCTTCAATAATTCTTCCTAAACCATCATAACGGGTGTAACTAAAACAGGGTTTTGTTTTTATCTGGTTTGCGTTTTGAGAAGCTACAACTCTACCCAGTGCATCATAAGCAAATCTGGTTACATTTCCGTCGGGCGTTTTTTGCCATACCAACTGGTTTAAAGAGTTGTAACGGTATTGGGTTTGCATAGTATGCACCGGTGCAACTTCTACACCATTTACAAGGGTTAAATCTTCTTTTAAAGGATTATTTTCTCTCACTGATGTTATTGCAGCATCTGAACCTGGCAGTAATCTTTTTGCTCCCTGTGGCGGAACGGTCTGGATTAAATTTCCTGCCTGATCATAATAATACAGGGTATATTGATATTCTTTATCAAAAGAAGTCTGAGTCAGGGTCTCGGTCAATCCTTCGAGAGAAGCCTGCAGATATCGCTGTTTAAATTCTTCTTTTTTACTGGCATAAAATGCGTTTTCGATTTCTTGTTTGTTGGATGCTTTTACCGTGTTTTTGTATATTTCGCAAGGGATTCTGGTTTCCGTAACCGGAACTACGAGGGTAAATATTGGCGCCAAAATAGAAGGTGCACAAATTTTATTATCAGCAACATATTTATTGGCATATTGTGACCATATTAGTAGTTCTTCGGTTTTAGCTGTTTTTTGTGCCGTCACATAATTTACATAACTTGTAATAACTGCTGCTGTACTCGTATTTCCATATCTTAATTTTGTAGCACCAAACTCTTCGATTGTTATAAAAAGCGGGTTTTTTACGGTTGTTATTTGAAGCTTGGTTAAGTAGGTTAAATAATCTGTACTGATGTATCCAAAATTTGCTTCGCAAAAATAGTTTGCGTCTGTGGATAAATTTGTTGGTATAATGTAGTCCTGTACTTTGGTGCTTAATCCTGTTTTGAACGCATTCCATTTATCTCCGCAAATTATTGGGGCAACGGTTGGAGGAATACAGAAGGTATTACAATCAGTAATTTCTATTGTTGATGCTGATGCTTTTAATGAAACCGATTTTAATTTTAAATTATTTTCAGTTATAACAAAAAAACCGTTTTCATTTTGAGTAACTTTAGAACTACTCGATATAGGTGCACTACTCTTTAATAATCCATTTTGAATAAATGTTGGATAATCATTAGAAATGAATTGACAAAAACTCGAACATTCTGATACTAATTGATTATTTTGTATTGCAACTGTTACATAATTAGACACTCTTGCTGTATTGTCAGTTACAACTTGATTATTTACATCAATATAAACTAGTTTGGCGGCACCATTTGTATCAATAATATCTAAAGAAATTATTTCTCGAATTTTATCCGCATTCATTACTGCTAATTGTATATTAGATTCGTTGGCAAAAATAAATTGAATAGAATATGCATCGCGATATAAATACAATTGTGTAAGCGAAATAGGACTAGTTGTAGCTCCCGAATATGATTTTAATGAATGATAATAATCTCTTTCTCCTTTAAAATTGTTTATTAAACTTGATTCTAAAATTAAATCTTTAAGTTTACTTGCTTTTGGATTTGTAAATGGGTTTATATAATAAGGAAAGGGATTTTCTATTGCCTCGTTAAATGCGTTCTTTAAATTTGTTTCATAGGTAAATTCAACATTGTTAGCTAACCCAAGAAGGCATGTATCAACTTTAACAGGTAAAATAGGATCGCACAAGTCACCTATTCCATTTCCATCATAGTCCCATTCTCCACAAGGCGAACAACAGTCAAAATAAAGGGGTTTGTTAGCATTTCCAGAAGTAATTTTTGCCACTATTTGTCTGTTCGAAGCAAATGCGCCTCTTCTAACGGTTAGTTTTAACATGTTATATTTGTCATTTTGCAAATCGCCTATGGCAATATTGATAATACGATCTGTACCCAAACTATAACCAGAGAGGTCTATTGCAAGACGCTTCTTATCATTAACCATAATGGTAACATCATCGATATTGTTTTTCCATTTTACAACATCACTTTGTTTAATGCCAAAATAGGTATAGAGATAACCACCTGTAAAAACAGGATTGGCAGTAATGTTTACTTCATTATTTCTAATTGTCCCGCTGGCTTGCAAACTGAATACAAGTTCTCTAAAAGCGCTGTTAAACTTGTCTTTTTTGTCGCATACAGGAACTCCCAGACCTGTGCAGCCATTAATTTCGGCTTTGGTTGTACCTTCTATTATTACTTCT
Source organism: Flavobacterium sp. MMLR14_040 (assembly GCF_033657265.1). Taxonomy (NCBI): domain Bacteria; kingdom Pseudomonadati; phylum Bacteroidota; class Flavobacteriia; order Flavobacteriales; family Flavobacteriaceae; genus Flavobacterium; species Flavobacterium sp. MMLR14_040. Next base: position 280,686 of record NZ_JAWVWO010000004.1, on the reverse strand, counting down.
TCGGGCGAAGTGCAATTTGTAGCATCATTTTTTCTTTTTATTACGGCCAGAATCTGAAATTTATATAATTTATTGGCTGCATCATATCCCGGCATTGCATAAATGGTTTTGAAGGCTACAATGTCTTCCCATTTTGGAGCTGTAACTGTTATCCCACAAGGATTTTTATAATCTGTATGAGTATTAGTGAATTGCAACTGAATAGGGGTCGCTATATTATTTTTCTTGTATGTAAAACCAATATTAAGATAGCCTGCGTCCTGTGTTGCTTTTATTTCCGGTGTTTCGGTAGCTGTTTCGAGATTAAAACCAGAGTTAAGCTGTGCATTGAATATTGCCGGGGTCAAAAACGGCATACTCGACGTTTTTAAACCATTTACCAATAATCCCTGGCTTTGGATTGTTTTGTCAAGTAAGCCTTTTAGAAAATATTCCAAATCGTTTGCTCTTGGGCATTGACCTGTTTGTCTATAAACAGCTGCTTCTGCAGTAGCTTTTGCAGCTTCCAAAATTTGCTGGTCGGTTAGTGCCGCATCGTGACTAAAATCGGCTGGAACGAATCTTTTTTCTTTCTTTTCATAAAAAGATGCCGTTATGTCTGAACATGGCAATTCGATACCTGTACTTGCAGGGGTTGTATTGGGGACGGCAGGTGTTTGCGGAATTGTATTGATTAGGGCAGTAAGTGTCGCAAAATTATTTGGTGTTGCAGTTGTGTACTTTTTAAACAAATTAACAAATGTATCCGAGCTTTCCAGATTGCCTATACAATCGTTATAATTGTTGTTTTTAGCGGCATAGATATGAGAGAAAACAGTACGTGTTTTTTGTTTAAAAGCAGTATAATATGTTCTGAAATTAATCCAAATTCTTTGTTTTAAATTATCGTCACTTATGCTGTTAATATCGCTTAACAGCATCGTATTTGATTTATCTGAAAATGTCTGATATTCTGACTGGGCAGCGATACCATTACTATAAACCGCAAAATAATAGGCTGTTTGAAGCATGTTTAATTTTTTGCCATTTGATAATGCCAAACCGTCAAAATTTGTATTTAAAGCTTCTTTAATTAAATCTTTACGAAGTTTATAATCAGCCTCAGATTCTATACTGCTTCTAGAGTTATAATATGGGTCACTTGATTTACTTTGTGAATCAACATTTATAAGATTGGCAATTGTGCCAGTTGATGAAAATATCGTATTGTCTTTTACTGTTTGTGTTTCGGTATCAAAATAATCTGCACTTGTTATTTTTTCATCAAACCCATCTGAGTTGTAGCCGTCGTCATTTAATTTCGTGCAAAAAGAACTATTGTATACGTAATACTGATATTCAGGATGATAAGGCAATAAGGCATTTGCCCAACTTGGTTTCCATAATGCAATAAAATCATCTGTATAACGTAAATATTTAGGATGTACCAAAAATGCATTTGGATCATCACTATCGTGATCTTGTGTAACAACTGCATTATCTATTAGGCTGGGATTGTAAATACCTTCTCCAACCAATGTTACGTTTATTAAGGATGTTTTCCCGTCTTCTTCTTTATAAAATCCTCCGTAAGGGTTTCTCCAGCTGTTATAAGAAACTTTTATTTCTTCGGGGTTATTAGTCTCCGGATTGGTCTCTGTTTTTACAGTATAACCTCCGTACAATAACTGGTTATTATCGTTAAAAACACTTAGTGGATCAAGAATTTTAGCTGTTGTCGAATCTTCATCATCATTAGTTTCGATTCCTTCGACAGAACCGTATTGTCCATGTGGGCTAACATCTCCTAATAACATGTCGAGCTTAAGGCTGCACACGTTAATAGGCTGCTTGCATAACTCACGGCATCCAGCTAATAATCCTCTGAATTCGTATTTAAAATCAGCTGCTTTTGGAAGTATTTCTGCCTGGTTGAAACCTGATGCTGTATATTGAGATCCGTTATAAGTAAATGCAGTTGTTGTAAAAAAAGCATTTAGGTTTTTAATAACATATAGTTTTTCGGCAGCAATAATATCAGATTCTCTGGCAGTTATATTGCCAAGTGAAGATGTATCTGTAGATAACTTTAGTTTAAAAGCATTACATTCTGCCGGGCTTAGATTTTCGCATACTAATGATTGCTCGCAGCTTACACACGTTACATTACAATCTTCTGCTGTTACATCGGCCTCTAAAGCCCCTAAATCAGGTAAGCATTTTTTGTTTTTTATTAGTTCGGTAATATAATCATCTGCATACTGGTTTAATGCATCCTGATTTATTTTAAGATCTTTACTTAAAGGATAAGTGCCCACTTTTAAAAAATCACCTGAATCGAGTCCTTTATATTCTTTTTTTCTAATAGTTAAAGGCAAAGCTGTAAAAGAGTTCAGATTCAATACTCCAAATGTATCAGATAACTGATTGGTTCCTGTCAGTAATTCTAAGGCACAATCATTCTTCATACTTATTGCCCAGTCATATACAAAAGGATATTGTTTTCCGTTCAGGCAATCCTCCGTATAAGAACCTGCTGGCTTATTTAGGGTGTATTCAAATTTAACTTCCCCTTCTTTTACAATCGAAACGGGAGTAATCACACGGATACCATCTTGGTAAACCGCATTAAGCCCAGATGCATATTTGTCATTGTTGGCCAATAAATTAGTCGTGGTCGTTTGATGCAAACCTGTAATAGTTTCATCATCCAACGACATCAAATTTGTATTGTTATCGCCAAGTAGTGCAGTAGCCACAGTTCTTCCCTGAGGATCAAGGTAACTTACACTTGCCTGTTTGGTAGGATCTATAACTATGTTTTTTTTGTAGTGTGCAAAATCACCCACTTTATAACCAAAAATCCTATTAAGCTCTTCTTGTTTGGGCTGCCCGTAAAAATACTGCATTTCATGGCCTTTGCCTATTTGATGATCTGGTCCTACCCCGCCTTTTCTCTTTATTCTGCCGGTATTATCTGGCGTATATTCTATTTGCGAAAAAGGATATCCTTTTGCATCGGGAACTAAATCCTGATAGTTTTCCTGTTTTGCATTATTTGAAGAATAATATTTGCCTGAACCAGCCACATTAGACATTCCTGGTACAGGTACCGCAGCACAATCTAAAACAGTGGGGTTGTCCCAGTCAAAATCATTATGACTGTATATCGAACTGGCTGCATTTTTATTTAAATCATTATAAAAACGAATTCCCGAGGCTTCAACAGGAGCCGGTAAAACTTCAATGGCAGCCCTTCCCTGGTTATCATAGATTACCTCTCCAACAATGGCTTTGTTATTGGTGTTTATTTTCGTTACAGTCTGACGATTACGAAGGCTTCCGTCAAAATAACTCACCACTTCTTTTTTCTTTCCGTCTTCTGCAAAAGAAGATTGATATTGCCAGTTTTTTTGACCTGCTTCATGCGCTTTATCTATTTCTATTAGTTGCGGCCATTCGCTAACCCATTTAAAAGAATCTGTAAGACCCGAAGACCATATTCCGTAAAAGTTTTTAGAAGTATCATCAAGAAAACGTCCTATCGGTCTTATACGGTAAATTAAATAACCATTAGAATATACCAGAGGAATTCGATAAGTAGTATTTTTGGTTTGAATTCTCGTACTGTTTAGTTTAAAATCCTGCTCGTTCAAAGCAATTTGATCTGAAGCTAGTTTACCGCCACTTACACTGTAATTATCAATCCAGATCCATTCAAGTTCGTATTCTACAGCCGGGGCTTTGGCGTCTTTGGTCCAGTTAATAACTAATTCTTCTGCACCATCGCTAATCTTAGGCACCTGTACTTCGCTTGTCCCGTTGTATTTTACCAATTTATGTACTATTGGAAACACCGACGAAAATTCCGTAGCGCCAAGCTGCATGTTGTAATAACGATCTGTGTTGAATTTTAACTCTAAATAAGCCGAAGAATTAGAAACTGTTATAACCGCATCGGCTGCATTATAATATTTAATAGATTCAACTTTTACATCGGCTTTATGAATACCCGGTAATTGATACACCGCATAATCGTTTAGCTGGGCGCCTTTGGTTGCATTGTCGTGTTTTATTTTTAAGGTTACTAAAAAAGGATTTGGATATGATTTTTCTGCATTTTTATTATCCTTAAAAGTGGTCACTATATTACCGGCAGTATTATAAGGTGTAATTTTTAAAGTGATTTCACTATAATATACATCAGATAAATTATCATTAAATCCAAAATGTATGGATACCACGGGATTAACCGAAGTAAAAACATTTTTCTTATTTAAATCTGCAAATTTTGAGTCTTTAACCTGAAGTAACGGCAGACTGTTTAATTGTGTTCCTTGTTTTTTATCTCCCAAAGTTTCTTCCTGCTGGGCGAATGAAAAAAATGAAAACAGTGCGAATACAAATGTTAGTAAATTCTTATTGACAGGCATATCTATATTTTTATTTATTGGTAATGGTTCTTTGATCAGTAACTTCATACTTTTTTAATGGCTCAGACAAAATAATTTGTTTTTTATCTGATGTCGAAAAATAAGTATTGCTTGTAAAAATCGCTGCATTAACTGGATTTCGATTATAATTTGTGTTGGTAATTTCCAGTCTGGGATAGTGCGGGTCGGGCTTTCGGTAATCCTGAGAAAAATTAATTGCTGTGCTATAATAAAAGGTTTGTTTTAGCAAAAAAAAATCTTTTGATATCTGTACAATAATTTTTGAATAAGGAAGACCGGAATAGGTTTTTGCCTGCAGTGTTATTTCCCAATAGGTTTTATAATCAATAAATTTTTCGATTTTACATAAATCCAACAATGGTTTAATATCAAAATCTCCAAAAGATGTTACAATTGGATTCGATATTTCCATTGCTTTTTCGTCATGGTTTATTTTTAGATATACCGTTTTAGAATTAAGTGTTTCAGTATTTGCTATTTTTGTATATACTTCATTTTTTGCATTTTTATAAAAGACCCCTTTATAGATTTGTTCTGCTTTTTCAGAATCAAAATCTTTATATAGCGTATAAGTAGATTTATATTGTAAAGGCAGCGTATTAGTATATTGTTTAGTGAATTTTTGAAAAACTTCACTCACAGTCTGTGTATGGCTCAGACAAGTATTGAACAAGGCCCATACGAATATTATTTTTTTATAAAACATGCTGCTAATTTGTATTTATAACACTGCCGGAGCGTGTTTCCTGAATTGTTTTGATTCCTTTTTCTGTCTCTTTCTTGACGCGGACCAAGCCTCCTTCATTGTCATATTCATAAAATGTCCCGTAATTGTTTTCGTCCAGCTCTGACATTAGCTTGAATGTCTCAGGATCATAAACAAATGATTTTACACTACCTTGCAGCGGATGAATCCTGATATCATCAAAATACACCGGAATACTCGGACTATTATTCTCCAGCTGAATACCTATGGTAATGGTATTGGTGGGGATTTTGAATTTTTTAACAATACGCTGCCAGCCATCGATAATATTTCCTGATGCTTGTACTGATAAGGAATCAATTTTATGTGCCCTAATATCTAAAGCTTCTTTGTTATTGTAAAACACAATTTTAATTGCAGCGTTTTCATACGTTTTAACCTGTGCAAATAGTTCTTCTTTTACCCATGCAGTCAACATATAGTCTTTGCCTGGTTCGGGTTTAAACGAAAAGCAGTCATCGCAAAAATCTTTTATTGATGGGGTACCGCATATGATATGGGCATTGATAAGTTTGTCTGAAAAATAAGTGTCATCTGAGGCTAATAAGCTAAAATCAGGATGTCCAAAATAAGTACCGCTATCAAATTGGTTAATGTCTGATTTTGGGAATTGTGTTTGCGGAAAATCAAATAAGTATTTAAGAGATTTAACAAGATGTGTTGTTAAGGTATTTACCAGATTTTGATTAGAGTTTGGATCTTGATTTGGGGATAGATTTACGTAATAATTTTCATCAACATAAAAACCCTTTTCAATTCCTACAACATATAAATGTGGTAGTGCCGGATTACTTCCCGGAGCATTATTGAATTTTTTCATTGTCGCTTTTAACCCTAATACATCTGCTGTCTGGCAGCCATCTGTTATCATTACTACCATGTTGGGTTTCATAGAATAACCTAAAGCTCCTTCCAGACCACTTCGCCAATAATCCGAAGAGGCGCTTACACCGGTTGTCTTTCCATTTCTGTTGCCCAAAGCATCTATCCATCTATTAAACTGATTTAGACTTGCCGGGGTGTTGGTTAATTTAGTAGGTTTTATAAAATCAGTTCGTGTATTTTCGTCACTGTCAGACATTCCTGTTAATGACACATAAATATTAGACCCAATAGTATCGTTTGTTAGTGCTTGCTGTAAAACAAAAGCCTTTAATTGTTTTTTTATTTTATTGGCTTCTGTTGGGGCAATAGAACCTGATTCATCAACTACTAAAGCGACATGGGAAACGCAGGATAATTCCTGCGGGCAAAAGTTTATATTTCGAACATAACCGTCATTTACATTAACAGATCCGTTACTGAAACTTATAGGCGAAGAAATTTTTGTAGCGGCGTTTTCATATTTGCTTAAATCAATATTTGTGATTGACCCGCCAGCAGATTTTGGCAATTGAACATCATTTCCTATAGCTGTTTCCGAAAAAGAAAAACTTATTTGTGTACTTGTATTAGCAAAGTTGTAAATTTTTGCTTTTTGATCTGTTGTATAAGGAGATAATGCCGCTATCTCTTTAGAAGCATAACTATTTGGGTCTGTGCCATTGGGAGTATTTGCCAGTTTATTAGTAAGAGCAATAAATAATCGATGGATTTCCGGTGTTAGTGTATTTGTTTTGGTACAGGAAATATAAGGATCGCAACTTTTTACACTAATTTGTTTAGAAAATAATATATCGCAGTTTTGTTCACCAGTCGCAGTTAGTTTAATTTCATATTCGCCGGGAAGTTCGGGAATAAATTTATACTCGCCCGTAGTGTTTACAGCCTTATTGATAACCATATTGGAAGAGTTTGTGCTGGACCAGGTGTAATTTAGCTTATTGAAAGTCGTTTCAAAAACAAAATTAATGGGTTCTTTAGCACAAAACCTGCTTTTAACAGTGATGTCTTTTGTAAATGTTGTGGTACATCCGTTTAAATTTGTAACAATAAGTGTTAGAATATAATCTCCTTCTGCAGCAAATTTATACGAATACAATCCCGTCGTATTAGTATTTGAATTAACAATTTCTCCTGTTTTTGTTGCTGCTGACCAAGAATAAGTTAAGTTTGGGGCGGTGGTTTCAAGCGAAAAATCACTTTCTACATTTGAATATAATTCTTCTGATTTTGTTTTTAAGGTTCCAATTATTGGAGTACAGTTAACAACATTCAAAGTAACTGGTTCTCTATCTAAAAATAGAGGTGACATGTCTGGGTTGCCAGTATGTAAAGAGCGACAGATATATATTCCTGAGTCTGTAGATTTTAGATTTGAAATAATATAAGTTCTTGAAGTTGCTCCAGCAATTATTGCGCCGTTTTTGTACCATTGAAATGTATCGTCATTAGTAAATTTATTATCTTCATACATTGTTAATGTTACTGTTTGCCCAATTGGACTATTGACCGTTTTTTGGGTGTCCGTTTTGTTCTGTTGAGCATATTTAAAAGTAATAAATTTAGTTTTGAAATTTTGAAATTGATTTGCAAAATCGACAAATCGAAATTTATTGTAGGTAATATTTAATTCATGTTGTAGATTACTTAAATCTGGAATTGGTCCACTAAAATTATTTAACTCAATTTGTAACCAGGAAAGATTATTTAAGGTACCGATACTATTTGGTATATTCCCATCTAAATTATTTATTCCTATTGCTATTCCTGTGAGTGCATTAAGTTGTTCTATTTCCAAGGGAATTGAGCCGCTTAATGAATTAGCCCTTAGGTATAATGTCTTTAGACTTTTTAATTCAAAAATACCTGAAGAAATTGGTCCGCTTAAAAAGTTATTATGAAGATAAAGTCTTTCCATAAAAATTAACTTTCCTATTTCTGTTGGAATTTGCCCTTTTAAATTATTATTATACAAATCTAAAGATGATACATGACCATTTGTAACTATAATTCCATACCATCCGGTTTTTGAAGTATTGTTCCATGATGTTACTGGTGTAGAGAAATCCCATCCTGTTTTATTTGTCCAATTATCCCCTTCAGTATTGTCATATAGTGCTTTTAATGCATCTTTCTCACTTTGAGAAATATCAATCACAGCTTGTAAACCTGCTTTTAATAACGGCTTTCTTTGCAAAAGTTCGTCCTTGTTTTTTTGTATTTCTAAATATTGTCTTTGGTAGATTTCTCGCATTTGATTAATCTGGCTTAAAATATCTTCAGGATCAGTTATTCCTCTTTTTTGCAGTTCTAAAGAAATTCTTTCTACATCTAAACCTATTTCCTGATCACTGTAATTTTGAGCATAAGAAGATAAAAAAACAAACAGCATGCAAACGGTGAATATCCAGTGTTTTTTTATTTTAAAATTATTTAGCATAAGTGCAATGTTTTTTGTTTTTTTTGTTAAAAGTAATAGCCAAAGACAAGGGTCTTTTTTTTGTTACTATTTGAAATAATTAAGAAGTTAATTTTCTACTGTTTGAAAAATTTATTTAATTAACAAGTTTAATAGCTCCAACTATTGGAGTACAATCTCCTACAGTAAGTGTTATTGGCTCTCTTTCTAACATTAATGGAGACATATCGGGGTTATTGATATGATACGATTTACAACTATACTTTCCTGCATCCGTTGCTTTCAAATTAGAAATCGCATACATTCTTGAAGTAGCTCCTGCTATTGCAGTACTGTTTTTATACCATTGAAAAGTATCATCTGCCAGAAACCTGCCATCTTCGCACATCGTTAAGGTTACTGATTTGTCAGAAGATGATAAGATGGTTTCGGTGATATCCGTTTTTGCTTGAGGTGTGAATAATAAACTGAGATTTAATTTTATTTTTAACGAATTAAATTGAGATATAAAATCAACAAACCTAAATTTGTTGTTTGAAAGTTGAAGTAGAGTTAATTCTGTTAAATTACTTAAATTAGGTATTTGGCCTTCTAATAAATTATTACCTAACAATAACCAATCTAAACTTTTTAACATACCTATTTCAGCTGGCAGGGTACCACTACATTGATTATAATTTAATATTAATGTTCTTAGATTGGATAGCAACCCAATTTCTTTCGGAATAGTACCATTTAAATTATTATCAGAGAGGTCAACAAGCAGTAAGTTTTTTGATAATCCTATTTCTGGCGGGATGGATCCTGTTAATTGATTATTAGATAAATCTAATGAACAAAAATTTATTGATCTTATTTCACGAGGTATGCTCCCCGTTAATTTATTATAATTCAAATTGAAAGATGCAAGTTCCGTAAGTTTACTTATAGATGGAGATATTATACCACTAAGTTGGTTATATGATAAATAGACGAATTTCAGCATTTGTAAATTGTAAAATTCTTCTGGTATACTCCCGATTAAATCTTGATTATTATATATATTTAACGTTGTCAAATATTTTAATTGTCCTATTTCCTTTGGAATTTGCCCATTTAAATTATTGTATCCTAAGTCTATAGTATTAACATGTCCACTATTAAGGTAAATACCCCACCATCCTGTTTGTGTAGCACTATCCCATGAAGTGACAGGAGTGTTAAAATCCCAACCTCTTTTATCTTTCCAGTTAACTCCTCCTGTACTATCGTATAATGCTTTTAGGGCATCCTTCTCGCTTTGTGGAATATCAACAGTGCCTTTTAGAAGTTGTTTTGGCGGTGTTCTTTGCAAAAATTCTTCTTTGATTTTTTTTATCACTATGTATTTCTGTTCATGTATTTTACGCCTTTGGTCAATTTCCCTATTAAGTTCATCAGTATTAGTAATTCCATGCTCTTGTAACGAAGCAATTACCCGGGCTTCATTGAAGCCTATTTCCTGATCGGTTGATTCCTGTGCAAAGGAAGATAATGAACCAAGAAGCACGCAAAGCCCAATTATCCAGTATTTATTTATTTTAAAATTATTTACCATATGTTGTTTTTATATTATTTATTTTGTTAAAAAAAATAAAATAGACGTGTTTTTTAAATTACTTCTATCCATAAAAGATTTACAGTAATAACCTTATGAAAAGTGATTAATTATAGAACTTTAAGTGTACCGGTAATAGGAGTACAGTTAAAGACATTTAATGTGATGGGGTGTCTAAGTAACCATAATGATGACATATCCGGATTAATGTTATGATATGATCTGCAAGTATAAGTTCCTGTATCTGTTGTTTTTGCGTTTGTCAGGGTATAAGTTCTTGAGACAGCTCCTGAAATAGGCGAATTGTCTTTATACCATTGAAAAGTATCATTAGCCGTAAATCTATTATCCTCGCACATTATTAAAGTTACAGCCCGACCAGTTGCGGCAGAAATTGTTTTTGGTGTATCTGTCCACCTTTGTACGTCATAATAAAAATTACTTAAAAGTGATAACTTTAATGAAAGAAATTGATTCTCAAAATCTACAAAACGGAAGTTATTGTTAGTTATATCTAATGATGTTAGATTTAAATTAGTTAAATCTGGAAGTAAATCTTCTAATTGATTACTTCTCAAACGTAAACTTTTAAGATTTTTTAAGTTTCTAATTTCATCAGGAATACTGCCTTCTAATTGATTATAATTTAAAAATAAACTCTCTAATTTACTTACTAGCCCTATTTCGGACGGAATCTGACCTTTAAGCTTATTATTATCTAAGTTCAAATATTTAAGATTTTGTAACTGTCCAATTTCTTTGGGCATAACTCCGATTTCATTAAATGATAACTCTAAATCTATAAGTTTGTTGAGTTGACCAATTTGAAGAGGAATTGCACTAAATTTATTCCAGCTAAAAAATAAGTGCTCTAAATTTATAAGTTTACTTATTTCCGGAGAAATCTCACCGCTAAAAGAATTATCAGTCAAACTACAAACGGAGAGCTTTATTAAGTTGTAAAAACTTAAAGGTATTTCTGTTAATTTATTTCCGCTCAATTTTAATGATTCCAACAAAGAAAGATTACCGATTTGCGACGGAAGCGGTCCGCTAAAATCATTGTATTCTAAACTTAAAAATGCAAGATTAGTTAATTTACAGATATCAGAAGGTATATTCCCACTTAGCGTGTTTCCCTCCAACTTAAGTAGAACAAGGCTATTAAGCTGTCCTATTTGAGTAGGCATAAATCCATTTAAATTATTATAGATTAGAGATAAAGATGTTATGTGTCCATTGGTAATAGTAATTCCATACCAACCTGTATTAGTTGCAGCGTTCCATGAAATAACGGGAGTTGAAAAATCCCAGCCTGTTTTATTTTTCCAGTTAGCACCGTTTGTACTATCGTACAAGGCTTTTAATGCATCTTTTTCACTTTGGGGAATATCCGCTATTGCTCCTGCTTTTAATAGTTGTCTCGGTTGTATTCTTTGCAAAATTTCTTCTTCCCTTTTTTTCATCACTATGTATTGCTCTTTATTCGTTTCCCTTATATGCTCAACTTCTCTATTGACTTCCTCTGGATCAGTAATTCCATGCTCTTGTAATGAAACAATTACCTGGGCTTCATTGAAGCCTATTTCCCGATCTGTTAATTCTTGAGAACATACAGTTGTTGTAATAAAAAGGCATATAATGCTAAAAGCGAATGTATATATTGATTTCATAAGGCTTATAAATTAATTTTTATTGATTGCGCCGGCTGTAACACAGTTCACCACTTGTTTTTTGATTACTGCTTTTTGATTTGGTGCGACTTTCAAGCTTTTTTTACCAGTATGCGATTGCTTGTCTGTTATACTTACATCATTGATTTTTAACTGCGCCTGAAAATCAAAATGAGAGGCATTGCCACAGGTTGAAAAATCGTAATCTTCAAATCCGTCAGAAGCCAGTTCACTGTATTTTGTATTTGAGCCAACTGCCACCGGAAAACGATTATTGTAGCCATATAAAGCCGAAGAATAACGATTTAATGCATCCTTATTTTCTACTTCTTGCCCGGCAGGATTGTATTGAGTCACTTGGGAAGCAAATGTCCATCGGTCATAATTTGTTCCTGTTGTTATGTTCCATGTGTTATTTGTAAACACATAAAAAGGATAAAAATCAGTAAAGAAGCCCGTTTTTCTTGGTGTAGGATCAACTGTATAATTTCTTCCGGTTAAATAAGCATACGATTTATTTGCTCTCCAATTTCCTAAAACATTATACAAATACGGATTGTATGATTTTTTAACAATGTCGGCTTCCTCAGCCTTAGTATCTGTATTTTCATATTCAAATTTTAACGCCCCATTATCAGCAAAAGTCATTTTAGGCAAATTGCACTCACATTGTGATGGCCAGACATTGTTGTATTCTATCGCTGAGGCATTCATAATTCTGTTGCTTGCTGTGCTAGACATAAAAGGGTTGCTTCCTATATTTCCTTTTGCGGTTATAATGTTGTTGTTCGTATCATACATATACAATGGATTTGTCATGGAGGTTACCGTTGCCATAGATGCCATTTGCATATTCCTGTGTCCGGAACGAATTACTTTTATCTTCGCCGTATATACCAGATCATTTTTGATAAGTATTCCTCTTTCATCAATAAGCTGGAAATTATCTTTAGTTACTTTTACTACCCAGACTTTCATTTTTGGTTTGGTTCTATCAGGACCAACTCCGTCTATCCATAATTCATCTCCATCAAAAAGGTAGTCAGACTCATTATAATTCTCTGTAAATTCATACTGGTTGCTTCCTGTTTTACTAATATTCCATTCCAGTCCAATATTTTTAGCTGCCTGGCTCATACCATCGTAACTCCAATAGGCAGGAAAATTAAAACTAAAGTACTTGTCATTATACTCATTCGCAGTTTCGGTTAATAAAACATCTCCGGTTTCAGCATCCCACGCTAAGTTTCTAGTTGATACTTTTAAACCCAGATCATATGCTATTTCTTCAGAAAGAATTGCCGTTGTATGTATAACTTTTGTTGTTACAGCAGTTCTTATCTGGCTTTCGTGTTTAGAGTAACTGGGTATTGGTGTTGGTACAACTACTATAATCAGGGTAAAAGGCAAAGTTGCAATGTTTAAATGAAGACCTCCGGTTGTAGTTACCGTTTTACTTTCCCTAAAGTCGTTTATTACATCATAATCTACACCTACTAGTTTAGAAGCGATAGCTCCTTTTGAATCGACTGTCTGGACAACATTGTTTAATTTTCCCTGGTTTTTATCACTGCTTTGCGTTATTGTATTGTATTTGTAATCAACACCAGAGATATACTCCTTTTGGCCTTCACCAAATACTCTTTGGTTTTTCATTTTACCATCCATATCATTGGTATGGATAGAATATCCTTGTGATAAAGTAATATGATCTTTTACATTTAAATTTAAGATACTGGCTAATGCAGTAGAGGTATCATAATTTGATGACAAGGTCGTACGATCAACAATAGTTGGGAAATCTTTTGAGGTATAAAATTCTGTAACAACAGTTCCTGTTGCGTGTTTTTTTACTATTGCGGTAACTTCTTTTTTATCATTATACTTGTTTCTTGGCAAGTTGGTTACACAGACCCTACTGTAGGTAACTTTTGGTGCCGGAAAAAAAGATTCCCCAAAAGGCTCTTCTACATAATTATCTGTATCGGGGCCTAGTAATAATTCCCTTCTTTTCTCGTCGTAAGAAGGCTTTATAAAAGGGTTTTCTTTACAGCCAAGGGGTTCATATGCAGCTACACCAGATGATGTCCCGTTTGCTAATTCATAGGTGTATTTTTGTCCGTACGATTGTTGATAAACTGCATTGTCTTTATGATTGGTCATTAAATCCCACTGATCGTGAATTTGAATTTCTTTCACACGGCTTCCTCCGCCAATTTTTCTACCGTCAGGATTTAAAAGTCTGATCCATGATTTATTACTCACAAATTTACTTGCTATACCATTCTTTTCTAATTGAGCATTTGGACTTTCAAAAATTTTCAGAAGTGCTGGCATCCAGCCTATAAGCTCCATAACAACACCTTCTAAATTATTAGTATCTTCCTCGTTATTCATGCTGTACATAAGTCTGTTCAGGTTATGTCGCCCGAAATTCCAGCCTGCTTTTTCAATAGGATTTACTTCTTTTTTATCCGGCTCAAATCCATCGCCTTTTCCAACATATTTAACTGGTATGGCTACATATTGTTTCCCGTTTGATTCCAGAAATCCGTAATTTAAATTTGCTCCTTTTTCTATGTTAAGGTATCCTGTTACGTAGTCGTATTTATCTGTCCCATCAATACCCGGTAAAGGATCAGGATTCACCATATTTAATAAGAATCTAAAATATAAGGGATTGCCTGTGTCTCCGATGTTTTTGATATATTTATCATAAAAAAGCTGAGGAATTTTCGGATCATTAATTGATAATTTCTCATCAATTTTATGATCTAATGCAACATAAATGTATGCTCCCAGGATCCTCTTTTGCATTTTATCTGCAATATCCACATTTGCAGCAGTCAGTCCTTCTTTTGTGCCGCTTCCCACTACTTTAAACATTTGCATGGCTGCCTTGTCCTGCACATATGCATAATCATCAGATTCATAATTTACCTCCATCTCACCACCCGAAGGTAATCGGATTGATTTTAGCAGCCACGCACTTGCATACTCGTCAGCTTTTTCCCGATTGCTCTGATCTACAAATGGATATTCTGGATTTGATAATTTTGACAACGTTTCTGGTCCCAATTGACTATTGGCTGGTTTGTAATTTCCCCAAACATCATATGCCTTCATGTTGTATGGAGGATTGTTGATTGCATCACTTTCAATACGATAGCCTGGCGTATTGTTGATTAAAACTTTAGGTGCATAACCAAATACATAGGGCGTAAATTTTCCCAAATTTGATTTTTTATAGGTAAAATAAACCTTATTTAAAGTTAGTTTCCCTTTCTGTCCCAGAGTTTCTGGCGTATTTTTACTTATATCGATGTTGTTATCAATATTTTGACATAAACTATAAACATATTCAAAATGAGTTTCTTTTATCGGAGTAGCATTCTCTCCACTCGCAGTATATTCCGGTTTTGAATAAAGCGATATTTTATCCAATTTGTACATCATTTGAGACTTATCTCCAAGTCCACCGTTTTCATCCGTAACGCCATATGCATCATTTCGCTGTGAGATATGAAAAACTGCAATGTGCGTTTTGGTAATTATTTTTTTTATATAAAGAAGCTCTTTTTCTCCATATTGGTAATTTCCTTTATTGTCTTTTTTACTTGATCTTAAACCTTCATCATAATTTGCCTGATTTTTCAGAAATGGAACCCTCCATCTGTAGGGATTTTTTTTGTCAGGCGTTTTGTTCTCATATTCAAATTTGGTATAAGTCCCTAAATCATCATCACTAGGTCCGTCATTTGTTAAATCCTGATAGTCGGCTGATAAAACAGAGGTGAGCAAATACGAATGTGCATAAGCTGGAGTCGTCACCCTGTTAAAGTATTGATCTCCGTCTTTGGAGTTTTTAGCCGAATTGTCAATATCGGGAGTATAGGTTACCAATCCATTATTGAAGGTGACTTTCTCGTAAGGATTTTTTGTATTACTTACATCAAATGTTGCTTCTTTTTTGACCGTATTATAGACTGCCCTGCCATAAATATAGCGTTCACCTCCTTCTTTTGTGATTTGTATTTCGGTTGTATGATGGTCTTTGGCAAATTCACTAAGCTGTTTTTTTGAACCAAATTTTTTAGATTCCAGAGCGGTTAATTTTTGAATAGTTTGATTTCTGGATAATCTTGATTCTCTCTTAATAATTCCATTATCGCTAATTACTCCATTGCTTTTGGCATAGTTTAAACTCGTGCTTCTGGAAAATTTACCACCAGTTAATCCTAATTTTACAGCATTATACCCCCCTAAGTTGTTGTCAAACAAATTTAATTCCTTGTCAACGTGTGCTCCGCCAATATTCTTAAAAAATACTTTTTCATAGTCAGGTCGGTTTTCGCTTTTTTTCTCTTTGAATCTAGCCAGAGCAGGATTTGAGTTTTCCCATAATGAACTGGTGCTTTTACCAAGTGTTACAGTAGCATCAAACCCAACATGAGCTCCTCCACCAGCGCCAAATTCCACACCTAAAGCCCCTCCATTACTATCATCATGCATTTCATTATCATAGACGTACCCTACTTGCGACTTATAAGGACGATACATTCCTGAAACCCCTTGTCCTTGTATACTATATAAATCATAAGTATTATTGGTTAAGGGTAAAGAAGTAGTGTTTTTATTAAATGTTCGGTCTTTTTCCCTATTAAAATCTAGGATATCTGCTTTCCCTGCATCGTATGTGTTTTCAAATCCGTAGGCTTTTTCAGTCTTATATTTTTCTGAATCCTTAACTCCCTGACTTATTCTGTAGCCCGAAAATTTCGCACCCGGTTCTAAACCCCAAAATTCTGTTTGAATATTTAAGTTAAACATATAATTCGAAGATACCATTCCTACACGTTTTGTCGGGGTATAAGAAGCGTTTATCATAGAAAGTGATCCTGAAGTTAAAGGATATCTTCCTATATTATCTTTAGTTGATTGTTCAATTTTGCTTATATGAGAAGACAATGTTGTGCTTTCTATTCCCTTTCTGCTATTATAACTTACACCTGCATTAGCATTTAAATTAATATCATTTAGGTCTTTTTCTCCAAGTTTTTTAGAGAATGAAATGTTTGGACTTAGTGATACGCCTTCGGAAGCAGAAGACTCTAAATCCATACCTACTTTTAAATTATCTCCTATCTGAAAACTTAATCCACCATTTGCAGAAACTCCAAATCCATCATAGTTATTATATTTAATACCGATACCTGCATTTATAGCTCCCTTTACTGCTTCATTAATTCCAAAGCCGGCCACAAAAACACTAGTATTTGCCCCAATAGTTATATTAGGCTTCATATTGTTTTCATAAATCATTTCATCCCCGTTGAAATCATCAGGGAGTCCGCGTACTTGTCTTGAAATTTGCCCAACACTAAGATCCCAGCCAAGTCCTACCCATGAAGCTTCCTGATCCATAGTTACATTAGAATTATAAGCAAGGTTTAATGGATATCCTCCAACATCCATTATGGGAATATTATAGTTAAAGTCTCCACTTGCCAGATCCACCATATCAGAAGTGCCAATTGGAGTGAAGGAATCAAATTCAGGTTGAGATGGCCCTCCGGTTAATGCATAAATCTGTATGGGCTGAAAGGTTTCCAGAAGAATCATCATAGCTAAATAAATCGCTGCGGTTTTTTTAAATTTACTTACTTTTCTTTGCTTGGTCATAAGATTATAGGTGTATAGGTGTCTTGAAATTTAAATTTTAGGATGCCTTTTCTAAAAAGGAAATCGGTATATACAAGTTGTATTTTTTCGTTCGGGTCTATTCCTGAGAAAAACAATAGAACTTTTTGATATGGAGCTATTTTATAACTTCTTTCATAGGTAACGCCGGAACATGAGATGGTGTCATTTTTTGATGTTACTACATAAAAATCTTTGCTAAGACCAAAAGACATGTATTTTACAGCATCAGTATACTCCATACCTGTAAAATCTTTTGAGAGCAAGTCTTTTTCTTCTTCTTGCTGAAAAACGAATTCAAGCACGCGTTCTCTTTTGTTTGCTTCATAAAGAGAATCAACCCTTTTAAAGTTTTCAGTACCAAAATCTTTTAATAAGTAATATTGAATGGGAACTTCGGTAGCTATAAAACCTATACCCTCTACTTTTTGAGTATATACACGAGATTTCCAGCCTATTTTTTCAAGGTTGAAGTAATGCTCTCTAATTTCTGAGCTGTCTAAATTTGATTGTGCATCTTTTTTACAAGAAAACAAAGCAAAAAATGATAAGACAAAAATGAACTTATTTAAGTCCTTCATATTTTTTGTTTATATAAATGAGTAAATCATTAGTTACATCAATATTTTGATCGGCAAACAAAACATTAAGTTTATTCTCAGATCCAATAATTAATTGGTATTTGTTTTCATTTGCAAACTCTGATGAGTAGCTCTTAATTCTTGCCCAGATTTTTGAAGATTGTTCAGAAGCAAAGATTTGATTGAATTGCTCCAGGTCACTTTTAGATTGAATAAATTCCTTGGTTATTATTTCTTTTTCCGAAAGTGAAAAATTAGGCGATTGAAGCTTTTGATATAAGAAATCTGTTTTTGTTTTTTTTGCATTAAACTCTTTTTCTCCTAATCGTTTTAATTCTTTGGTCATGTTGAAATTCTCAAATAGTCTATTGCTGTCTACATACACAATTTTAGAATTTGTATTGAATAACTTGAATAAAATAGTTACTAAAATAAAACAAACAAGTAAAATTATAAGGTTTGTCTTTTGTGAAAGTTTCGGCATAAAATCGTTTATAAGGCTTGTACAAGGGAATTGCTTGATACTTTTTTTATATACAATTTTAAGTTATTGTTAACACATTATAAACCCCGTAAAAAGCATAAAAGTATTAAAATAGGGTTTTTCCAATCTTAATAACAGACGTGAAATATTTTTTATTTACTATAATAACGACCTCTTTCCTTTTGTAGTAATCTTAAATAATGAAAAAATACTCGTGCAAGAATTAGTATTATCGCAATAAGACTATTTAGCAGTTATCGCCAACAAATAAAAAGTTGTTGAAAAAACATCTTATTGACATTTATCCTCTTTTCTAAATCTCAACAAAATTCCAAAAACCCTATTATATCACAATTAAGACTTATTAGGTTTAATTATTTTAACAACTCCCATTAAATTCGTTTGTTATTTACTAGATCAGATTTATTAATTTTTAACAAATCCTCTAATAAAAACAAACTTACGAATGTCAAAAAAGATTGAAAAAAAATATCAACTGAATAAAAAGCTATTAATCAAAGCTTATTCCTTAACAGAGATTTTAATTGTCTTATGTATTATTGGAATTCTTTTACTTATGGTTTTACCGAACCAAACCTCTGTAATTGGACAAGCCAAAGCCATTGAAGCACAGGCCATGCTTAATCAGGTTTATGGTTTAGAAAAAAGTTATTTCTACAGACATTCAAAATATTCAGGTAGTCTGGAAGAAATTGGTTTTGAACAGGAAAAAACAGTTGACGAAGGCGGACAGGCTGTTTACAAAATAGAAATATTAGAAGCCTCAAACGATTCATTTTCTGCACGCGCAACAGCTACATCAGATTTAGATGGTGATGGAAATTTTAATACCTGGGAAATCGACAGTAAAAAAATATTAACAGAAGTAACAAAAGAATAAGTTGAAAATAGCCCCAGCAATTTTGTTGCTTTGTTTAATATGTGTTTTTATTCAGGATTGGAAAGATAGAAAAATACACCTTTTTTTACCTATCGTAATTTTTGCAGTGTCCTTTTTTATTATTCCACTGAAAATAGTTGATCAGTTTGAAATAACACTTTTCAATACTAGTTTCTTTTTAATCACATTAGGCATATTAACAATTTATATGAGTTTGAAATCTAAAAAATTCCTAAACCCTTTCCAGCATTATTTTGGATTGGGTGACTTATTATTTTACGTTGCTGTGGCTCCCCTCTTTTTATTAAAAAATTACATTTTGTTTTTTATTTTCTCACTTCTATTTGCCCTGTTAATGCAATTTGGATTAAAGAAATTATTAAGGAAAAAACTGTGCCTCTGGCAGGATTTTCGGCTTTGTTTTTATTCATTATACTATTGAAAGACAATTTTATTGATTTTCAAAAAATCACCTTATTATAATGATACAAGATATTATAATCCTTCCCGAAATACAACATACTGTCTCTAATGACTTAGCCAATCAGTATCGAATATTACCTAAATTAATTCTTAACAATACATTAGAATTATATGTCGACAATTCTAATAATAATCAAGATGCAAAAGAAGAGCTCGAACTTTTCCTTGGAAAAAACATTGTTTTTTATCCTGTAAATGCCTCAGAAATAGAAAAAGCATTATCTATTTATTATCGAAAAGAAAGGGCTCTAACTTCGAATAAATCTTTAAACGTAGACAAAGGTGATTTCCTTGAAAATTTACTGACAGAGGCAAAATCATTAAAATGCAGTGATATTCATTTTGAGGTTTATGAAGATTCTTCCCGAATTCGTTTTAGAATTGACGGTCAATTAATTGAGCGCTACAAGATAGAAAGAGATAATTATCTTGAATTGGTCAATAAGGTCAAAATTAAAGCCAAATTAAACATTACAGAGAAAAGGCTTCCGCAAGATGGAAGAATTACTAATGAATCATTTGATATCAGGGTGTCAATTTTACCTACTTTATTTGGAGAAAAAATAGTAATGCGTCTTTTAGGCCAAGATGCATCAAATATAGATTTAAGCACATTGGGACTTCAAAAAGAAGAACTCGAAAGTTATCTCGAAGCAGTAAAAAAACCTAACGGAATTATTTTGATAAGCGGTCCAACGGGTTCAGGAAAAACAACTACACTTTATGCTACTTTAAGATTACTTAATGATAGCCGAAGAAATATTGTAACGGTTGAAGATCCTATTGAATATACTTTAAAAGGTATTAATCAGGTACAATTAAAAGAAGATATTGGACTTACCTTTTCATCTGCATTAAAATCTTTTTTACGTCAGGATCCTGATGTAATTATGCTGGGAGAAATACGTGATTCTGAGACCGCACTAATGGCCATTCGTGCTTCATTGACTGGTCATCTTGTTTTATCTACCATACACACCAATTCAGCCACCGGAACGATTTCCAGATTAATTGACATGGGAGTTCCCTCCTATTTAATTGCCGAGACTTTAAACTTATCTGTTGCACAACGACTCGTTCGAAAACTATGTAATAATTGTAAAAAACAAGCAATCAGCAATCCTAAAGATTTTCCTTTAAATTTCAAATTTCCTTATGAAATATCATCTTATTACAAACCTGTTGGCTGTAATAACTGTTTTCACACAGGCTATAAGGGTAGAACTGCAATTTATGAAATTTTAGATATTGACAATACAATTGCCGAAGCCATTAAAAATAATACTATCACTAAATTATATAGTGCCGATAAAAATTATAAATCACTGCCCGAAAAAGCATTTGAAATTTTAGCCATAGGAGAAACTTCTCTCGAAGAAATATACTCAATTTTAATAAACATATAAACACAATGCTTAAACAGGTTGTTTGCGTACTAACCGCATTATTTTTTAGTAATATTATTGTAGCCCAGCGGGATATCGTTGAGTTAAGTAGAAAATTTGACGAACTATCAATACAAAAAAAGGGAATGAACGAAACCATTAAAATTGATGTTTCGGGACTTACCTTACATGATTTTATTTCTTCAATTGCTGAAGAACATCAATTAAATGTTGATGTGGATACGGAGCTAAATCAGCCGGTTTCCAATAACTTTTTTGATGTAACTGTAAAAGATATTTTTATACATCTGGCACAAAAATATGACCTGGAAGTTTATTTTATGAATAATATTATAGTCTTCAAAAAAAGAAAAATTGTAACAGTTATAGAAAAAAAACAACCTAAAGCCATTGATGTTGCCTATAATCCGCAGAATGATTTTTTGTCTGTAAAACTCGAAAATGATACTTTGTCTGCAGTTGTAAAGGCAATTATAGATAAATCAGGAAAAAATTTAATTCTGGCTCAGGATGTCAAAAACATCAGGATTTCCTCTTATATTTTGAATCGTCCTTTTGATCAGGTGATCGAGATGATGTCGAAATCAAATGATTTAGTAGCCACTAAAGATGATCATGACGTTTACTTTTTACAAAAAAACATATTTGACAACGACAATATCAAATCCAAAAACCCTAAAACAAGAGAACCAAAAGTTAGCCTTGGCGTTCCTGGATTTTATGAAGTAAATGTCAATAAATACGGATTTTTACAAATAAATGCTTATATCGCAGATGCTTCTGATTTGCTTACAGAAGCTGCAGAAAAACTTCACATCAATTATTTTTTATACAACAAGCCCGAAGATGAGAAGACAACACTTTCTGTTGATAACATCACTTTTGATGAGTTGTTAGCGAATATCTTCAAAGGAAAAAAGTATACTTACAAAAAACAGGATAATTTTTATTTGATTGGAGAAGAAGCTACAGAAGGGTTGCGAATTACAGAAATGATTCAATTGGAAAACAGGTCTATAGAATCTGTTATCAATACACTGCCAAAAGTCTTCTCTGAAAAATTAGAGATAAAAGAATTCATCGAGCTAAATGGACTAATTGTCTCAGGATCAAGATCAATACTTGAAGAATTAAAAGTATATATCAAACAAATTGACAAGGTTGTGCCAATGGTACAAATCGAAGTTATTATCGTTCAGTACAACAAATCATACGACATTCAGACAGGAATGAAAGCAGGTTTGGATAAAATAAACTCTGTACAGACAGGTAGTGTATTGTTTCCAAGCTCTGATATTACTTTAAACGGATCTTCTGTAAATAGTTTAATAAATGCCTTTAATGGATTTGGACTATTCAAATTAGGAAAAGTAACCGATGCTTTTTATCTCAATCTAAAGCTTTTGGAAAACAATTCGGTTCTAAAAATAGAATCTACACCTAAAATTGCAACAATAAGCGGACATGAAGCCAAACTATCGATTGGAGAAACTAGTTATTATTTTGAGCAAAACAATCGATTAATAAACAGTAACATAGGAAATGATATATTAAATTCCGGAACCTGGAAAGCAACAGATGCAAATTTAAGTGTGTCGATTAAGCCATATGTTTCCACCGATGAGAATGTAACACTTACTATTGCCGTAGAAAAAAGTTCTTTCCTGGCCAGGGTTGGTGAAGATGCACCTCCGGGAAAAGCCACACAAAAATTTGAATCTTTAGTGCGGGTTAAAAATGGTGAAATGATTTTATTAGGCGGATTAGACGAACTTAAAAAAGAAAATTCAGGAAGCGGAACTCCATTAATGTCAAGGATACCAGTTATAAAATGGTTTTTCAGCAGTAGAAAGAAAGGTAAAAGCGATTCTAAACTTCATATTTTCATTAAACCAACAGTAATTTATTAATGTTAGCTACTTTATCTAAATTCATAAAACTGAACGATTTAAATATCGTTGGCGTAATTAAAAAAGAAGATTACGAAATCTATAATTTGCTTACAATTAAAAAGAAAGCAAATAAGATTTCTATTATTTCTAAACAAACTTTCGAAAATTTTGAAACGCTGACTAAAACTGCCGACAAAAAATTGCCTATCATAATAGTTGCAGAAGGTAAAGGTGTTTTGAATAAAGAAATAGATTTTGAAAATGAAGCCGATTTAAACTGGCAAAAAAACATAGATTACAATGCAATTTATTATACAGATCTAAAAGGTGCAATATCTAATTTTATAAGTTTCTGTCGAAAAAACATTATCGACGAAACAATAACTAAATTTCAAAAAAACGGATTTCAGGTAATAGATGTTTATATAGGTTCTTTTTTAGCTGCGTTACTAAATAACGTTCTTAAAAAAGAAGTTTTATTTTCAAATGATTTGCACTTAGAATTTGAAAACGAAAAACTGCTCGGTTTCACCAAACAAAGTGAAGAAATAATAATAAATTATCAAATTGGAGAAGAAACGGTTTCGAATATTTTTTTACCATTATACGGAGCTATTATACATTTTTTTGTAAAACAAAAAGAAGTTTCAAAGACAACAAATCCAAATTTAAACAGTGAAGAACTTATATATAAAAAGGCCTTTAGTTTTTTTGAGATATTCATCCTAATTGGTTTTCTAAGTTCCCTTCTTTTTAGTTATTTCATGATTCAATATTATGGAACTAAAAATGCAGAACTGAATCTTCAAACTGTATACTCAAACCAATCTTATCAATTAATATTGGATCTGGAAGCGCAAAAGGAAAAAAAAGTGAATATCCTGAAAGAATCCGGAGTTTTATCTTCAAAATTTCTTACTTACTATGGATATGAAATTATTAAATCAATTCCTGGTAATATTTCTTTAAACGAGTTAAATATTATTCCAGTACAAGAAGAATATAAAGAAAACAAAAGAGCTTTTTTTTATAATAAAACGATAATAATCAAAGGAGAGACTTTTCAGGAATCCTCTTTTAATAAATGGTTAGAGGATCTAAAAAAAATGGATTGGCTGCAACGCTTTGAGATTATCAGCCTTAAAAAAGACAAAAAAAACAAGTCAATATTTGAAATTAAAATAACCTTGAAAAATGTTTAAAAATTACTCTTATAAACAAAAATTTTCTGCCTTGATCCTGCTCTTTTTTATCCTGTCAATTACAGCATATAAAAGATCTTTTCATGCTTTGTATGATGTTATTATGGAATATCAAACACTATCAAAAAAGGCAGATGATATCAATAAAAAAGCAAAAAATACTGATGGTCTAACTAAGGACGTTGCTTATCTGGATAAAATTATTGGAAAAGAAGGTGTTACAAAAGAAATGGTACAGCAAGGTATTGTGAGCTTTGTCTCCGAAAATTCTCCTGAAGTTTCTATAAGTGATTTAAAGCCTATTCATGATTTTGCCGAAGATGATTATCATATTATTACAAATCAATTGGATGTAATCGGAAACAGTAATCAACTGTTAAGCCTAGCCTATAATTTTGAAAAGAAATTTAGCTTTTCGAGAATCGTAAGCATGAATTTTTACATCACAAAAAAGAATAACAAATCTGA
Organism: Flavobacterium sp. MMLR14_040; assembly: GCF_033657265.1. Taxonomy (NCBI): domain Bacteria; kingdom Pseudomonadati; phylum Bacteroidota; class Flavobacteriia; order Flavobacteriales; family Flavobacteriaceae; genus Flavobacterium; species Flavobacterium sp. MMLR14_040. The sequence continues at coordinate 255,820 of NZ_JAWVWO010000004.1, read as the reverse complement.
AGTTTTACATTTAAAAATGATTTTTCAAAACTATGAAAATAACAAATAAAATTATACTTATTGCCTTGGCAGCCCTTACCTATTCTTGCGAAGATATTCTCGAAGAAGACATTAGCAGCAATATGGTGCAAATATTGTCTCCTGCAAACGATTCCAAGATCGAGAGTAATGTAGTCGACTTTAAATGGAATGCCCTTAAAGGCGCCAACAAATATCGTGTACAGGTATATCAACCTGACCAGAGTTTAATACTGGATTCCTTAACAACCAAAACCAGTATTATTCTGCCATTAGACGTAGGGAATTATATGTGGAGGGTACGTGGGGAAAATTATGCTTATGAATCAATATACTCGTTTCCGTCTAATTTTTCTACCACCATTCCTGATGATTTGACAAACCAGCAAGTAATCCTCTCAAGTCCTGAAAATGATAAATTTGTAAACTATATTAATGTAAGCCTAAATTGGGAAGCCCTGAATAATGCAACAAGTTACAGTGTTAAAGTAGTTAATACGGTTGCGGGCGAGGAAGTTTTTTCTGAACCTGCCTTAACTGATACTTCTATAAAACTTGCTTTAACCACTTTGGCAGACGGAACTTATGAATGGAGACTAAAAGCTAAAAATGCTGAGAGTGAAACAAAACAATATTCTGCACGTAAATTCAATGTGGATACAACGAAACCAAACCAGCCAAAAAATACTTTACCAGCCGATAACTCTACCCAAAGCTTAAATACAAGTGTGAGTTTCTCGTGGAGTATCGCAGCCGATATAGGAAGTGCAAAATCACCTGTTTCTTATATTGTTGAATTTTCAAATGATGCTGATTTCAATACAATCATTGTACCTCAAAATAGTAATAGCACAACATTACAGAAGACTTTTACAAATGCAGCTATTTATTACTGGCGTGTAAGAGCCATTGACGGGGCAGGAAATATTGGAACTAGCAGTACAGGGTTTAAGCTTACCGTGAATTAGATATGGCCAAAAAGAAAATAAATATAATTCTCATTCTGGTTGTGCTGGGGCTATGGGGAACTGTAGGCTACAGAGCAATCAATCACCAATTTACAGGCAATGAAACAATTCTTGAGAAACAGAATCAATTAGGTAATATCACCATGAATCAAATCAATAAGGATACTTTTGAACTGGAAAAAATTAATAGAGATGCATTCTTAAATAAAGAATTTCAAACTGCTCTTCAAGCTCCAAAAGTGATAGTTTCACATTACAAGCCAATAAAAAAAGTAGTCATTCCGATTGTCTCAAAAACAAATTCAAATATTAACTGGCCAGCACTCACCTATTACGGATATGTAAAAACTAAAGATCAGGAATTAGTTTTATTAAAAATAAATTCTAAAATATGCAGACTAAAACTTAATGAATTAATGAATGGTTTAATAGTAAAAAAAAAAAATAAAGACTCTATTCAAGTTTGGTTTAACGCAGAAAACAAAACCATTATACGTAACTCATTAGATTAGATTAGACTCACTTATTACTCCTTTTGCAAAACATAGTAATGTAATTAACCTTAAAAAAGGTATTAATAATTTATAAAAAATATATATTTTGAAAACATTTATTTTATCCCGTCTTTCCTTGATAATTTTTTTCCTTACTTTAATGTCTTTTGGAAATCCTTATACAATTAAAAGAATTTCTGACAAAGATTTTAGATATGAGTTTTATACTATTGATAAAAAAATAAAACCTGACAAAAGGTATATTTATTCATGGTTTAAGGGCGGACTTATTCACGAAGCCCAAGGTGGAATTTCCGGTGACCTGCTTAATGATAAATTCACAAAAATGTATCATGACAATCAATTGGCTGAACAAGGTCAATTTAAAAATGGACTTAGAGTTGGAGAATGGAAAACCTGGTACAAAAATGGTGTTCTAGCTAGTATTCAAATGTGGAACAATGGTTTTAAATCCGGAAAATTTTTTAAATATGATTTAAATGCAAATCTGATTGAAAGCGGACAATATATGACTGACTTAAAAACTGGTAAATGGATTAATATACAAAATAGAGATACCATTAATTACAAAAGGGGTATTGCAGTTATAAAAAAGCAGAAAAATACAAGATCTGAGAAATACAGGATCAATCAAGAAAACATTCAGTTAGAAAATGCTCGAAAAACTCAAAAAGCATTAGACGCTACATCTGATGCAGCTAAACTTGCAAGCCTAAAAGCCAAAACACAAGAAGAAAGAGAAATAGCTAAAGAAAAGGCAAAAAAGGAAAAAGATATTGAAGCTGAAACCAAAAAAGCTGCAAAAGAAGCTAGAAAAGAAGCCAGAGAACAAGAAGCTAAAAACGAACCTAAAAAAGAATCAAAAATTTCAGCTTTTTTTAATAACCTTTTGAAAAAAAAAGATAAAGCCGCAAAATAATGGTTAAAGCTCATAGTTTGTTGTATGCCATTTATATTTGCTTAATTGTTTCTATTATTTGTGGAGCATTATTGTATTTCTCTAATTTATACAACCAGCTTAATTTCTATTATAATCTTCAGGAAGAACTCTATATTCAAAATCAATCAGTTCTGAATTTTGCTTTAGGTAATAAAACAGTTGTTACAGAAATTGAAAAAGATGAAAATTCAGGGATTGAAGGGAGTTATGTGACAAAATCTTATGGATTACTTTCGTTGGTTTTAGCCAAATCCTATATTTCCAATGATACGGTTTCTTCCGTACATTTTGTGGGCGAAAGAAATCTTGATAAAAATTCCATTTACCTGACTAATTTATCAAAATCACTTTTTTATTCGGGAACCGTAAAACTTATTGGAGATAATCAGTTACCAAGTACTTTTATTGAAACCTCATACATCAACAATGATCTCAATAAACTGGTTACAGAAGGAAAAATTTCGGTTTCAGAATCTCAATTGCCGGAGATCAATACTGATTTTAAGAAAATATTTCAAAGCATAAAATCTGAAGCAACAAAACTTAGTGATCTGGAAAAACCTAAAGATTCGTTATTTTTCAATTCCTTTTTTAATACTACCAAAGAGATTAAGGTAAAATCAATTTTGTCTAACATGATATTCAAAGGCAACTTCATATTAAGATCTGAAGATTCTATTCGGGTAAAAAAAAACACAGTTCTTGAAGACGTAATTTTAATTGCACCAAAAATAACTTTTGAAGAAGGTTTTAAAGGTACTATTCAGGCATTTGCTACCACAGGAATCGAACTTGAAGAAAAGGTAATTTTAAATTATCCATCGGTAATTTGTGTTTATAATGACAGTAGTGACGAATCTAAAATAAAAATAAAAAAGGAATGCCAGGTTAACGGTGCTGTAGTTTTATTTGGTAATACAAACAATCTGATTGATAAAAACACAATCGAAATTGATGAAGAAGGTTTACTTTTTGGTGATTTGTACTGCAGCGGCAAATTAATGCTTAAAAGCAATGTGTATGGTTCAGTATACACCAATCGTTTTTTTCTAAAAACAACCGCTTCATCCTATGAAAATATGATTTGTAATATAGAAATCAATACCAGTAAACGTCCCGATTATTTTATTTCGATTCCATTATTTAATACTCAAAAAACAACTTACAGTGTTATTAAAAAAGTACTATAATCTTAAGGCCAATTCGATATTAGAATCGGTAATTGCGCTTACCATTATTTCGATTTGCCTGTATTTTGCAGTCATGATTTTTGCTTCGGTCTATACACCAAAAACTTCGGCTAAATTTTATAGTACACAAAACAAGGTCAACGAGCTTTTTTATTTATCTGAATTAAAAATTGATTCTATAATAAATGAAAGTGAAAACGAAAACCTGCTAATAGAAGAAGAACCAGTAAATGAGTCCTTAAAAAAGATTTCAATTCAATATAAAGACAGTTCCCAATTTAAGTTTGAAAAAAGTTTCTATGTTCAAAATAACCCCTAACAATGTAATGTCAATTCCTGCTTTTTCTATTATAGAAGCAGTGCTTGGTATGGCTATTACAGCCACTATCATGGGTGTTTTGTTTGTTATCTTTTCGATTATTACAGGAAGAATGCTGGATTTTAAAAATCAAAATCAATTAGTAAACGATTTAAACCGATTAACCTATAGCATAAATAAAGATATTTTTGAAAAAGAAAAAATAACCGTCTCAGAGAACGATATTTATTTTAATGGATATACAGGAGAAAAAGTTTCCTATCAGTTTTCAGATGATTATATATTGAGAAATAGTGAGACTTTTGTTGATACATTTCGCATTAAATTAAAAAGAATTGTGATGGATACTGTAAAAAGCAAAACAGAGCAATTTGTTTTTCAAAAAATAAAATTAAACATAGAATCAAATGAAAAAGAACTGGATTTACGATTCTATAAAAGAATATATCCAAATGAATTATTACAAACACTGAAAAAATAATGAGTTTTGACTTAACCACATATAAAGCACCAAAAGCTGAGAAAAAAGACTTCAGGATTGAAACAGGTTCTTTTCAGTTTTCTAAAAAACTTTCAGACAAAAAAAAGGAAGTTTTCTATCGAGAATTAGAAATGCTCTTGCGATCTGGTGTAGATTTCAAAAAAGCATTAGAGATTCTGGCAAATCAATCGGCCAATAAATTTGAGAAAGGACTGATTCTTGAAATCAAGGAAAAAGTTGTTGAAGGAAGAAGTATTTATGAATCGATGCGTGAAACCAATCAGTTTTCGGCTTACGAGTATTATAGTATTCAGATTGGTGAAGAGACTAGAAAACTGGAAGAAGTTTTAGGGGAATTACAAAAATATTTCAACCGAAAAATTCAGATGAAAAGGCAAATCATTTCAGTTATGACATATCCAACAATTGTTATGCTGGTTACGATTTTGGTTTTGTATTTTATGTTGAATAAGGTCGTTCCGATGTTTAGCTCGGTCTTTAAACAGTTTGGAAGTGAATTACCTAAAAGCACACAAATTATACTAAAAATATCAAACCATTCAGGAATGATTTTCTCTGTGGTAATTGGCAATATAATAGGTTTAATTGCAATTCATATGCTTTTAAAAGATAAGGATAGTTACAGATCGTTTACCACAAAGATGATTTTAAGAATCCCTTATTTCGGAAACTTGATTCGTAAAATATACATCTCTCGTTTTTGCCAGGCCATGAATTTACTGATTACTTCAAAAACAACTTTAATAAATTCGCTAACCTTAACAGCAAAAATGATTGGCTTCTACCCTATCGAAATTGCTATACATCAAATAAAAGAAGACATTACAAGAGGGGCATCTTTAAATGAAAGTCTAAAAAAGCATACTGTATTTGAAAACAAAATTGTTTCTATGGTTGAAGTCGCTGAACAGGTAAACCAACTTGAAACTATGTTTGAAAGATTGACAGAACAATATAACGAAGAGATCAGTCACCAAACTAAGATGATCGGAGTTATTTTAGAACCCATGATTATCATTGTAATTGGAGCTATTGTAGGGGTAATTATGGTCTCAATGTATGCTCCAATGTTTGATTTAAGTAAAATTATAAATAAATAAATAAAAAAATTCAGTCATTAATATAAACTTTAAATTCAATTTGTCTTTTGTAGCTATAATACTATTATCTTTTTAAATTATTGATGCTAACATAGCAACACTAATTAAACACTCCAAATCTTGCACAAAAAAGTTCTACATTAGTTCGGGCAGGTTACTAAATGAAAGCTTCAGAGAAATCTGGAGCTTTTTTCTTTCAATACTACTTTTTTTCATCTTGAACAAAGTAAAAAAAAACAAAAGTTAATCGTTTATGACTATTAAGAACAAAAAAATGCGCAAAGTCAGAGACATTTGCGCGGCTTTTCATAAGAAACACTCTTCGAAGAGCGGGGATATTTTTTTAATTTAAGGATGTTACCGTTGTAATGAGTCCATTAATGTTTGTTTGAATTGTAACCAAATTGGATATAGAAATTTTTGCCACAACATATTGTCCATTGTTTAAATCTACTGCACTAAATGTTACGCCATCTTGGTCTACATTTATTATTTTGTCGATGTCGTAATTTCCTAATTTTGTTTCATCTAAATCGTAAACCACAGAAGTGTTTCCATTCAATACATTTATTAAAGTTAAAACAAAAGTCGCTTTATCAAAGTTATATAAATCGTCATTTAATACATAATTAGCCTTTACTGAACAAGGAATTTCTGTAAATTCCATTTCATTCGAAAGATTAAAAAATTTGTTAGGATTATATTCATAATAAGTATATATTATTTTTCCTTTCACATTAAATACATTTCCAAATTTCCAATCATTTATATTCATTTTTGACTGTTTAATTACTAAAAAACCTCCATCTTGTATTTTTCCAAGATATGAATCATCTACAGTATTCATCTTAGCACCATATATCTGCCCATCTGTTCCTGTCCAAATACGATTATAGTATTTGCCTTCCGGAAAAGTAGTATTTATAAAATTTCCTTCTGATTTTCTGTAACGATATTTATAATCTTGGGTATTGGAATCATAGTATCCATAATGAATATTTCCATTTCCATCTACACAAAAACCATAAACATTATCATTTACGGCTGAAATTTCTTGAAATTGTAATAAAGAAGGTGTATTTAATGATACTTTAAGTATTTTATGATCTGGATAAGTTGTGTAATAAATATTATTGTTTTTATCTTCTTGAATTTTATTTTCTGTATTTAAATATTGATGCAAATAATCATATTTATTCCCTACTACGTGAGGCATATACTTTCTCGGTATCTCGAAAACTTTGCCGTCTGATTTTTTTATTAGATAGGCTTCGTCAAAACCACTATTGATTAAATAACTTGCACCAAAGCCTAATACTATAAAGTCTTTTAGATTGTAAATATAGGCAGGATCTGATTTTTGTATTTCTTCTCCCGCACTATTCAAGTATTTAATTTCAAAAATTACTTCAGTACCTGATGTACTCTTGCCAGAAATAGCAGAAGATTTTACACCATATAGTTTACTCCCTTCTTTTGATGATGAAATAAATAACGCCTTTGAATTTTGAATAGTAATTGATGACAAATTATTATTGGTGTTTTTTTCACCACCATTGCCATCGTCATTATTACATGAATTAAAGATAATACTTGTTAATCCAAAAACTATTAACATTCCAAAACTTAAAAATACTTTTTTCATTTTTTTTACCCTAAATTGTGTCGGGCGCAACTTTATAAATCATAATTAAATTGTCAGCCTTAGATGTTCTACTCTATACATGCTTCAAACTTTCTACCACTTGTACATATACTTGGCAACCGACTTACTATCCTGAATTGATAGATATATCTTACAAAGATCAGTATTTATTTTTTAATTCATCCTGAAAAGTAAGATTTTTATTTCGCAATAGCCGAACCGCTTTAATTTAAGAAACTAAAAAAATGCGCAAAGTTAGAGACATTGCACATTTTTCCACGAATATCCTTCAGGAGAGCGAAGGCCATTACCAAATAGTTATCCTGTCTTTCTTCGGCAAAAACATTTTATCTTCAGGTTTTACATTAAATGCTTCGTAAAAAGGTGTCGTATTCATTAGCGGACCATTAACACGCCAATTTGGTGGAGAATGCGGATTATTGTTGATCCACAAACGCAGGAACTCGTCTTTCATTTTTACTCGCCATATTTTGGCTATCGAAATAAAGAAGCGCTGGTCTGGAGTAAAACCGTCAATTTTTGTGTTCCCTTTTCCTTGTTCGGTCATTTTAAAAGCATCGTAGGCAACAGCTATTCCGGCAATATCCGCCGTATTTTCGCCAACTGTCATTGCACCATTAATGTGCAAATCGTCTAAAACTGTGTATGTACTGTACATATCTATAACCTGTTGTATTCTTGACTTAAACTGTGCATAATCTTCTTTTGTCCACCAGTTTTTTAAGTTGCCATCCTTGTCATATTGAGCACCCTGATCATCAAAAGTATGGGTTATTTCGTGACCTATCACCATTCCAATTCCTCCATAGTTAAGTGCATCATCTGCATTATTATCAAAATATGGAGCTTGTAAAATACCGGCAGGAAAAACAATTTCATTTGCAGTAGGATTATTATATGCCGTAACGGTTGGAACTGTAGTATACCATTCTGATTTATCGACTGGTTTGCCCAATTTTGCCAATTGAAATTGATAGGCAGCTGTAGCGGCCGAAACCATATTCTCAAAATAGGTATTCCTTGAGATATTTACCTTGCTATAGTCTCTCCATTTATCCGGGTATCCTATTTTCTTGGTCATGGCTGCCAATTTTTCTTTCGCTTTTTGTTTCGTACTTTGACTCATCCATTCCAGATTATCAATTCTTTTGGCATATGCTTTCTGCAGATTATTCACGAGGTTTAGCATACGTTTTTTGGCATCTTCAGAAAAATATTTCTTTGCATACAATTCACCCAACGCGTCACCTAAGTAATTGTCTACGACATTAGCCATTTTTTCGCCACGGGATTTTTGAACAGCCTGACCCGAAAGCACTTTGGTATACTCAAATAAAGCATCGACAAAAGGCTTACTTAAATCATCTGAATATCTTTCTAAGGAATTTGCTTTCAGGTAAATTTTCCAATTATTAATAGGGACGGTTTTTAATAACTTATTAAGCGCATCATAATAGGCAGGCTGACCTACATTAATAGAATCGGTTTTAGCACCTAAATTATTTAAAAAAGTAATCCATTCTATGTTCGGATGTCTTTTTACAAGATCTGCCACAGCCATTTTATTATAATTTGCCTGCACATCGCGAAGTTCAACTTTTGTTTTATGCGAAACGGCGAGTTGTTTGTCAATATCGTAAACCAAATTAGCATTCTTTTGAGCCTCTTGGGCATTGCTGCCGGTTTGTTGAAATAATGTAGCAAGGTATTTTTTATATGCTTCCTGTATGGCAACAGTTGATGAATCTGATTTGAAATAATAGTCTCTGTCAGGCAAGCCGATACCGGTTTGATAGATTTCAGCAATGTTCATGCTGCTGTTTTTCTGATCGGGTGACACGCCAAAAGCTATAATAGAAGAATTACCCGTTTTTGCCTCATTAACTACAAAATTCATTAAAGATGGTAAATCGCTAATGGCTTCAATTTTCGCAAGTATAGGTTTGACAGGCGTATAACCGCGTTTGTCAATGGTTACAGTATCCATACCTGATGCATAAAAGTCTCCTACCTTTTGTGCTATACTTCCTTCTGGATTCTTGCTTTGCGAAAGACTATCTAATATTCCCTGCAGGCGCATTCGTTGTGGGAAATTCATAAACATATAAGCACCAACTCCGGCTTGGGACGCAGGTATTGATACAGAATCGTACCATTTGCCATTTACATATTTAAAAAAATCATTACCAGGCCGCAACGTGGAATCTATTCCTGTGATCGCAATATTTTTTTTACCTTCATGTTTTGAGCATGCTGTAAAAGCTAAGAATGCTATGAATAGCATTAATGAATTTTTCATAATCTGGACTATTTCTATTAAAATGAACTGAAAAACGGCAGAACAATATACGAATTCAGTTTTTAATTCTAAAGTTTTTATTAGAAATACTACTTACAAAAGTCAGAATTATAAGCGGCAATCCAGTATAACGTTCCGCGACTACGAAGAAAGTATAGAAACAAATACGTATAAAAGTGGTTTTAGTCGAAATCTCTTCTACTTTTGTCCAATGTTAGAAATTCTTTACCAGGACGAATATATTATAGCCATTAATAAACCAAGTGGATTGTTGGTTCACAAATCATTTTATGCACGCGATGCAAAAGTTTATGCTATTCAGGAATTGAGAAATCAAATTGGGCAGCACGTTTATCCTATTCACCGGTTGGACCGCAAAACATCTGGTGTCTTGTTATTTGCGTTGGATAAAGAAGTTTTGAAAATCATGAATGATCGTTTTGCCACACGTGAAGTCGAAAAAAAGTATTTAGCCATTTTACGTGGCTGGTCGCCCGAAGAACTAACGATTGATTATGATTTAACCAATGATGATGACATTAAGCAAAATGCAATAACATACTTTCATCGTTTGCAAAATGCCGAAGTTACCTTAGAATTTAATAATCGACCAACATCACGATATTGTTTGGTAGAAGCGATTCCTGAAACCGGACGTATGCATCAATTACGAAAACATTTCAAGCATATTTTTCATCCCATTTTAGGAAGTCGTCCACATGGTTGTAATAAACAAAATAAATTATGGCTGGAGAATCATAACCTGAAAGGAATGATGCTTCATGCACATCAGTTAATTTTTAATCATCCAATAAAAAATGAGCAACTGATCCTGAATGCAAAGATTAATGAAGAGTTTAGCAGAATAGGTACTATTCTTAATCTGGATTTGAATAACTATAAATAGAATAATGATTTATAGTAAAGATGATCAGATACTGTTTCAAAAGCGTGTTAGTTCAAAAGATGCTTTAGGTTTTGAATCCGGGGTTTAATTCCAGCAGTACAATAGTTCATTTAAAAAAATTACAGGTACTACACCTTCAAATTACAAAAAGCATAATTTCTATTCCTAAAATATAGATTTGTACTCCAGTATTATAAACTTGGAATGATTTAAAACTTAATCAATATAATTTTGAGAAACATTTTTAAACCATTCAAATCAAAAGTTTATGAAAAAAGCCTTTTTCGCAATCTTATTTGCACTAGTATCAAATTTATCTTTTTCACAATCAGAACAGTCTCTGATTGAGAGCTGTATTCAAAATTATATTGAAGGCACATCTTATAATAAGCCCGACAGTATTATTAAAGCTTTTTATTCTGAAGCCAATCTTTTTCTAAGCAACAAAGAAAAACCTTTATGGATAGTTCCAATTTCAGAGTATGTCAGTTGGTTTCAAAAGAGCAACAAAGGAGAATTTAACGGTCGTTTAGGAAGAATCATTTCTATAGAATTTTATAATGATATCGCCATTGCAAAAGCAGAAATTCTCATTGCTGAAAAAAAACAAGAATTTATGGATATGTTCTTACTGAAAAAAATTCAGGGTGAATGGAAAATAATTAGTAAAGCTGCCAGTAGCAAAACAAGCAATAAATCCGGTAAAAAAATATTATTTATTGTTTCCAATGCTCATTATTACGGAAATTCTACAATTCCAACGGGTAATAGCTTTGCCGAAATCGTAAACGCTTATGATACTTTTATAAATGCAGGTTATACTGTTGATTTTCTAAGTCCAAAGGGACGTGCTATTCCTTTAGCTTATATCAATACCTCTGATACCCTGCAAAAGCAATATCTATATAATCAAGACTTTATGTACGCCATAAAACATACTATGACTCCTAATGAAATTGATTATAAAGCTTACAAAGCAGTTCATTATATTGGAGGCGGAAGCGCAATGTATAATGTTCCTGAAAACTCAGATATTCAACACATTGTTATGCAAATATACGAAGATAATAATGGCATTATTTCTTCGGTATGCCATGGAACAGCGGGTATTGTTAACCTGAAAACTAAAAATGGTAAATTTTTAGTTGAAGGAAAAAGAGTAAGTGGTTATCCTGATTCTTTTGAAAAACAAGATGATGAATATTTTAAACACTTCCCATTCTTAATTCAGAAGACAATAGAAGAAAGAGGAGGGAATTTTAAATTTTCAAAGAGGAATGAATCTTACGTTGAACATGATGGCCGAATTGTTACAGGACAAAATTTTCAATCATCAAATGGTGTTGCCTTAAAAATTATTGAAATGATTGAGAAAAATAATTAGGATACTTTATCAATAGCCAAGAAGATTGTAAATGGCTAAAACATAAAAACTTCATTACGGAAAATTATAGCAAAGAATAAATTTTAAGTCATACACAATTAGATAAATTGAATACTTCCCCCCCTACTAAGACAAAAGCTTCAGAGAAATCTGGAGCTTTTCTTGTTTGAAATACTTTACAATTACGAGTGATACAATGATTACCAAATAACTAAGGTTTTTATTTTAAGATCTCGGTTTAGGCAAATTTCTGTCGTACATAATAATAGTTCCTGCGACAGCCACATTCAGGCTTTTTACCGATTTAAATTTCACTAAATGATGGCATTTAGCCATAACTTTTTTGGATAGTCCATGATCTTCCGCTCCCAATAAATAAACACAACGTCTTGGATGCTCAAAAGTCTCTAAATCAGAAGCTTTTTCATCTAATTCCACACCAACTAATCGTGCTCCTTTTGGTAAGTTTTCAAAAAAGGCTTCAAAAGTATCATAATGAAAATAAGGAATTGCTTTTACCGCATCATGCGTATCAGAGGCTTGCTTGGCATATCGATTACCAATGGTAAAAATAAAAGTAGCGCCTAAGTTTTGCGCTGATCTCCATAAAACACCCAAATTTTCAGGCGTTTTACCATTTTGTATTCCAATCCCAAAATATTCATTTATAAAATTATCATTCATAAGGCAAAAATACAAAGTGCAAATATAAAAATCAATTTTATTGAGTTGAAAGAAAGAGCTTCTTCGGGAAAGAGGCATTTTAGTTAATCATTTCTTAATCCCCTAAGAAAGTAATCAGTATTAATATAAATTCGTTTTATCAATTCGTATGAAATAAGTTATGTTTCAAAAAATGACTAATTACCACGATATCCAAAAACAAATCTTAAAGGCAACTCTTATATTAAAAAATTGATATATACTACACTTTTAAATATTGCGGTTTTTCAGGGAATAGTCTTAGGCTTAATTATTTTAAAGTCTGCTTTATTCAATAGTAATTCAAATAAATACCTGGCATACTTACTATTTACATTTTCAATTATTTTACTGAATCACGTTTTTGAGATCGAAGATGCCTTTACTTCCTATCCTTTTCTACGGTTTATTGACCACATCGAATGGGTATTTCTAGTTCCTGCTTTCCTATTTCTGTTTATTATCAACCGAATTGATGATACTGTAAAAAGTAAACAAAAAAATTATTTATGTCTTATTCCATTTGCCTATTCCGCAGTCCTGAATATTATACAAGATCTTGATCATGTTGCAGGAATTTATACTATTCCTGAGTTAGGTATTGATCTCATCAATATACTGGGTCTGATCCATCTTGTTTTAGCCGTTACATTCATCCCATTCCTACTATTTTACTCTTATTTTATGATAAGACATTTAAAAGATTCACAGGAAAAAAAATGGATAATTACTTTATTAACAATTATTTCTTCATTGGTATTCGCTTTTCTTATTACTGCTCTGGTTGGCTTATTTCTTCAATATGACATTTCTTCTACTATGAGCGTCCTGGCGTTATCTGCAACATTCATAATTCATTGGACAGCTTATATAGGCATTTATAAATACAAACTGGCCAAAAACAAAGATGCCATTTACAATTTTTTAAATGAAGATTTAACTATTTCTTATACCAATCTGCAAATTGTAGAAAATGACAGACCAGAAGAATATAGAGAATCTATAACGGCAGATAATCTTTATTTTCAAAAACTTGAATTTCTCTGTAAAGAACAGCACATTTATACAGACAGTACATTAAATAGAGAAAAAGTTGCTGAAAAACTAGGCATAAGCGCCGGATATGTTTCACAAATTATAAATACGATAACAGGAGAAAATTTTGCCCATTACATCACTCAATATCGAGTTGAAGCTGTCAAGGAAATGATGTCAAATTCTGAATATGAAAACTATAATTTATTGACGATGGGATTAGAATCTGGTTTTACTTCAAAAACAACTTTTTACAAAGCCTTTAAAAAAGTTACTGGTCAGACACCAAATGAATATAAAAACACCAGCAAATAAGTACCAATTTATACACTTTTAAGCTTTTGAAACCTCGCCTAATTTTTCTTAAGTGAATTTTGCATCATATAATTCAAAACACTTTTTATGAAAAAATTTTTATTACTAGCTGTTGTTACAGTTTTAGGATTTACAAATGTTAATGCCCAGGAAATTAAATTTGGCGTTAAGGGAGGTTTAAACTTTGCAACTATCAGCGGAGATAATACCGAAGGCATTGATGTCGTAACATCATTTAATTTTGGTGTTGTATCAGAAATTCCACTTTCTGATAAATTTTCTTTTCAACCCGAATTAATGTATTCCGGTCAGGGATACAGTTTCAATGATAATACAGTTGCCTTAAGTTACCTGAACGTTCCTTTAATGGGAAAATATTATGTAACAAAAGGATTGAGTCTTGAAGCCGGACCGCAAATAGGTTTTTTACTTGCCGCTAAAAATGAAAAAACAGATGTAAAAGATTCGTTTAATACTGTTGATTTTGGTGTTAATTTTGGTTTGGGCTACAAACTTGAAAACGGACTTAATTTTGGCGTAAGATATAATCTGGGATTAACTGATATTAATAATGTAGATAATTCCTCTTTTAAAAATAAAAACGGAGTATTTCAAGTATCTGTTGGTTATTTCTTTTTCTAAAAAACTTGCAATTCATCATTTTAAGGCAATAGAATACCGGAGAAAATATGCAAATAATTAAACTAAAAATCCTTATTCAGAAAATGAATAAGGATTTTTTTTCATTCTTTTTATGGTAGAAAGGCATTAATTAGTGAATAACATTCATATTGCTTTCATGGTTTTGTTCCTTATTTTCATAAATGTTTTTTCTATTGTCAAGTGAAGAATATAGGCTCCTAAAACACAGGTTATCAAACAAATTAGAAGCATTAGATTATTCTCTATTTCAAAGTCTTTTAATAGTTTATGGGTTGTATGAATTATCCCTTTATGAGTTAAATAAATAGCAAAAGAAAGATTAGCGATAAACGTTGTAATTTTTGAATTCATTTTATATAAAAAACTTGTAGGGCTAATCGAACCTACAACTATAAAACCAAAGCCAATTGCAATTAATGGAAATCCAAAAACAGATACTTTGAAAGTCAGTAAGTCTTCACATAAAAAATAAGCAGCCGTCAAAATGCATACACTTAATAAAAGAAAGTGATTGCCATATTTTGAAAGTCTGGTCCATACATAAATTTGGCAAAAATTGATAAATTCCTGCAATAGAAACACCAACTAAAAGTCCGTCTAAGCGATTGTAAGTCGGATAGTAAATAAACTTATACCAGTACATCCAGCTATTTTCTTCATTAATTTTAGGTAAATACAAGTGATTAAAACTATAAAATCTAATCGCAAAACCAAATAAAAACAGGCCTATTAATAGCCAATATGATTTAAAGAACAGTTTTGAAGTCTGTAGAAATATTAGAATAATGGGTAAAAAAAGATAAAAATGTTCTTCTACGCATAGCGACCAGCAATGCGAAAATGTTCCGTAGTCTTTTAAATTAAGATCAAAATTTTGAGTAAAAGTAAGAAATCTCCAAATTGAAGGCAGTGCTTCTTTTTCTCTGAAATACGGAATGCAAAAATAAATTCCAACTGTTGCTAAATAGGCAGGAACAATTCTAAAAAATCGTTTGATAAAAAAGACTTTAAACGAAATCAGTTCCCCTTTTTTAATTTGCAGAAATAGTTGCGAAGAAATTAAAAAACCACTTAACACAAAAAATAAATCAACTCCTGTCCAGCCAAATGAAGCTACATCAGGAAGCCATTCGGGCTCTCCGTCACTTATAATATAATAATGAAAAAAGAAAACTAAAATAATAGCAAAAGCTCGTAAATGATCAAGCCCAAATAGTTTTTTATGAACTTTAATCTCTGATTTATCTATCACTATATATTTCTAATTTTAAGTTTAATTTTTCGCTGAATTGTGAACAAACATAACACTTAACTTTTCAATACAAAATGAAAAAGGAAAGTAAAATTTAAAGTTTTTCACAGTTAGTGTCTTACAAATAATTCGGATTTCTTTGGCCTTCTTTTTTTATATTTGTTTATAATAATTTAAATATGGAAAATCATATTTCTTCAGATATTATTGACAGCTGGCTTAAGGCTTGGAGCATGTCAAGAGAATTGCCATTACCTGTTAAATTTAAATCCGGGTTAAAGGTTGATGTAGGTTTTGAAAAACAGAAAACCCGCTATGTTTTTACTGAACTTAATGACGATTTTATTCAGCTTTCAAAAGATATAAATGAACCTTGGGTATTTTTAAAAGTTTGTGCTTCCCCAAGCGAAGTAAAACGTCATGTATTGAAGAAATGGATAGTTCAACCTCAAGGATATATGATGTCCTGTTTTCATCCGATGACTATTCCTGATATCTGTTTACATAATGATTATAAATTAGAAATAACTAATTATAATTCCACTTATGTTATTAAAGTAGTTACTCAAAAAGGCGAAGCAGCATCTTTAGGCCGCCTTATTCTTGTTGATGAATTGGCGGTATATGATAGAATTTTAACTGATGATAATCATAAAAGAAAAGGCCTTGCAACATTTTTAATGAAAGAACTTGAAAAAATTGCATTATCAAAAGGTATTTCCAAAAACTTTTTAGTTGCCACAGAAGAAGGAAAACCCTTGTATGAATCACTAGGCTGGAAACTTTATTGCTTTTACACTTCCATCGTTATTCCTCTTTGATTTTTGATATTTTCTTATGGGTTGAAGAAATACTTTTAAATCAAAGAAATTCAAAAATGAGACAAGACCTTTTGAATAAAATTTATGATACAGTCTTGAAATAATAAACATAAAAGAGCAAAATCAAAGGAATACAACAATATGTAACAGTAAAAAAACCAAAAGAATATTCTTTCAAAATAAATAACTTTCAAAATAATTTTAAATTTCTTCAAAAAATATCATTGAAATAAAAAAAGAAAAAACCACTTTTCTATGTAATCCAAAAAATTATTAATCAAATAAATACGTCTTAAATAGCTAATTTTATTTACGATTAATTATTTCTAAATGTGATATTTTTAGGGTAAGTAAAAACAATTTTCTGAAAAAAATTTTTGTGTATTCTAAAATTAATTGCATTTTTGCACCCGCATAGAAAAACAGGCCCGTTCGTCTATCGGTTAGGACGCATGGTTTTCATCCATGTAAGAGCGGTTCGATTCCGCTACGGGCTACAAAGCTTCAGAGAAATCTGGAGCTTTTTTCGTTTTATTAGTTTGTCCTCTAAATCAATTTGACGTATTATTCTTTCTCAAGACCCTGGAAATAATAAAAATCGCACATAATTGTCCTCAAAGCACTATCCTGCTAATTAAATTCTATATTTTACAATAACTGCATTTATCTTAGTAAATGTTTTTATAAATTTGCGATCTTATATTAAAACCCATTATTTTTAATTTAAAATTATGATTTTCGCATAATTACTTTAAAAACTTTATTCAAACAAATATATTTTAACCATAATTAAATCAAATGCTTAAAAAAAACAAACCCCAACTTCTTATTTTTATTCTTTTAAATCTATTTTTTTCCATTAATTCATTTTCGCAAAAAAGTCTTTATGCAGGAATCGAAATCGGTCGCAGAGCTATAAAAGTTTCAGTTCTGGATGTAAACAATATCAAAAAAGCGGATTATAAGATTCTGTATTTCTGGACTGAGAGAATTAATTTTGCAGAACATATTGATAAAACCGGAGAGATTACTCAGGACGATATTGACAGAACCAGTGCTATAGTTGTTGAGCAATTAAAAAAAATAAGAGCAGAATATAAAATGCCCGAAGAAAATATTTTTATTGTAGCTGCTCCCCTTTTTACATCTGCCCGCAACATTGACGTTTTAAGAAATAAAATAACTTCTCAAATTAACAAAGATGTTGAAATCCTTAATGTTAACGAAGAAGCTAAAACCCTGGTTAAAGGTGCTATACCGCCAGTTGATTATGCTAACGCATTTTTGCTTGACATTGGAGCGCAAACTACCAAAGGCGGATATATCGATGAGCTTAAAGATGATAAATTAGAATTTATTCCTTTAGAGCTTAATTTCGGTACAATGACACTTACTGATGCTGTACAAAAAACGGTTGTAAACCAAAACCAAGCTAATGACATGTCGGTATATCAGGAAAAATCTTTTGATTTTAACTCTGTATTGCTAAAGAAGGTAAAAGAAATGTTTGATAAAAATCCTCTTTTATCAAAAAAAGAAAAAATGTATTTATCAGGCGGAGCTGTCTGGGCGTTTGCAACTTTATATTATAATGAAAACGTTAAAGAGCATTACGTTGCCTTAAGCAAAGAAGATGTTATTAACTATGACGCAATATTAAAGAATAATTTCACCAAGTTTACTACGCTTGCTAAAACAAATAAAGAAGCTGCCAGAGTTTTAACCACCTATGACCAGAAATACTTAATTTCTGCAAATAACATTTTATTATCGTGTCTGGAAAGCATTCCGGATTTAGAAAAAAAGAAAATATTCTTTGTAAAAGAAGGACAAACAATTTGGCTAATCTCATACATTGCAGATCGTTCTAAAAAAGTGAATACTAATTTTTAAATATAGTTTTTCGATTAAAAAAGCCTTAGAATTTAAAATTCTAAGGCTTTTTTTTATATCACATTTAAGAATTTATTTTGATTTGAAATAAAACTTAAATGAATTAATTCTACACATAACAGGTTTCTCATACATTATTTGCGTTTTAGACAGCCAGAATAAATTTCACTTAAAAATCAAACTTTCAGGTATTTTTCAAATTCTCCATTTTTTTTCCAGTTTAAATCTAAAAATTAAATGTTTTTAGATTTTTTTTTACTAAAGTTTTATCGATTTCAATAGATTACGACGTTTGCTTTTTTACAAAAGATAAAATTAGACTTTTACAAAGATACAATAATCTGTAAATCAAATACTTAACAAACTGTTTTACCCTAAAAAAAAGGGTCATTTCCCCCTTTTTTAATACACTCCCATTGTTCTACTTTAGACAAACCTACCAGCCTTATTTCTATTCCAGGTTTTAAGCAAATTCAAAAGCCCCCATTTTTATTTTTCAACCTACATATTGATAATGAGATTTTTAGCAAATTATCATAACTATATAAGTACTGATTTTTAAAATTAAAACTTTATCACAAATGGTTTTTGAAGTTATTCAAATAATTGCAGAACAAGTAAACAACTATCTCGACGAAATTGGGTTAGAAAAAACAGTTGTGGCCGAAAATATTGCTTTTTTAGAATCTCAAAACGAAGCCGTATCCGGAAATTTAGAAGATAAAGTAGCCCTTACCCTAATTAATTTGGATGAAGAAGCTACTTTAAAAAACTTTCCCAATCATTCTGTTGAAAATGCTAAAACAATTTACAAAAATAGCGTCATCAATTTAAACCTGTATTTACTTTTTAGCGCCAATAGAAATATATACATCAACTCGCTTAATGATATTTCAAAAATCATCGCATTTTTTCAGGGAAAAAGACTCTTTACACAAGCCAACACTATTTACAACAGAAATAATATTGCAATGGCAAATATTGATGATTTCAGATTTTCGGTTGAACTCTACACGCCCACTTTTGAAGAGCTGAACTATATCTGGGGAACATTAGGAGGCAAGCAGCTTCCCTCTGCTTTATACAAAGTAAGTATGATACAAATTGAACGCAATATCCCACAAGCTGAAGGACAGCTTATCAGCAAATTTAAAGGTCTAACAAAAACAAAAGAACAGTCATGAGTTTTGCTTTTACATATGAACTATTATTTGAAGTAACGCTTTTTCACAATTATTTTCTGAATAGCGGTGAAGATGCTTATACAAGTATGTCTTTAGCAGATAAGGAAAAAATGCTGCAAAAATTCGACAGTAATTCCTTTGCCACTATAGTTCCAACAGTAGAAACCAAAACAAGATTAAAAAATTATAAAATGGCTTTTAAGCTGTCAAAAACAGGTTTTCGGGTATACACTAAAGTCAAGGAAGTCGATGAAACTGATCCTTTTATAAGTATTCCGGCAGATTTAAAACTGGACTTTAAAATCTCCATCAACGATTATCAATTTGAGAATTATACTGATTTGGATTTTGTCCTAAATCAAATGTTTTTATTCAGTAACGTGAAACCTACAACGGAAGCCGTAACATTTAAATACATTCCCAAAAACAATGAAAATATTCTGATTTCAAATGATTTTTTAGTATCCGAAAAAACAACGGCACATTTTTTATCAGAGCTCTATCCACAAGAAAGACAAGATGTTTTCGGAATCATCTCCTTGACAATGAAAGGCGATAATAATCCGGGAAATATTGTGAATAATTCGGGAAAAATACTGAGCCCTCATTTTAAAATTCATTTTGACAATAGAAAAACGTTCTGGAAATACATCAACAGAAAAACAAAAAGCGAAATCAAAACCGATACTGTAAAACCCCTAACCTATTCGGGTTTTGTTGAAATTGACCCTCTCACCGATTTTACGCCCAAAGAACCGGTAAACAGCCAGTATCCAAATCCTTCTGTAAAATCAATAACAAAAAGCAATGGCGATTATTATTCGGAAATATTTATTTAATAATTAAAACAATCAATTATGGCAACAACTTACAAAACACCTGGCGTATATATTGAGGAAATCGTAAAGTTTCCTCCTTCTGTAGCCCAGGTTGAAACAGCGATTCCCGCTTTTATTGGCTATACTGAAAAAGCTACGAACAAGATTAATGGAGATTTAAAATTGCAGCCAACCAGAATCACCTCTCTTTTAGAATATGAACGTTTTTTTGGCTTTGCAAAACCGGAAACAACAATTAGTGTTACAATTAATGATGTTTCCAGTAATAGTGGCGACACAAGATCTATTATTGTAGATCAGCCAACTTTAAAACAGCCTTTTTTAATGTACTATTCAATGCAGTTGTTTTTTGCAAATGGCGGCGGTCCTTGTTACATTATTTCAGTAGGGCGTTATGGAAATGATTTAGATGAAACAGACTCTCCGGTTACAGTAATCACCAGTAGCGCTGCGCTGAATGATGGATTGGCTGAGTTAGAAAAAGTAGACGAACCAACTCTAATTTTATTTCCAGATGCAACAAAAGTAGATGGAATACTTCCAACTGATTTTTACGGATTATACAACAGTGCACTTACACAATGCCATAATCTTCAGGACAGGTTTACCTTAATTGACACTCTAAATTACGATGAATCAAGTCCAACAGACCCTAACATAGACGCTTTAAGAAATGAAATTAGTTCTGAAAAAGATACTATTAAGTACGGCGCGGTTTATTATCCGCACCTGGAAACCATACTGGACTATGCTTTTGATGCTACTAAAATTACAATAAAACATTACTCTTATACAGCAAAAGCATATGATCAAATTGCTGCAGGATTGGCGCTTATAGAAAACCCTACTACGGGAATTGACGCAACTGTAGCCAAATTGGTTGACGATTCTGTTGCGGGAGATATTGCTGGTCAGATCAGTGACATGTTTTTACAAATGTATAGTAATGACGCGACCGGTTTTGATTTAGGAGGAACTTTTGTTACCGACGCTGCCAAAAAAACAGCTTTTTTAAAAAATCTGGATAATCTGCTTAGTACTTTAGAAAGTTTATCGCTTTTGAGAAGCTCGCTAAACGACGAAGCAAATGCTGCAATCAGTACAATATCTGATGAAGATCTGGTTATTGCCGGTAACATTTCAAGTGCCCTGACAGCCTTTAATTTGAATTTTACTGCCTCAAATAAAATTGACTCTGTATATAAAAATTTAAAAACATTAAAGAAAAAAATACAGGATGAGAACGCAGCACCTAAAATGCTTAAAATTATATCTACCGATGATGTAAGTTTTGATAAAGAATTAAAAAAACTGGTAATCTATAATCCCCTAAACGCTCAAACGGGAATTGCAGGACTTACAAATAATTTTTCTGGTATTAAAGGAACGCTACTTACACTTTTAGGACACATTAAATCTGTTAACGGAAAAGATGTAAATAATGGAGCATTAAACGGAAGAAAATTAAGCACGTTAGAAGATATTGACAACGCAACGTTCAATAAAATACTTACCGAAATTTACAATCTGCCTATAACACTTCCTCCAAGTTCTGCTGTTGCAGGGGTTTATGCAAGAGTTGACCGAGACAGAGGAGTATGGAAAGCTCCCGCGAATGTAAGCCTGAACTATGTAATAAAACCAACCGTTAAAATAACAAATACAATTCAGGATAATTTAAATGTTGATACTGTGGCCGGTAAATCCATCAACGCCATCAGAAGTTTTACGGGAAAAGGAACCTTGATTTGGGGATCGAGAACACTGGCAGGTAATGACAACGAATGGCGTTATGTACCGGTAAGACGTTTCTTTAACATGGCAGAAGAATCTATCAAAAAAGCAACCGAACAATTTGTATTTGAGCCTAATGATGCCAATACCTGGATAAGAGTCAGAGCGATGATTGAGAATTTCTTAATTCTTCAATGGAGAGCCGGGGCTTTGGCCGGAGCAAAACCCGAACAGGCTTTTTATGTTAGAATCGGACTGGGACAAACCATGTCGGCTTTGGATATTTTGGAAGGCAGAATGATTATTGAAATTGGAATGGCGGTAGTTCGTCCGGCTGAGTTCATCATCCTTCGTTTCTCTCACAAAATGCAGGAATCTTAATTAAATATCAACATTAAAAAAATATAGATCATGAGTTATCCATTAGCAAAGTTTCATTTCTCAGTTGACTGGGGAGGAACAAAAATAGGTTTTACAGAAGTCTCCGGATTAGATGTAGAAACTGAAGTTATTGAATACCGCCAGGGCGCAAGTCCGGAGTACAGCAAAATCAAAATGCCGGGCATGCAAAAGTTTTCTAATATCACCCTGAAAAGAGGAACTTTTAAAAGTGATAATGAATATTACACCTGGTGGAATACGGTAAAGTTAAACACTATCGAAAGAAGGGACATTACCATCAAATTGCTGAATGAAGAACACGAGCCGGTGATTACCTGGAAAGTAAAAAATGCATGGCCAACCAAAGTACAGTCGACTGATTTAAAAGCCGATGGAAACGAAGTGGCGATAGAATCAATGGAATTGGTTCACGAAGGTTTATCGATTCAAAATGATTAATCATGGCTAATTATTATCCACCGGTTGGTTTTCATTTTTTAGTTGAATTTGAAGGTCTTGGCTCACAGGCAAAAGACCATCAGTTTCAATCGGTTTCCGGTTTATCTGTTGATATTGAAACTGAAGAGATAGCCGAAGGTGGTGAAAACAGATTCAAGCATAAACTTCCGGTAAAGACAAAATATCCAAACCTGAGTTTAAAAAGAGGAATGCTCATAGATTCTGCAGTGATCGACTGGTGTCGGGACGCTATCGAAAACTTCTCGTTTAAGCCAGTTAACCTGACCATCAAATTGCTTAATGAAGAACATCAGCCTTTGATTTCATGGAATGTGGTTCACGCCTATCCTGTAAAATGGGCCGTTGAGGATTTTAATGCTCAGGAAAGTAAGCTCGTTGTTGAAAGCTTTGAACTCACTTATAATTATTTCACTTTACTTAAAAGTTAGTCATGCCGATAGAAATAAAAGAGCTTCACATCAAAATAAATGTGAACGAAGGATCAAAACCGAATTCGGTTCCCAATGCTTCAAAAAGCAAAGGCGAAGATCCGGTAGCGGAATGTGTAGAACAGGTAATGAAAATTATTGAACGTAAAAAAGAACGATAGTCATGGCTGGAGAATTAGAAAAACTGCAAGTTGTTGCTTATAGTGATCCGGAATTTAACACCAAAATTGCCGATGGTAAATTTGATACTTTAATGAATCCGGAAAAGTACACCTATCATTATAAGATTGAAACCGATGAAAATCAGGCTGCAGGTACAAGTACGGTTTCTCCGAAGTTCAATAAAAAACTACCTGAAAATCTGGAACTCGATTTTGTTTTTGACCGAACAGGAGTAATTAACGGCTTCGAAAGTGCTCCAAATGGAATTATGGATGACATTGATAAATTCAAAAAAGTCATCCTTGATTACAATGGCGACGAACACAAGCCCAATTACCTGATTATTTCGTGGGGAGCATTGCTTTTTAAAGGTGCTTTGACCGAAATGGATATTGAATTTAAACTCTTTAAACCAAATGGAACGCCTATAAGAGCGATTGCAAAAGCAAAATTTCAGGGTTTTGTTGAAGATCAGTTAAGGGCTGCAAAGGAAAACAATAAATCGCCGGATTTGACACATTTCAGAACCGTAAAAGATGGTGATACATTGCCTCTGATGTCCTTTACTATCTACGGAGATTCTAAGTATTATCTGGAAGTTGCAAGGGTAAATAACATTGTCAATTTCAGAAAATTAAAAACAGGACAAAAACTATTTTTTCCACCCTTACAAAAACAATCCTGATGAACAATAGCGGAGTCATACAAACCAGTCAAAATGCCGATTTAGTAACGCATAAAGTTTTAATTGAAGGAACAGAGTTATCTAAAACCTATCAGGTAAAAAGTATTGTGGTACAAAATGAAGTAAACCGGATTCCTATGGCTCAAATTGTTTTGACAGACGGAGAAGCTTCTGAAAGAGATTTTAAATTAAGTAATGAAGATTTGCTGATTCCGGGGAAAAAAATTGAAATAACCGCCGGTTATCACAACGACGAAGAAACGATTTACAAAGGCATTGTCATCAAGCATTCTATTAAAATAAAAAGCGGCACTTCTTTGTTGATTATCGAATGCAAAGATGAAGCGGTAAAGCTTACTATTGGCAGAAAAAGCAAATATTTTTATGATGTAAAAGACAGCGAAGCATTTGAGGAAATTATTGGTACTTACGGATTACAAAAAGATATAGAAGCAACCAATTTCAGCCACAAAGAACTCGTTCAGTACAATACATCCGATTGGGATTTTATGGTTTCGCGGGCGCAGGCAAACGGTAAACTTTGTTTTGTTGAAAACGGAAAAATTACCATTAGCAAACCAAACGTAACATCTTCATCTGTTGAAACCGTAACTTTTGGAGCAAGTTTATTAGATTTTGATGCTGAAATTGACGCCAGAAATCAATTTACAAAAGTGTCTTCGTATAGTTGGGATTACAGCAATCAGGAATTGGTTGAAATTGAAGCTAAAGATCCGGGTATTTCTTTAAATGGAAATTTAACGGCATCAGATTTAGCCGAAACCATCGAACTGGAAAACCTTGAGTTACGTCACGGCGGAACAATCACCGAAGCGGAACTTCAGGATTGGGCAGATGCAAAATTACTTTTTCAGCAATTATCAAAAATTCGCGGAAGAGTGAAATTTCAGGGAATTCCGGCAGTAAAACCCAATACCATAATTACGCTCGAAGGCGTTGGTGATCGATTTAACGGAAAAGCATACATCACAGGAGTTTTTCATGAAATATCAGAAGGAAACTGGACTATCGACGCACAATTCGGATTGAATCCGGAATGGTTCTCTGAAACATTTGACATTCATACGCCCACTGGTTCCGGAATTATTCCTGCTATAAAAGGGCTTCACACCGGAATTGTAACACAGTTGGAAAGTGATCCAAATGGCGAAGATCGAATTTTGGTAAAGATTCCAATCATCAATAATGAAGAACAGGGAATTTGGTGTCGCGTGGCTTCTCCTGATGCGGGAGAAAACAGAGGTGTTTTCTTTAGACCTGAAATTGAAGATGAAGTTATCATTGGTTTTATTAATGAAGATCCGAATAATGCCATCGTTTTAGGAATGCTTCACAGCAGCGGAAAACCTGCTCCGATAACGGCTTCTGACGATAATCATCAAAAAGGAATTGTTACCCGAAGTGAAATGAAAGTTTTGTTTGATGATGAAAAAAAATCAATTGGAATTGAAACTCCGGCAGGAAAAAAAATTACGCTTGACGAAGACAAAGGCGTCATTGTTATTGAAGATGAAAATTCGAACGTAATCACCATCGACAGCAACGGAATAAAAATGGAAAGTGCCGGAAACATTGAAATAAAAGCAACCGGAGATGTCAAAATTGAAGGAACGAATGTTTCGATAAGTGCCACCGCACAATTGAAGGCCGAAGGAAGCGCGGGCGCTGAGTTATCATCTGGCGCAACAGCCATCTTAAAAGGAAGTATTGTACAAATAAATTAAAATTATGGGAGCACCAGCCGCAAGAGTTTCAGATATGCATGTTTGCCCAATGGTAACGGCTACCGTACCGCATGTGGGCGGGCCCATTTTACCTGCCGGCGTACCAACCGTTTTAATTGGCGGAATTCCCGCAGCCTGTGTTGGCGACATGGCTACTTGCAGTGGTCCGCCGGATAGCATCGTAATGGGTTCATCAACGGTTTTAATTGGCGGAAAACCAGCAGCCAGAATGGGAGATTCAACCGCACACGGCGGAACAATAGTAGCCGGATTAGCAACAGTTTTAATAGGATAGTTAATTCAGATTAGTGATTTAACAACCATGTAAATCAGGTGGTTTTAAAAATATTAAAATGTAATCCCTACGGGATATTTTATCTGGTGGTATTCTATTTTTCTACCAAGATTCAAATCCTAACGGATTATTTTATTGGAGTTATTTGTTATTACCGAACTGTTTGTCATTTCAACGAAGGAGAAATCTCAGCGGGAAGCTCCACAAAGATTGGATTCTCATTGCATAATCATAAAGATCATATCTCGTAGAGATTATATGTTGGTAGCAAATAATTTAAAATGGCAATATTGTCCCGTAGGGACTACATATTATTAATTAGCATTACGTAGTGTTTTATCATTTTGACGAAAATATTCTTATGAAAACGAGTTTCCTAGCCCCGATAGAAGTGGAAATCCTTTTGTGGCGGGGTTCGCCACAAAAGATTGGAACGGATAGCGGGATTAGCTCCTGAAAATTGTTTTTTTATCATAGAAATCGTGAAATAAATGAGAAAAAAACTTTGCTAGATTTTAATTGGGGATTAAAAAATGATCGACAAGCAAATTGAATTAATTATGGAAAGTGAACAAGCTTTTTTAGGGACCGGATGGAGTTTTCCTCCAGAATTTAAAAAAACAACAAAATCTGTTGTCATGATTTCTGATGAAGAGGATATTAAGAGCAGTCTGGAAATTTTATTATCGACCAAAATTGGAGAACGTATTATGCTCCCAAAATATGGATGCAATATGGATGAACTTCTTTTTAATCCGCTAAACAGAACATTGAAAACCTTTGTATCTGAATTAATAAAAACCGCTATTCTATATCACGAACCACGAATTGATGTAGAGAAAATCGACATCACTCAGGGAGATGACTTAAATGGCGAATTATTAGTGGTTTTAGATTATAAAGTAAGGGCAACCAATTCCAGAACCAATATGGTATATCCTTTCTATAAAGAAGAAGGAACGAATATATAAATTAAAAATTGGGAATTAAAAATCTGCTTAAATCTTTTTAAATCTGCGTGAAAAAATTTTAGCCACAGATTAGAAGATTAAAATGATTTGAACAATTAAAAATTGAGAATTAAAAATTAAAAATCTGCTAAATCTGCGTGAAAAAAAAGCCACAGATTAAAGGGTTTAAACGATTTGTCAGGCTGAGCGGAGTCGAAGCCCACGTGCCAATTGGAACGCCCTTCGACTTCGCTCAGGGTGACACAAAAAACAAACTAAAAGAGAGAAATCTGCTCGATCTGCAAAATCTGCGAGAAAAAATTTTAAAACAAAAAAGGAATACCTACAAGGTTTTGAAAACTTTGCAGGATTAGCAGTAAATAAAAGATTAAAAATAATTACACCTCAGCGAAGGTTAATATTTAATAGTATTATGTGTAACAACAGCGACCATACAAACGATATATTATTCAAACGAAATGGCACAGACCAAGGCGATCGCCTGAATACTATTCTGGATCCCAACAATTTGCAGCTCCATGACTTTGATATGGAAGATTGGTTACTTTTTACCTATAACTTCGCCAAACAGGTTAATTTTTTTGAAACCAATGACAGCGAAAATCCAGCTGGTAACTGGCAGGAAATCTTTGATCATTTTGGCATTCCCAAAGATATTTCTAACAGAAATGACAAGGCTTACAATAACGTAAAACAAAATATTTCAAAAACACTTCGCAACATTGAGTTTGAAGGCACATTAACACCACATATGACTCTTTTTGTGTGTTTTTTAAAACTATTGGAATTATCTAAAACACGTTTTAATTTAATTACAAAAAAACATCTTGATTTCTTTTATAAAGACATTTTGCAAATCGAAAAACTTCCTGCAAAAGCAGATAAAGTACATGTTATTTTTGAATTGGCTAAAAAAAGTATCGAGGAACAAATTGCTTCACAAACTGAATTAGACGCCGGAAAAGATGCTGCAGGAAACAAACTTATTTATAAAACTACCGAAGAATTAATTGCAAATAAAGCCCAGATTACACAACTTAAAAGTGTTTATAATGATATTAAGCGAGGTGAAATAAAAGCAAGCGAAGTGACAAATTCCCTTGATGGAAAAGGAGAAAGTCTTAAAGATGAAGCTAAATATTGGCTGCCTTTTGGATATACTTCTGCTGAAAAAAAATATACAGAACTACAAGCGGCCAAACTTGGTTTTGCAATTGCTTCTCCCTTATTCGAATTACAGGAAGGCGAAAGGAATATTGATATTACAATCACTTTTAACGAGGCTTTTGATTTTAAACCCGAATCTTTTACCCGAGAGGATCTTATAAACAATCTCAGCATTTTCTGTAGTGGCAAAAAAGAATGGCTTGGCGATTTTAAACTTGGCGAAACTTCTGAATCCAATATTTCAGGAAAAGAATTAAGACTTGTTTTTCAGATTCCAAAAGATACTCTGGCAATTGTTAATTATAATCAAAAAATATTAGGCGAAGCTTTTTCAAGTGATCAACCTATTATTCGATTTTTAATTCATACTGAAAATAAAAAAGGACATTATTTATTTAGAAATTTAGTCACAAAAACGATAAGTAAAATTAAAGTACTCGTAAATGTAAAAGATGCTACCTCTTTATCGCTTGAAAACGACAATGGTTTATTAAATGCCGCCAAGCCTTTCTATCCTTTTACAACACAGCCCGTTAAAGGATCTTCATTTTTGATTAATTATCCTGAAATCTTTTCGAAAAAATGGAAAACTATTGACGTTACCATCAATTGGAAAAATACGCCAACCTCCTTCGTATCACATTATGATGCTTACAAAACCAAATATCTTACTACAATAAGCAAGAGCATTTTTTATAAAGGAATGTTTATGGAAGAAATAGTAAAAGATTTATCTGTCAACCAGCCCGAAGACCCACAACCGAAAGAAAATATAACTATTAATATTCCGGAAAATAAAACTAAACTAATTCTAAACCAGAACGTATCAGATCTTATAGTAGATTCAGATCAGTATTTTAAAGCGACAGTATCTGTATTAAATAAAGAAAACTGGGAAAAGAAAGAGCCAGGCATTGCACTGTTTACAATAGACAATATTACGAAGGGATATAAAACAGATTTTTCTGTAAAAGAAAACAATTATGATATTGACAAAAGCGGTCCGATTCGATTAACATTAAATCAATCTTTTCTGCATTCTTTATATCCAAAAATATATACGCTTGCGATAATGAGTAAACTTGCTGATACGCTTATTCCAAACGAAGCTTACACACCATTTATCGAAACAATCAGTTTAAATTATGCTGCAGAAGAAACTACAAATTTTGCCAATCAAACCGAAGAACAATACGAGACAGAGCGTATAAAATTATTTCATGAAGGGCCTTTCGGACAGAGTGAAGAGCATTCGTATTTAAAAAAACTAGCAGTACAAAAAGCTGTTTTTGACACAAATAGTTCAATTGCAAGCCGTCTGGTTCCTGATTATTGTAATGGTGGTGAATTTTATATAGGACTTGACGAAGCTGAAACCGAACAACAAGTCGCTTTATTAATTCAAATACTGGAAGGAAGCGAGAATCCGCTGGCTGAATCCTTTACAGGAAAACAAAAAGTACAGTGGTTTGTGCTTTGCGACAACTATTGGAAAAATATTGAAAATGACCTTTTGGCGAATTCCATCGATAATTTCTTAAAATCGGGTATCGTAAAATTTACTATTCCGAAACAAGCGTCCAAAACAAATACTTTATTCCCGGATAACCTCATCTGGATAAAAGCAAAAATGCATAAAGCTTATGATGCGGTCTGCAAAGTTATCGATGTAAAAACACAAGTCGTTACTGCCGAGTTTTTTAACAATGAAAATGATTTATCGCACTTAGAAAAAGGATTGCCGGCCGAAACGATTTCTAAGCTTATCAACCGAATCACGCAAGTCAAAAGTGTTTCGCAGCCTTTTAATTCTTTTGGAGGAAAACCTATAGAATCTGATGATACGTATTACAAACGTGTAAGCGAACGCCTTCGCCATAAAAACAGAGCAATAACACTTTGGGATTATGAACATCTTATTCTTCAGGAATTTCCCGAAGTATTTAGGGTAAAATGTCTTAACCATACCAATAATGCAACCAATTCATTTCTTTCGCCTGGCGATGTAACCCTTATTGTGGTTCCCGATATTATCAACAAAAATGTATTTGATATTTATGAACCAAGAGTGAGTACTGCAACTTTAAATAAAATTCAAAATTACATCAGCAATTTAAACAGTATGCATGTCGATGCGGTGGTTATTAATCCGGAATACGAACAAGTGGTGGTTAAATTAAGTGTCAAATTTTATGCTGAATATGATGAGAATTTTTATAAAAAACAATTGAATGAAGATATAGCAAAATTCTTGTCGCCGTGGGCATTTGATACTTCTCAGGATATTCTTTTTGGAATTGAATTGCACCGAAGCACCGTGATTGACTACATCGAAAAATTATATTATGTAGACTATTTAGCCGAATTGGAAATGGCTAAGCTTGAAGAGGACAATCCAGAACCGGAAAATCCAAATGATGCTGCGTATCAGGCTAAATTGGAATTTCTGCCAATAGTCTCACCATCAGACCCAAAACGCATTCTTGTATCGGTAAAAAATCACATTATTTCTACAGATATAAAAACTTGTAAACAACCAATTATTGAAGCACCAGAAACATGTCAGTACTAAACCCACATAGCACTATTCCTAAAAAAGTTGCCACCGAAGACGACCTGGATTTCTTTTTTCTAAGAAAAAAAGGAATTGAGTACATCGAACAGCTTGGAGGCAAATTATGGACTGATTTTAACTCGCATGATCCGGGTATCACGATGTTGGAGATGTTATGCTATGCCATAACAGATCTTGGTATGCGAATGAATCTTCCTATCGAAAACATTTTGGCATCTGAACAAAAAAGCAAGGGAATTGCTTCTCAGTTTTTTAAAGCTTCAGAAGTATTGCCTACAAGTCCTGTAACAGCACTCGATTACAGAAAATTGTTTATCGATATCGACGGCGTTAAAAATTGCTGGCCGGCAAAACACAAAAAAACAGTTTATGTAAATTGTAAAGAGGATAAATTATCTTATGATTCTAAAGATTTTAACGAAGTTCCGAGAGGTTTTAAAAAGCAGTTTGAACTAAAAGGGCTATATGATCTTTATGTAGATTTTGAAAGCAAAAACCCCTTGGAAATTAATGGTATTAAAAACAAAATCAGAGAGAAATACCATGCCAACAGAAACCTGTGCGAAGATCTGATCAACATTATAAAAGTAGATGAATACCCAATAAAAATATGCGCCAGTATTGAAGTAGATACCCAGGCCGATGAAGAAATGGTTCACGCGCTTGTACTGCATGCCCTTGATGGCTATTTATCGACAACAGTCAATTTTTATTCGGTTAAACAAATGATGGATAAGGGATATACTTCGTTAGAAATTTTTGACGGTCCTATTCTTGAAAACGGTTTTATAGATACCAAAGAATTAATCGAAGCCGAACTAACCAGCGAAGTACGATTATCTGATATTATAAAATTAATCATGAATGTGCCGGGCGTTATCTCGATCAAAGATATCGCCATGGGAGATTGCGGAGATGGCGATGCAAATTTAAATCAATGGTTGATTTGCCTTAAAGAATATCAGAAACCGTTAATTTGTTATAAAAGTGTTTTCAATTATAATAAAGGTTTGCTGCCGTTAAATATCAATAAGGCGCAAGTAGCAATTTATCTTGACGAAATTGATGCTGCAAAAGATGCGGCTACTGCTTTTTCGAGCCAAAATAAAGAGCTAAAATTACCCGACGGAAGGTATCTTGACATTGAAAGTTATACAACAATACAAAATGATTTTCCGGATACTTATGGTATTGGAGAAGAAGGTTTGCCAACAAGAGCTACAGCTGCCCGAAAATCTCAGGCAAAACAACTTAAAGGTTATCTTTTATTTTTTGATCAGATTTTAGGAAGCTATTTTAAACATTTAGGACAGGTGAATGAAATGCTTTCGGTAAGCGGTAATCTTACCAAAACATTTTTTACTCAGGCGATAAAAGACATCGACGGACTTAGTGAACTGGTAACCAATTACCCTGAAAATAATGATGAATATCTGACAGAAATTCTTTTTGAAAAACTGGACAATAATATAGAAAGAAGAAATGATATTCTGGATCAT
Organism: Flavobacterium sp. MMLR14_040; assembly: GCF_033657265.1. Taxonomy (NCBI): domain Bacteria; kingdom Pseudomonadati; phylum Bacteroidota; class Flavobacteriia; order Flavobacteriales; family Flavobacteriaceae; genus Flavobacterium; species Flavobacterium sp. MMLR14_040. The sequence goes on along the minus strand of NZ_JAWVWO010000004.1, from coordinate 223,186 downwards.
CTTTTAGGGCGTTTTGCAGAACGTTTTTCTGAATATGTTTTCATCAACAAAAGCATATACGGAACTGCAACTGATGAAGTGGTTCTTAAAACGAAAGAAGATTTTTTGAAAGATTATAAAATCGTAAGTAAAAATCGGGGCAACTCTTTTAACTATTACAAACAGCCCAATAGTAATTTATGGGATACCGATAATGTTTCGGGAGTCAAAAAGAGAATTTCCAGACTTTTAGGAATCAAAGATTATAATAGAAGACACTTGTCAGACTCTTTTGTTGATTTATATCATTTTATTGATTCAGACAATCAGCTTGTGTACCGATGGAGAATCAGAGATACAGAAGACAATATTGTACTCTCCGGAACAACAGAATATTATGACACTTCTGTAGCCAATAGAGAACTGTATTTTGCAGTTTTGCAAATTATTCAAACCAGAGAATATAATGTTGAAGAAGCTTTTAAAAAAGGAATTTCAGATCCTGAAGTTATTGACAACATTCAGATTCATCAGGCTGATTCAGGCAAGTATTCGTATGATATCATTAATCCATTAATTACAGACGAAGACAACGCCGACCGAATTATTGCAAAACGATACACGTACTATGATACTTTACAGGAACTAAAACAATCTATTCTGGATTTGATTTATTTCATGAAAGAAGTTTTTACAGAAGAAGGAATGTTTATCGTAGAACACATGATGCTTCGTCCCGATGTAAATTTAGTTACTGTAAATCCGGAAACTTTTTTACCTATTTGTACAGATGAATGCAAAAACTGCGAACCTCTGGATCCCTACTCCTATCGTGTAAGTATTGTACTTCCCGGATACACATTGCGTTTTGCGAATATCGATTTCAGAAACTATATGGAAAAGGTCATTAAAGAAGAATTACCATCGCATGTACTGGCAAAAATTTGCTGGATCGGATACAGGAAAAATGAAATTGACAACCCGGCAGAAAATGAGCTTTTGCAGTTTGAAAACTCTTATAAAGAATATTTGTTTGCCAAAACGATATTGAACCAGGAACAACCGGAAACAGAATTAATACCATTTATTAAAGCTCTGTCCAACCTCAGCAATTTATATCCTACGGGAAGACTATTTGATTGCAGCGACGAAAACGAAAATCAATTCGAAAAAATAATTCTAGGAAAAACAAATTTAGGATCACTATAAATACCATTCAAAATGTTAGCAAAACTTTCAACCATAACAACCTTGTACCGAAAATTCACAAAAAATCAGGTACTTACAGAAGGACATCTTAACGAGATTGTAGATTATTTTGATGATCAGGACCGTATTTCCAGAATTGGTCTTAGTGGTGTGGGCATCATTTGCGGATTTCAGGTTTCTTACAGTGAATCGGCAAAAAACATCTCCATAACACAAGGCAGCGGAATAACCACTGATGGTGATCTTATACACTTATACAATAGTCTTCCTAATGGTGACAAAATAATCGATTTTGAAAGCAAACAATACACACATTATAAAGTACACGATAATAAAAAGGCTGCTTACAAACCTTATTTTTACAATGGCAGTGATCAGCTTGAAATTTTCGAACTCTTAACTTACGAACAGCAGGCACTTGATAATGTCAATACTTTCCCTATACAATACCTTAAAGACAATACAGGACTAGAGGTAAATGATGCTGTAATACTATTGTATATAGAAACTTATGAAAAAGATTCAGATCTATGCGTTAGTCTTTCCTGCGATAATCAGGGATTAGAAATTATTGGCAATCATAAAGCATTATTGGTTAGTAAAACTGTTGCCGCGCAAATTAATAGCAATGACAAATTTATTAGTTCAGTCAATTTCTCTAACCTGTACTATAAATTGCCAGACGTAATATCAAACCGCATTGTATTGCAGCCTGAAAAATTTATTAATTACAACGAGGTTAAAAAAGAATTTACCTATGGTATATTTAAAAACAATGTGGTCAATAAACTACGTGATGGCTTTGAAATACTTTTGAATGGTTTGCAAATGCCGGTAATGCTTGCTTCTGTCAAAAAAAATCTGGGAGAATTATATAGTTTTGATAAAAAAAGTGTTCCTCCGGATTTTCAATATCGATATGATCTTCTCAACGATTTAATTGATACTTATAATGAGATAAAACTCTTATTATCGAATATGGATGGCGAGTTTTGCTGTCCGGACATCAAATCGTTTCCAAAACATTTAATGTTGGGAGAAGTATTAAAAACCGGTCCTTGTTTTGAATACCGACATGCTTTTTACAAATCTCCTTTGCTTACCGGTCAAAACCTGAGCACCTGTAGTGATTGCTTATCATTTGACCAACTTAATGAGTCCGGAACTGAAGATACAATTCCTGAATTTATTGTTGATCCGGAAGGGAAGGAAGTTAAAATTTGCTACGGAAAAAATACGGATTTACAGCAATTGTACAGCCTGATAAAACGCTCTGTACAATTATTGGCCAACTACAATGTCAATCACAATATTATAAAAATTACACCGAGTTTTGAATTAGGAGTTTTAGGCAAAAAAGCGATTCCGTTTTATAATAATGTCGGAAACCATCTTATTGAACTTTGGGATTACAAAAAAACAGCGATAGCCAAACAACGCGATAATAGAAGTTATCATGACCAGTTTTTAAATACAAAACTGCCTTTAGAATTTATTGCAGACCATGATTTTTATAGAATTGAAGGACATCAAGGCAAAAATTACAAAGAAGCCTTAAAAACAATTCAGGAAATTAGACGCCAAAATGGTTTAGGTTTTAATGTGGTTGTACTCGCTATAAATGCCTACGAAATGCAAGAAGTAATTGAAAACTTTACCTCTTACTATCTTAATAAAAATCATGGATATGAGCACAAAGCGGGTGTAGCGCCTGGAGGCACGTTTGTGATGATTTATATTGAAGGAGAATACAGCCAATATCCGTATTATTATGGCTCTGAACTTTCACGTAGGAATTCCTTAGCGGGCGATTTTGAAAGTGAAGCAGAGGATGGTGAACCAGTTTTACTAAATCCAGTTATAGCCGATTTTACTTTACCTTATTTATGTTGTGATGATAATTTGATATCGCTGACTTTACCGGTAAACAAAATTTGTTTTGATGAAACAACTCCTTATTTCCTATTTCATATTACCCCAACAGGAGGTTTTGTAAAAGCAGATATAGATGAAGATTTAAACGGAGGAGTTACAAAAAATCAATACGGCGAATTTGTTTTTGATCCAAAACTGGTGAGCGAAGAACTAATAGGCCAGCCAATCGCTTTTACGGTTAATAATTTTGAAACAAAATGTGAAATAACCATTTTCAGAAAACCAAAATTTGATTTTACAATTGAAATCACAAAATCTGAAGAAAGCAACGAAGTTACTGCTGATTTTACCATTACCGGTGAAAATCAGGATGGAATGCAATATACATGGGATTTTGGCGACGGAAGCGAAAGGGTTATTACCAACGAAACAAAAATGCAGCGTGTATATAAATATGAATTGCCAGTAAGAGACAGTTTTTCTTTTCCGGTAAGTGTTATTGGCGAAAATGGAAACTGCAGCTATCAGGTAAAACATTCGGTAATTTTTGAAATTACAGACATAAAAGTCAATACCGACAGCACATCTATTTGCAGAAATGATAAATCACATCATATCCTTGCCATTGAATCCAAAAACAAAGTAATCTTAACCGGCGACGGTGTCTCGCAGGATAAAGCAGGACAATACATTTTTATTGGCAGCAATGTTCCTAAAGAAGTAGACAAAGTCGTTATAATCGCAAACGGCAAACCTACAGATCTTGTTATTACCATGCAAAATGCACCGTTTGCACGTTTTAACTATGCTATAAAAGGTGATGATCTTATACTTACCAACAATTCTACAGACGCAGAAATATACAGATGGGATATTTCGGGAGAAGTAATAGAAACAGAATCAAAAGACCAGATCATACGCTCTGTTTCTAAATATAACAGCGGATCCATAACCGTATCACTCACCGCAATGAACAAATTTTGTGGTGAAGGCATAGATGGTCCAAAAGAAATTATTCTTAGGGAACAAGTAGAAACAAATCCATGTCTTGAAACTGTAAGCACGTTTACCAAAACAGCAATCGAAGACATAGCCAGAATAAGACTTGTACGCACCTTTAAAAGTTTTAGTGCAGAAACTGTTTCTCTGGTCGATCAAATTGAAAACCAATTGATCACCGTTGACCAAAAAACTGTTGCTTTTATAAATGGAGAATTTAATGATCAGCTAGCAGAAATGTTCACAGAGAGTATTTATGGCAACTTATTATTGGCCATAAAAAACACTGAACTTGCGGCAGAGAAAAATGTGCTTAGTTTCCTTGTTGAAAACCATATCTCTTTATTTTATTATATTTTAAAATGTCAGAAAGCAGATAACCTTATAAAATTCAAAGAACCTATTACAGCCATTACAGATCGCTTTGAAATACTGATAAAAAGTTTTATAGAAATAAAATACAATACTGATCCTAAAGGAACATTAACAAAATTCCTTTCAAATATCAAAGCTTCATTTAAAGATACAGAATACATTCTGGAAGCAATCGATCGATTATTAAGCAATTTAGGCTAATGCAGACTTCTGAAAGACATATCATCAATAAGGTATTTCTTGAGATTAATACACCTTCAAAAGACAAGGCGTATTATCTGAAAGACCATCTGGATGCGTTTCTAAAAGAGGAATTATTTCCTCTTTTAGAAACATATTTTGATACGCTCGGTAGTAAAATAGCATCGCAGAGTATTCAGATAGAAAAATTAAATATGGACTTTTCTGTTGCCAATGATCTCAATTTCAACAGTATAAAATTGGAAATTATGAATCAGTTTCAAAACCAAATCGAGAAACAAATTGATAACGGTTTTCCAAATACGAAACAGTATACATTAATAACTAAAAAAGAAAAAGACATAAATGAGTTCTTCAGTTTTTTAGAAACCGGAACTACTCCCTGGTGGGTTATTTCAAAAAATATACTTGATATAAATAGCGGTAATCAATTTGAAAAAATCATCAGCGACAAAGCTTTTAGCTCAAAATTGTTAAATGCATTAGAGAATTCACAAACCAGAATCCGATTTACAAAACAATTATCAGATGACCAGATTGATATCATTTTAAAAAAAACACTCCTTTTAGAATTAGCTTCTGAAGTAACTGTGCCCAATAAATCAACTGAATACGACTGCATTCAAAAAATAAAAGACAATATGAATAGTATAATTTCAAAATCCAATCACGGATTACATCAAAGAAATTTAATTTGGGACATAACCTTACTACAACTATTAAAACATAATGACAGTACAATAAGGGAGAAATTATTTAAGCTGATTACTTCTTTTGATTTAATTAGAAAATACAACGCCCAATTTGCTTTAGAAGAAATTAATAAACAAATAACAAATAAATCTGTTTTAAATGTACTAAGCAATCTTGCCAATGAAGTTTCTATTATAGCCGTTATTCTAGAACAAAAGGCTGTAGAAATTCTTCAAAAAAACAACAAAGATCAGTCTGTACAATCCGAATTTTCAAAAACTGGTGAAAATGAATTAGAGACTTTCAGCAGCAAAAAAAATGCAGAAATAAAGGCTGTTTTAAATACTAATGAGGAAATCGAAGAAAAAGAAAGTTTGCCTGATTCTTTATTTTTAAGCGAAGAATCATCTCCTGAAACACCTTCTAATTATTATGTAAACAATGCAGGGTTAATACTGGTCCACCCCTTTTTGAAACAGCTTTTTGAGAATTGCAAATTACTAAATAAAGACAACACGATAAATAATCGGGAAGTTGCAGCACACCTTTTACATTATGTCGCTACAGAACAAGAACAGGATTATGAGCATGAAATGTTGTTTGAAAAACTATTATGTAATATTCCTGTAAACCAAACCATTAACAGAAACATTATACTATCAGAAGAATTAAAAAATCATGCTGATGAAATGCTTAGGGCCGTTCTGGAAAACTGGAAGGTTATGAAAAACTCTTCTGTCGGTTTGTTGCGAAATGAATATTTGAAAAGACCAGGCAAAATAATTCTTACCGGAGATAATCCTAAGCTTCTTGTTGAAAGAAAAACTCAGGACATTTTGTTAGATAAGATTGACTGGAATTTAGGAATTGTAAAACTGGCATGGAAAAACAAAGTGATTTTTGTGGACTGGTAATTAAAAAAATTATGGAAACCAAAGAAAAAGCATTTCTGAAAGAAGATGAAAAAAACATCTTTTATGAGCAGCAACAGGCTCTTAAAAATATTTTTGAAAAACTCGATTTGTCAAAAATTGCCTTCGTAGGCGGAATCGCAGATTACATTAATCTGCGCAGCTATTATGATATGCCGGTAAATGATATTGATCTTATTTATGAAGATGAAGAAGATTTATTGCCTATTAAAGAACAAAACGGGATTAGAAAATATGCCACCAAGTTTTACAATATGAATGTTGGGGAAGTTTTAGTCTCAGAATATTTAGTGAATAACAAAAAAGTTCACACTGATTATTACAAAAGAGTTTTCTCTAAAATAAAACTTAAGCAATCTCCATTATTGGGTGAAATGGTCTGGCATGCATCTTTTAGTGAGATGAAAGCATTTCATAATAGTCAGGTTCCCGTAGTAACCTCGCAGGCAATGGGTGAAAAATACGAATGGAGACGACTTTACAAGCACAGTAAAAAAGCTTCATTATACAACAACGTATGTTATTTGGAAGAAAAACAGCTGCTTGAAACACTTAAAAAATAATCATGAAAGAAGAACCAAGAATCATATATAGTCTCGATGCTTTTCCGCTAATAAACAACCGTTGGCAAATGGGAAATAAACTTAAAGAAACCATCTACATGACCGCTTTAAGCGTTTTATACAGTCATCTTTGGTACAGGGACATAGAACTTTATGCTGATGAAACAGCCTATAAATTTCTCTATATGCTGCCGTGCAGAGTGACAAAAGTAAACAATGAAAAAAATAAAGACCTATGGATGAAATCGAAAATTCATGCTATCGAAAAACAGACAAAACCATTTGTTCATCTGGATACGGATGTGTTTATAAAAAAGAAAATCAATTTTGATTTTGACAAGATAATTCTGGAACGAAAAGAATGCGGTTATGAAATGCATTACAAGAAACAGATTGACTTTTTTAACCAATACACAAAACATTTACCTTATTGGCATTCAGATTTGGGATACTCATATAGTTGTGGCGTACTGGGTTTTAATGACCTTAGACTTCGCAACAATTTTGTAAACGCGTACTATGATATGGAAGAAATTTTTATAGCACGCCGTCAGGAATTTGAACCGTTAAAACAACAAGGATTCGAACCATGCATTGTAATAGAACAATACAACCTGGCCTCAATATTAGACTATAATAATATTAAGCCTTCATTATTGCTTAAAGGAAGAAATATAATTGAGCAAAGCAAATATGCCAATGAAATGGGTTACAGCCATCTCTTTGGCCTCAAAAAGTACAAAAAAGACATTACAGATGAAATTGAATATCGACTGTTTAAAATATTTCCGTACTGGTATGAACAAATAAAAATTGAATTAGAAAAACATCAGATCATCCAGAAAGAAGATGTTAACTCCAGAATTATGGTAGCATAAAATTAATCTTTCAAGGTTAATTAAAATTATTTGTTTCGAATAATAAAACAATGAAGTTATGAGAACTTTAGAAAACAGAAAGCCGGACAATCACTCCTCTTCTCCTTTTTTTGAACCAAAAATCCAAAAGAAACTAACGACCGGTACCGTAGGAGACAAATATGAAGTTGAAGCAGATAATGTTGCCGATAAAGTAGTAAACAAACAAAAAGGCGGTGGATTATTACAATCTAAAGCAGAAGACGGAGTGCAAAGAAAACCAATTTCTGAAACTATTTCAACAGTTCAAAAGCAGGATTTGGAACAAGAAAAACCTGTTCAGAAAAAAGGCAAGGAAAAGGAAGAAGAGAAAAAGAAAGTTCAGAAAAAAGCCAATAAAGAAGAGGATAAAAAAGTTCAGAAAAAGGGAAAAGAAAAAGAAGAAGACAAAAAGAAAATACAAAAAAAAGCTGATAAAGAAGAAGATAAAAAAATACAAAAAAAAGTAAAAGGAAAAGAAGACGATAAAAAGAAAACACAAAAAAAGGCTGATAAAGACGAAGATAAGAAAGTTCAGAAAAAAGGAAAAGAAAAAGAAGACGACAAAAAGAAACCCGTTCAGAAAAAATCAAACAATAGCGAATCTTCTGTAAACAACAACAAATTAGAGAGTAATCTAAAAAGTAGTAAAGGCGGCGGCTCCCCACTTTCGAAAGGGGTAAAAAGCGAAATGGAATCTGGTTTTGGAACTGATTTTAGTCAGGTTCGCATTCATACCGATAGTAATGCCACACAAATGAGTCAGGATTTAGGCGCTCAGGCTTTCACAAACGGAAATGATATTTATTTTAATTCAGGAAAATACGATGCCAATAGCCAACAAGGCAAGCATTTATTGGCACATGAACTTACGCATACAGTACAACAAAGTTCCAATGTTCAAAAAAAGGAACAAACCCAAATACAAAGAAGCTGGCTTGGCGATGCCTGGGATAGCGCAACAGATACCGTAAGCGATGGCTGGGATGCCGCAACCGGAGCGGTTTCTGATGCTGCTTCTAGTGTTGCTGATACTGTAAGTGAGGGCTGGGATGCGGCTACAGGAGCAGTTTCTGATGCGGCCTCAAGTGTTGCAAGCGGTTTAAGTTCTGCTTGGGATACTGCTACTACATTTCTTGGAGATACCGCTTCTGCAGCCTGGGAAGGCATGAAATCATTAGGAAGTGACGCGCTTGATTGGTTGTCTGGTGCAGCATCTTATGTTTGGGACGGAATCAAATGGTTTGGAAATCAGGCGTGGGATATCATTAAAGTTATTGGCACTTTTTTATGGGACAAACTATGCCTGTTAGGCAATAATGTCTGGTCGTTCATTTCGAATATTCCATCCAGATTATGGAGAATAATTGTTCACGGTTGGGACGGAATAACAGGCATTTTAGGTTGGGCCTGGGATGGGTTAAGTGGCGCAGCAGGGCATTTATGGCAAGGCGTTAAAGGTGTTTTTGGATGGTTGGGCGGTGGCTTAATGGGAGCCGCAAACTGGTTATTAGATGGTGTAGTTGCAGGTTATGACTGGGCAGTAGATTTTGTCAATGCTCCAAGCTTGTCAAAACTCTGGAATGCTTTAACCGGAACTTTGGGTTGGGTCTCAAAAGGTATTTCCGGCTTTGCACAATGGGGATGGGATGGTGTTGTTGGCGCAGCAATCTGGGCATGGCAAGGAATAAAAGGTTTCGCTTCCTGGATCTGGGATGGCGTTTTGGGCGGACTTACCTGGGCAGGAAAATTGTTATTATACATTATAGATCTACTTGGAATATTCGAAATATTACAGCTTCTATGGGGTCTTATTTTTAGAATGAGAAAATTGACCGACGTAGAAATAAACGCATCCCTACAAGTTCATCCCGCAGGAATGATTCCCTACGATCTCGTATATGTTGATGAAGGATCTCTCGTTGCCTTTATTTCCGGATATTTTTCAGGAGGAGGTTACAGAGCAGTAACAACAGCACACATCATTCATGCTGCACCGGGAGAAGATACCGCCACAATGGTTCACGAATTATCTCATGTGGCCCAATATGAACACGCAGGATCTGTATATATGGCGCAAGCAATACATGCACAAGCTTTTGGCGAAGGGTATAATTATACAAATACTGATGGGACATTTAAACATCAGCATTTTAATGAATTCAACAGAGAACAGCAAGCTTCAATATGTGAAGATTATTACAAAGCATTAAACGGCGGTGGCGGACGTGCCTCTGCCGGAGCTCTGCAGCCTTTTGTAAATGAAATGAGAGCAGGTAAATTTTAAAAATTGAAAATATGAAATTCTATTTTGCGCTTATTTTCTGTTGCTGCTTTTTGGGATGTGATACTATTTATCAAAACAAATCAAATGTTTTTTCTGTAAAAGCAGATTCATCTGTATCAAAATGTTTGAGAGTTGATGGCGTATTATCGATTTTTCCGAGTTTAAAAAAAATATACATCAATCCTAAAAATGACAAGGTTTTAAAAGAAGATATCCTGATTCTTATTTTTCACGATAAAGAAGATTTAGTAGCCTTTAGAAATAAAATAACCCAAGAAAGCAACAAATCAATTTCAAATATAAAACCGAAGCTTGATTCTAGAAATGTAGAATCTGTTTTAGTCCAAACAAATAGTACGATTCCATATGTTTTGTCTTTAAATAATACAACAGTTTTTAAAGATGGATTGTGGATTGTTTTTTATTCTGAAAAAAATCAGAATATAGAAACCTTTTTAGAATTTAAAAGAATGGGAGTTGACGAAATTCCAAAAACAGATATAATTCCAATTTAACATTGATAAAGAATGCCAGCCTTTTCATCAAAAACAAAAGCAAGTTCTTCGCACTCCTCGTCTCATCAAGACAAGGGGCAGGAATCTTTTTTTGGTGTACAGGCAAAATTAAATATCGGAAAATCTAACGATAAATTTGAAGCGGAAGCCGACAGAGCTGCAGATCAGGTTGTCGCTAAAAAACAAACGCCAAATACAGATCCGTTCTTTTCGCCTTCGCCTGTAGTACAAAAGAAACTGGCAGGAGATGTTCAAAAACAAGAAGAGCAAAACAAGGAAATTCAGCAAAAAACAGTTGCAGAAACCATCACTCCGGTTGTGCAGCTAAAAGAGGATTTAATCCAAAATAAACTCGATTCCAAAAAAACGGAAAAGCGCGAAATCAGCAAAGATTTTTCAAAACCAAAAACAGTAATTCAGAATAAAACTGAAGATAACGTTCAGAAAAAAGAAGCACCAATACCACCGAAAAAAGAGGTTAAAAAAGCAGAAACTCCTGTTGCGAAAGCAGTTTTAAAAAAGCCGCTAATTCAAACTAAATCGGAAGAAGAACTTCAAAAAAAAGACGAAAAACCAAAAGAGGAGAAAAAGACTGAAATTCAAAAGAAACCTTTAGTCGAACCTATAACTCCCGCAGTTGCAGAACTAAAAGCGGAAAGCAATAAAATTACTGCAACTATAAAACCGGTAATTCAGCCAAAAGCGGAAAAAGAAATTCAAGCCAAAGAAGAAGAGGAAATCCAGACCAAGGAAGACGAAAAGGAGCTTCAAATGAGCGCGAGTGCAGATGCAAACCCTTCTGATACTTCTAATCTTGAAAGCACTTTAAACAGCAGTAAAGGTGGCGGTTCTCCCCTACCCGGAAAAGTAAAAACGGAAATGGAATCCGGTTTTGGAGCTGATTTCAGTAATGTTCGCATCCACAACGATTCAACCGCTGTTCAAATGAACAAGCAATTGGGCGCTCAGGCTTTTGCAACGGGAAATAATATTTATTTTAACGAAGGAAAATACAATCCAAATTCGCAATCCGGCAAACACTTACTTGCCCACGAATTAACGCATACGGTTCAGCAAGGAGCATCCATTAGAAAAAAACCTGAAAATAATATATCCCCTGCCCCCCAAATGATTCAGGGTTCATTCCTCGATTTAGTTCCGGATTGGATTATTAATCAGGCGCGACACATTCCGGGTTATACCCTATTTACTGTTATTATTGGTTACGATCCGTTGCGTGAAGTTGATGTAGAACGAACTCCAATTAATCTCGTCGAAGGATTAATGGGATTGATTCCTTTTGGAACAGCCATATTTGATAAACTTCAGGAATACGGAATTCTGCAACAGGTTTTTGATTGGGTCGAAGGAAAACTAAGCGAACTTGGATTAACAATCGACAGTATTATGGATATGGTTGAAGATATTTGGGATAACGTTTCTTTCCCATACACCGATATCATTGATTTAGTTGCTGAAAAATTTGAAGAATTAGTTAACAGAATAACTTCTTTTGTAACTGCAACAGTTGATCAGGTAATTACCTGGATAAAAGAAGCTTTGATTGGTGTTGCCGAACCAATATTGGCAGAAAATAAGGCTTGGGCATTAATCAAAAAAATAATCAAATACGATCCGTTACGCGATGAGGCAGTTAACGCAACGACGGTAGAAATATTAGAAGATTTCCTTATTCTGATAGGAAAAGAAACCGAACTCGAACAAATGCGTGAAAAAGGCACGCTGCAAAAAACTGCCGATTGGCTTGACACACAAGTCGGAACTTTCACTTCGTTATTAGGCGAACTTCGCGGACTTATAACTTCGGCTTGGGATGCGATTCAGCCTTCAAATTTGATGAATATTGCTGATAATCTTTCAGCACTTGCTGCACAAGCTGGCGGATTCCTGCAACGCGTTTGGGATTTTGCTTCAGGCGTAGCGCTCAAAGTTCTGGAACTTGTCAAAGAGTCACTATTAGGATATCTTTCTTCGCAAGCCGCAACAGTTCGGGGTTATTCATTAATAAAAGTAATTATAGGACGAGATCCTTTTACTAATGAAAATGTTCCGCGATCTGTTCCAAATCTAATTAGAGGTTTTATGAGCCTGATGGACGGTGGCGAAGAACAATATGCGCAAATGGTGGAAACGGGTGCAATTGCCCGAATCGTTGGCGAAATCGAAGCTGCTGTTGCGACTTTAAACATGACTCCGGCGGCTATTATTCAGCTGTTTACTGATTTATGGAACTCGTTTACGATTGATGATCTTATTCATCCGCTTGATGCTTTTGTCCGAATTATCGAAAAATTTAGAGAACCAATCGGACGTTTGATTGCTTTTGTAGCAGAAATTGTAAGGATTGTTATAGTTGCTGTACTTGAGATTATGAATTTCCCTTTCGACTTGATCGGAAACATCATAACTCGTGCAATGCAGGCAATTGACGACATTAAAAAAGATCCTATTGGTTTCCTTAAAAATATATTGCGCGCCATCAAACAAGGATTTGTTCAATTCTTTGACAATATTGTAACACACTTAATCAACGGTGTTACCGGCTGGTTAATGAGCGAATTGAAAGAGGCCAATATTCCGGTTCTGACTGATTTCTCTTTGCAAGGCGTAATTGCCTGGGTACTTGAAGTGCTTGGAATTTCAATGGAAAAAATATGGGAGAAACTAGCGGCACATCCTAGAATTGGTCCTGCAAGAGTGGCCAGAATCCGCAGTATGATTAATACTCTTGAAGGCATTTGGACTTTTATAAAAGATGTTCAGGAACGCGGAATGGCTGCTATTTGGGATAAAATTCAGGAACAACTTAGCAATTTATGGAATACTGTTCTTGATGCGGTGAAAAACTTCATCATGGAACGCATAGTAAACCGCATAACTGCGAGACTATTAAGTATGCTGGATCCAACAGGAATTATGGCTGTCATAAATGGCGCAATTGCTTTGTACAGTGCCATTCAGAGTTTTATAAAATACTTACGTGAAATGCTCGAAGTTGTCAATTCGTTTGTCAACGGTGTTGCAGATATCGCAAAAGGAAATGTTGCCACAGCAGCCAATTATCTCGAAAATACTATGGGACAAGCCATGCCAATTGTAATTGGATTCCTTGCCAATCAGGTTGGACTTTCCGGAATTGGAGCACGAATTGGCGAAATGATCGTTTCTGTCCGCCAAATGGTTGATGAAGCATTGACTTGGCTGGTGAATAAAGCGGTGGATACAGGAATGAATATGCTGGACAGATTGATGGGCGGAAGCGGTACAGATAGTCTTGCGGTTGTAAAACAAAACCTGCATCAGGAAGAACAATCCCGTTTAACAAATGGAGGTATTAAAAGAGAAGAAGCTCAGGAAGTCGCCCAAACTGTAGCTGCCAGAAATAATACATTGGTTAATTCTATAAGTGTAGTTGATGGAGGTCGCAACTGGAATTATAACATTGTTCAAAAAGCAGAAGAAGACGGTCCTCGAAAAGAAGAAATTGTTAGTGACGGCGCAACTCTCGAAGTAATTTTTGAAGGAGATAGAATAAGATTAAATTTTGTAGATGAAGAAACATCCGCAGTTGTAGCTCCTGCAGTTAGTGATGCAAGATTAATTCAGGTTCTTCGTCAATTAAAAATGGATATGCCGCAAGCGATGTTATTCGTTAATGAATTAAAAGGAAGAAACATCATCAATACTAATGAATTCAGACAATTGTTAATCGCTCATGCCAGACCTGCAACCGCCGGAATGGATCCTGTTGAATTCTTAACCAACAAACTTAATATGAATCAGTCAACTGCTGCGGCATGGAGCAGACCACAAGGAAGTGCCATGAGAAACAGAGGTGTAAATCTTGGTCCGGATCAAGACGGTAATCAAAGAGAAACCTTATCTCAATATGCCCAAATTTTTTATGAAAAAGAAGTTGGTGACTGGGTTGCCAGACCTTTAGAAAGAAGTGCGGGTCCTGACGAACCTCGTATATTGGAATATATCTATCAAAAAGAAGGAAATCCTAACGTAGTTTCTTTAGGGGTTGTTGAACTAAATGATGCTGGAGAAATTATAAAAATCGAGACTGTAAATTCAGCCAATATAAGTGGCGGTCAGCAAGGATTGATTCAATTATTAAGAAGAAAAAGATGGGCAATGAAACTTTAGGACTTAAACATTGGTAACAAAATAAAACCACCAGATAAAATATCCCTTAGGGATTATAATTAAACCTATTTACAAACAATCTGATTGGCTTAGCAACTTTTCAGACTATAAAAAAACATTATAACTACTATTTATAAACTTAAAATCTTTAGTCATGCAAAAAACATTCTACCAAAAAGAGCTCGTTATTAAAGCAACACAACAAAGAAAAGGAGCAAATAATAACAAGAAAGACATTGAAAAAATTCAGTCGTGGCTTAATTTATTTGCTATGCAAAATCCAAACTCTGGAACTGCAACGGGCATCGACGGAGATTTTGGACCGGCAACAGAAAAAGCGGTGCTTAATTTTCAAAAATTCAACAGCTTGCCACAAAATGGAACTGTAGATCAAAAAGTATTCGATATACTGGTTTCGCCACTCAAAAAAGCTTTTGAAGATTCTGTATCAGGTAGCAATTTGAGAGAGTTAATAGTAAATACAGCAAAAAATCATCTCAAAAGTCATCCTTTTGAACTCGTAATCAACAATCAAAGCAATATGGGACCCTGGGTTCGAAGTTATATGGATGGCAATGAAGGAGCCGACTGGTTTTGGTGCATGGGATTTGTTCAGGCAATAATTGATCAGGCAGCTTCTATTCAGGGAAAAAACTTCAAAACGCTAATGCCGCTAACCTACAGCTGCGATACTGTTGGTGTGACAGGAATTCAGAAAAAAATATTAACCCGTTATCAGGCGGCAAGAACTAATCCGGCTTTGATAAAACCCGGAGATATATTTCTGATTCAAAAAACAACAAACGACTGGTTTCATACCGGAATTGTAACGGCAGTTCATAGCGATATTATTGAAACTATTGAAGGCA
This sequence comes from Flavobacterium sp. MMLR14_040, assembly GCF_033657265.1. Lineage (NCBI taxonomy): Bacteria > Pseudomonadati > Bacteroidota > Flavobacteriia > Flavobacteriales > Flavobacteriaceae > Flavobacterium > Flavobacterium sp. MMLR14_040. The sequence goes on along the minus strand of NZ_JAWVWO010000004.1, from coordinate 207,620 downwards.
ATACCAATATTGATGGTTCGCATAACGGAAACGCTGTCATGAACAGAATCAGAAATTATAAACAATCAAAAATAGATTTTTTCTCAATCGAATCCTTAGTAGTCTAAAAAATGGAAAATGTATTCACCCACTTAAAAAACCAATTTACGTTTCAGCTTGACACACTTTTTCAGGCCGAAAACCTAATGGTGGAAAAACCCGTATTAAGCCAGCTTGATGCAACTGGATTTATCAACGAATTTATCGTCGAAAATAATCTTACTGAAACCGATATACTCTTGCTGGGATTGGCTTTAGTTCCTCATATAAAACCTGATTTCTTAAGCTCCCTTATTGCCGACTATTTACCCAATGGTGGTGAATTACCAGAGTTTGGTGGAATTAAAACGAAAAACCATCGTGGAATTTTACCTACTGGTGAAACGGCTCAGTTTTTAATTGCAGGAAATAATTTAGATGACCGGATTTCGTTCTACAATTACTTACACAACCAGTCATTTTTATATCAAAAAAGAATTATCAAAATAGAAACTGTTCCATATGGTGAACCTAAATTGAGCGGCTTGCTGATTTTGGAAGACGAATACATCGAAAAATTTATAACCGGAAAAATTTTAAAACCTCAGCTTAGCAGCATTTTCCCTGCTCAATTAATCGAAACCCAACTAGATTGGGAAGATCTGGTACTTAATTCTTCCACTTTAAATCAAATTAAGGAAATAGAAACCTGGCTCAAATTCAACGAGATTTTACTTCACGAATGGGATATGAAAGCCAAGATAAAACCAGGGTTCAGGGTTATGTTTCACGGTGCGCCCGGAACCGGAAAAACACTTACGGCTTCTCTGCTTGGAAAATACACCAAAAGAGATGTATACCGAATTGATTTATCTACGGTGATTTCAAAATACATTGGTGAAACCGAAAAAAATCTTTCTTCTCTTTTTGACAAAGCTACAGATAAGGAATGGATTCTCTTTTTTGATGAGGCCGACGCTGTTTTCGGAAAAAGAACAAATGTTAGGGATGCGCACGATAAATACGCTAACCAGGAAGTTTCGTATTTGCTGCAGCGTATTGAAAATCATCCCGGATTGGTAATTTTGGCTTCTAATTTTAAAACAAATATTGATACAGCTTTCACGCGAAGATTTCAATCTATTATTGAGTTTGAAGTGCCTTCTTATGGTGAACGCTTAAAACTTTGGGAGAATAATTTACCAAAGGGAATTAGAATTGCCGAAGATGTAAATCTTAATGAGATTTCAAAAAAATATGATATTACCGGCGCTAATATTGTCAATATAATTCAATATGCCTGTTTGAGAACATTAGAAGATGAGAACGAAAGTATCAACCTTGATCACTTGCTTCAGGGAATTAAAAAAGAATATGCCAAAGAAGGAAAAATGATGTAAAACCACATTTTAGTACAATTGCAAAATATCTTATTTGTTTGATTTATTCCTGCAAAATCCTGGTTTTAGTTTCGGTTTAAAATAAATTATATATTAGCTAAAGAAATTAAAACCAAAAACTTTAGTCATAAAAACCAAACGCTCAATGACCAAAAAAACCATAATTTTAATCGGATTTGTAATTTTAAAATTTGCTTTACAATATATATTATTAAGTCCTGAATATGATTTGCAGCGTGACGAATACCTTCACCTCGATCAGGCACATCATTTAGCCTGGGGTTATTTGTCGGTTCCACCAGTTACTTCCTGGTTTTCGTATATTATTTTTTTACTTGGAAATTCTGTTTTCTGGGTCAAATTCTTCCCTGCCCTATTTGGCGTTTTAACACTCATAGTAGTCTGGAAAACTATTGAAGTTCTTAAAGGAAATTTATACGCTTTACTTTTAGGCGCAACTTGTATTGTGTTTTCATCATTGTTGCGAATTAACATGCTTTATCAACCCAATTCACTAGATGTTTTGTGTTGGACAGCTTTTTATTATGTTGTTATTCAATATGTCACAACCGAAGAAAAAAAATGGTTTTATGTTGGTGCTGTCATTTTTTCTTTTGGTTTTTTAAATAAATACAACATTCTTTTTCTGCTTATTGGTCTTTTTCCGGCGTTATTACTTTCTGAACAAAGAAAAATATTGACCGAAAAAAAACTTTTTTTAGCCTTAATTTTAGGATTGATATTAATTCTGCCGAATCTTTTATGGCAATACAATAATGAATTCCCAATTGTACATCACATGAAGGAATTGGCCGAAACACAATTGGTAAATGTAGATCGTTTAGGGTTTCTTAAAGAACAATTATTGTTTTTTATTGGTTCACTATTAGTGATTTTTTCATCGTTATATTCTTTGTTATTCTTCAAACCTTTTAAAAGATATAAATTTTTCTTTGCATCAATTATTTTCACATTGGCAGTCTTTTTATACTTTAAGGCAAAGGCTTATTATGCAATTGGTTTATATCCAATTTATATTGCCTTTGGATCCGTTTTTCTTTCCGAAATTCTAAAAACAGGCTGGAAACGTTATTTGCAGCCCGTGTTTATCCTGATTCCGTTGTTGCTTTTTATTCCGATGTACAATTTAGCTTTTCCAAATAAAAGTCCGGAATATATTGTCAGCCATCCGGAAAAATATAAAAAATTGGGAATGCTTCGCTGGGAAGATGGAAAAGATCATAAATTGCCACAAGATTTTGCCGATATGTTAGGCTGGAAAGAGCTTGCCCGCAAAACAGATTCTATTTATGACCAAATCCCAAATCCCAAGAAAACCCTCGTACTTTGTGACAATTATGGTCAGGCTGGTGCTATTAATTATTACACAAAAAAGAGAATTAAAGCTGTTTCTTTTAATGCCGATTATGTAAACTGGTTTAATCTTGATGTACAATATAAAAACCTAATCCGGATTAAGGAATTTGAGGAAAACAGCACAGAATTTAAAGAGACAAGTCCTTATTTTGAACATTCAAAAATTACTAGAGAAATTACTAATCCAAACGCCCGTGAATACAAAACCATAATTTTTGTTTTCACCAATGCTAAAGTCAACATTAATAAAAGGATAGAACATGAAATTAAAGAAGAAAAAAATTATAGTAAATAATGACAGACTTTACTAAGATAGAATATTAAAAAATGGAAATCAAAAACAGGTTCTGGCTTATAAAATACTGACAGAACACAATGTCTTAGCAAACATTGCTGAATTTGAACCCATTTTAGTTGGAACCATTCCGATAAATATTGATATCGAGAACAGTGATCTCGACATTATTTGCTACTGTGAAAACAAAACAGATTTTATTGAAAAATTGGAATCTATTTTTGGAAATAAAAATGGATTCACAATTAGAGAAACAATAATTGACAATGCAGAAACAGTCATAGCAAATTTTAAAATAGAGCTTTTTGAAATTGAAATCTTTGGACAAAATATTCCCACCAAAAATCAAAACGGGTATAAACATATGATTATAGAACATGAGATTTTGCAGTCGAACAATGAAAGTTTTAGATTAGAAATTATTAAACTCAAACAAAAAGGTTACAAAACCGAACCTGCTTTTGGTTTTTTATTAGGCTTAAAAGGCAATCCTTATCAGGAATTACTAAATTATAAAAGTGATTCTGTCTCTTAAATCACTTTATAAAACACACAAACAACTGTTTATCAATAAATTGCTAAATTTAATAGTACTTTAAAAAATATTTTCAATTTTTCTTTGGATAACCGTATATACTGCTTATCTTTGCACCCGAAACATCGCGGGATAGAGCAGTAGGCAGCTCGTCGGGCTCATAACCCGAAGGTCACAGGTTCGAGTCCTGTTCCCGCTACTAAGATAAAAGCTTCAGAGAAATCTGGAGCTTTTTTTGTTATTTAAGATCTGCAAAACAATGTCTGATTCAGATTGCGGGTGCGAAGTCGGGAGAAATTCGCACAGCTTTCATAAGAAGTCTTCGGGGAGCGGGGTTGATGATATTATTTTTTAAATAAGACAAACTGGATTTATTTGCTTTCTCTTATCGTTTCCATTTTTTTTAAAATTTACAAAGTTCATTACTATTTAACTACTTTATCTTGGCCCTATTTCCACAATAATACACCTCCATGACCAAACATTGTAGATCATGAATCAACTTCCTGAACAACCTCTTCTTTGCAAGAATTAACAACAAATAATAAAGAAATGAATATGCAAACAAAAACTGGAGAAAAAGTTACCCACCTTACATATTCTTTTTAATAAGCTTTCCAGTCTTTTAAATTTTTCAAAACAGGAATTATTGGTTTTCCGTAATCTATACTTATTTTACAAGACATAAATAATGATAGAAATAATAGAAAGTATATTGGCTTCATTTTATGTTAATAATTAGCAGTCTAGAGCATGTGAGCTGGAGCTGCCACTACATACTACAGCTCCTGCTGTACATTCACTACATTTACCATTATCATTGCAAAATTCATAAGAATGATATGTTGACGAGTAATTAAAAAGAGTATTGAAATTAGAAATGTATATTAACATTGCCATTATTTTGATTGCAATGGTAACTTAATAGGCAGGGTATAGAGACACCTTACCTTTTTGCCCTTCTGTTCTCCGGGAATCCATTTTTCAGATTTACGCAAAACCCGAACAGACTCTTGTCCTGTACTGTATCCAATATCTCTGAGAATCTTAATATCTGATAGTGAGCCGTCTTTTTCGACGATGAAAGAAAGATAAACTGTTCCTTGCAGTCCTTCCTCCTCTGGCATTATAAAATTATCATGAAAAAATTTATACAAAGCATCAATACCGTTTGGGTATTCTGGCTTTATTTCTAATGCTCCTGATTGGTATACTTTATTCTCTAAATCTTCATCAGCAGTAGGCTCGGTTTCATTATCCATTTCGGGATCCCCTTTTACTGTTTGACTATATATCACTTCCTTTCCATCTTCTGTATATTCTTTAGATTCCCCATTTTTCTTATATCGATAAATTTTTCCGCTTGGATAGTATTCTGTTTCTATTATATAACTTTTACTGATATGGTTTCGCTTGTGAGTTTTTTTGCTCTTGTTAATTGTTCCGTCTGGATTCCAAATTTGATCTTCATCAAATTCCACCTTTTTTATTGCAAGTTTCCCATTTTCATAACCTAAAGTTTGGATTTCTCTTGTTTTCCAATTATAGTCGATTTGTTGTGTCAACACTCCCAAACTATCATATTCTTTGCGATAATAGAAACAGGTTTCATCTGTCTCCAATGCACCGTTTTCATAATAATCGTATATTTTTAAATCGTGTTTAAGGCCTTGATAAGTTTCTTTATAAATCTTGCCTTTTTCTTTAAATATCTGACCTTTTTCATCAAAGTAGTAATGTACAGAAACTAGCTGAGATTTAGTTTCCCATTTTTTTAGCATATCATTGTAAGTTTCAATATTCTTGTTTTTTATATGTAAGCTATCCATTGTTTTTCCTGCGGAATCAAAATAAACGTCACTTTGCCATGCCCCTTCCTTCAAGATCGTTTTGCAAAATGACTTATTGTAATAATATATTATGAAAAGCCCATCAACATTCCCTTTTGAGCTAATGTAAAACTGGATTGGAACTTTTTCTTTCTCTATTTTCGTTTCGTAAAAACCCATTGGTAGTTTTGACCCATCTTTGTTCGTAATGGAAACGGAATTTTTTGCAAAGAATCCATTACTTTTATAAATAAGTTTTGAAGAATTTATCTTTTTATACTCTTGGGCATTACCAATTTGACTTATTATTGATAATAGAATGATGATGATTAATTTCATTTGTTTTTTAAAATTATTTGATTTTTAACTTGTATAATTTTTTAATTAGTTTGCTTGCCGCTTTTAAGGATAAATTGGGGAATATCCATATTTTGCTCTCCGGCAGTTCTTCCAGGTGTAAATGAAAAATCTACCAGAACGTCATTTACGTAGGCTTCATATGTGCATAAATTTGTGTTTACTTTTAGCTGGTAAATAGGATTGTAATCGTATGATTTAACATCTTTATAAATATTTTTAATTTTCTCTCTGTATTCTGTACTGATGTTTTCTTGTTTTTTTATTTCTTTTTGTGCACAACCTGCAATGCTGTAATTAACTAACAACAGAACCATTATTTTTTTCATGATTAATATTTCCATTTTCCTCCTAGTTTTACTTATAAAACGAACAAGTCTACCATTTGAATAAATTCTTACTTCGCAACCATCCCATAATTACCAGAAATTCCAATTTCTTATGGTAAAAAAACGCGCGTACTTCAATTCTTGATTATTACAAACAGCTTTTATAATAATATTTACTGTCTCAAAATATGTAATTGTTATTACTTCATATTCTTTTACTTTTTTATAATCCACTTCACTTATATAAATACCTTTTTTTTGATCATCCTTATTTATTAGATACAATCTAAAATAATGACTGTCAGACTCATATTCAGAAGTATGAGTATAACTATTTTTTCTCTGAATACTAAAATCTTCTGTTATTTTGTATATTTTTTTATTGGTAATCCTTTTATTGATAATAATTTTTCCATATAAAAAATTTACAATCACTACTCCTAAAATAGAGTATATATAAAGAGATAATAAATTATCTAAATGACCGTGGAATATAAACAAGCCAATAAAAAATAATAAAAAATAAAACGGTAGAAACAAAAACGTTAGAATAAAAGGCATGACAATTATTGATTTCCACAAACTTTTGTTGAATGCTTTTTTTACAAAAACAACTTCCTCTATCTTAATTTTCTCCTTTAGCATTTTGTAATTTATAATTAAATACTTCTAATTGTTCTTTATATTTTGAAAGGTAAATGTTTGCTGCTTTTTCTATATTTTCCCGATTCTGTATGTCTTTTTTTCTTCTTTTTGTGCACAAGAAAATAAAAAAGCAAAACATACAAGTATTTTCATAAGTGCATAATCTACTTGGTCATTCTTCTATGCTTAAATACCTCTTTTCAACTAAATAACTATTTGCTATAAAAGCTACATTAAAAAACATTGCATATGCAATTTTTGCTTTATCTGTAAATATGTCATTATTTATATCGTTTCCTGAAAAATAAAAAATTATATTAAATAAAATAAAAAATGCACATAAACAAAATGCTATAATTCCAGAGTTGAGATAAACTTTGAATTTTAATAAATATGATTCTACAGATTTTTGTGGATTGTAAAGAATATAACCTATGTTTAAAAATAAAAAACTATAAACACCATAATACAATTCAGATTGATTTACATTCCGCGCAAATCTAAATGGAAATTTTAGTACTTCTAAAAATGGAAGCCCCAAATAGTTAATAATTAATACAAATCCAATTAGAATTAAGGAGAAGAAAAAAATAAATAAAATGGTAATTAAATATGGTGTTAACGCATTGTCTAATAATATAATGTTATAGCTCATAATATCAAAATATTTTTTATTTTGTTTTTTTCTATTATCTATTCCCCTTTTTGCACTAATAAATATTTTTAAAGGATTCAATATTGAAAAAAAAATAAGTAAAATAATAGATGATACTTGAAAAAATAATAAATTTATAATATCAGCCCCTTCATCTGTATAAAAATCTTTAGAATAAAATTTAAATAGATAAAGAATGGAATAACTTAAGTTAAAAATGACTGTCGTAATGAAAAAAAAGCTGAATTTGTTTTTAATTGAATTCATGCTTATCTAATCACTTCTAATGGAGCTCCAGCTTTGGGACGGTAAAGATACATTGCATAAGTTTGAAAGTTACCTTCTGCATCTTCCCGTATTAAGTTTGAAAAATTAAAATAATATTTATCTGTTCTTACTAAGGCAACCATTTTTCCGTTTCCATAAAATCGCATGGCGTAATCCTCAAACACAAATGGCTTAATATCATTTACATGTTTTACCCATCCATCTATCAGCATTTGAGAATCTTCGGGCTGATTTCTGTATCCCACTTTATCTAATTCTAATTGCCTTTTATAATATTTTCCCGCTATAGCATTTACATCCTTGGCATCATAATATCCTATCATTTCTTTGTAGAAGTCCTCTACTTCTTTCAAAAGTTTGTCTTTGTCTTCTTTGGTTAAATCAACACCATTTTTCCATCCTTCTACATCATTCTCATAAGGAACTATTGGAGCATCAAATTCTAGATGTACTTCATAATAGGGTAATTTACCTTTTTGCTTGGGTAATTCATATCTTAGAGCTTCTTTAAAATCTTTTACTTTTTCTTTTCCATAATCTCCATAATTAATACTAAGCTTCAATGCTATATTTTCCATGTCAATTTCCTTTGCCATAATAAAATCATCATCTTTTAAAGGGGTCATCCGGATTGTTAGTTTTTGTTTTCCAGAATGTAGCAATGCTTCATTAATTGGCATAGAACCTGTAAAATTCTTTGAATTATAATTTTTTATCAATTGTTCATCATTTACCAAGGCTTCGAAAGTAAAATTGGAAACCTTTTCAATATGCAGTGTATAACTAGGTTTATAATCGTACTTTTTTACTTCTTTATAAATGTTTGCTACTTTTTTTACGTTTTCCTTATTAATAATGTCTTCTTTTTTTATTTCTTTTTGTGCACAACCTCCAATGCTGTAATTAATTAATAATAGAACCATTATTTTTTTCATGATATCAAATATTTTTTTACAAATTTGTAATTCAAAAAGATTTACCTCTTCTCCTATAGTCCTCCTATTTCAAATAAAGGTTTATTATTCTTTAAGTTTACATTACCACCTTTTAAAACTGGGCTTATATATAACTGATTATTCTTTTTCCTCTAAGTATAATTCGCCTTTCTCTACTAAATAATAATTATAAAGCAAACTCACATTAAAAAAAAGCACAAAAGCTATTTTTAGTTTATTTTCGAAATCAAATGAGTCTGCATTCATAAAAATTATATAAAATAATCCATTGAGAACTGTAAACAAAAAACTAAATCCTGCAGCAGCTATGCAACTACGCAGATACAAATAGAACTTTAAATTATATGTTCCGAAAGATTTTTCAGGATTTGAGAGAATGTATCCAACGTTTAGAAATAAGAAAACATAAATTCCATAATACAATTCAGATTGATTTATATTTTTCATTAAATCAAATGGGAACTTTAAAATATCAATTATTGCAGGGCTTATAAAATATAGAATTAATAGAAATATGGATACAGCAATAAAACTAACTAAAAAAATCATGCCTGAAATTAGAAATACAGCCATACTATTATCTAGCTTTATGATATTAACACCCCAATAATCATAATACTTTTGGTTTAGCTTTTTTCTTTGCTCAATACCTTCTTTAGCACTAAAAAAAGCATTTACTGGATTCAAGAATGAAAAAAAGATGAGTATAAATGTGCCGATTACTTGGAACCAGAGTAGATCCATTATATCTAATTCATTTCCTACATTAATTTTTTCGGAATAAAACATAATTAAATATAAGATACCATAACTAACACTGTAAATAAAAGTGGTGATAAAATAAAAACTGTATTTCTTTAATGAAAAGGTTATCATTATCTAATAATTTCAAGTTTTGCTCCTGGGCTTGGGCGATAAAAAAATAATCCATAAAATCTTAATTTTTCACCAGTGGTTCCATAAACAACAGGGAAATTTTTTAGTTTACCTTCATTCTTCAATAAACATACAACTTTCCCATTACCTAATATTTTCATAGAGTAATTATCTATTGGCTTCATTTCAATTAGTGCATTACATTTTTCTTCTAATTCTTTCCAACCATTGTTATAATTACCATTACTTTCTGAATCGAAAAAAAAAGCTTGAGCTATTTCTTTTTCTCTCTTATATATCATTGTTGCAATTGTATTAACATCTTTATTATTAAATGCATCTTTAACATTATTGCATTTTTCTAACACTTCTTCTTCTAGTTTTTTAGGCTCTTCTTTGCTTAAATCTACTCCTTTACTCCAGCCTTCTAATTCATAAGGAACTTTTGCTGTAAAATTCTCTTCTACTTTTATGTATGGAACATCATCATCTATTTTAGGTAATTTTGCACGATAATCTTCGATAAAATCTTTAAATTTTGTTTTATAGTATTCTCCATATACAATTCGCAAACTAAATTCAGTATCATGATCTACAAATTTCTCTAAGATTCCATTTTTTATAGCTTTTGGATAAACAACGTAACGTACTGATTGAATTCCACTCTTAAGAATATATTGGGGTATATCAATATTTTGTTCACCAGCCGTTCTTCCTGTTGTAAAAGAAAAATCAACCAACATATCATTAATGTAAATTTCGTAAGTACAAAGATTAGTATTTACTTTAAGTTGATAAGTTGGGTTATAATCGTATTTTTTTACTTCTTTGGATATACTCTTGTATTGTTCTTTGGTTATCATGGTCTTCTTTTCTTTGGTATTTTGTGCGCAACTGTTTTGCAAAAACAACACACTAAAAAACAAGAAAAATTTATAAATTGATTTCATATTTACCTAATGATTTCAAGCTTAGCACCAGCTCGTGGGCGATAAAAATATTGTGGATAAAAGTCAGAATAACCTCCTTCAACTCTACTACGAATTATGGATTGATTTCTAAAAGAACCATCAGTTATCAACACAGTAACTAATTTTCCATCGCCCATAATTTTCATTTTTCCGTTTATTAATTCTACACTCTTTGACTCATTTAGAGCTTCTTGCAATTCGCTCTCCCATTCCGCAGAATTTTCTTTGGTATTAAAATAAAAAGCTTGATCTATTTCTTTTACTCTCTTGTATTGCTCTCTTGCCAATCCTTCAATATCTTTATTTCGGTACAAATCCGCAATTTCTTTCATTCTTCCTTTTACTTCTTCTTCTAGCTTTTCAGGATCTTCTTTGCTTAAATCTACGCCTTTGCTCCAGCCTTCTAAAGTATAAGGAACTGTTGCCGTAAATTTTCCTTCAATTTCTATAAAAGGTAAATCTTTGTTTATTTTCAAGGATGTTGAATGATAATCTTCAGTAAAATCTTCAAATTTTGTTTTATAGTATTCTCCATGTACAATTCGCAAACTAAATTCAGCATCATGATCTACAAATTTCTCTAAAACTCCATTTTTTATAGCTTTTGGATAAACAACATAACGTACTGATTGTATTCCGCTCTTAAGAATATATTCAGGAATATCTATATTTTGTTCTCCAGCTGTTCTACCAGTTGTAAAAGAAAAATCGACAAGTATATCATTTATATAAATTTCGTAAGTACAAAGATTAGTATTTACTTTAAGTTGATAAGTTGGGTTATAATCATATTTTTTAATGTCTTTGTATATATTTCTTACTTTAGTAATATATTCTGTACTCATATTATCTTGTTTTTTAGTATTTTGTGCACAACTGTTTTGCAACAACAACACACTAAAAAACAAGAAAAATTTACAAATCGATTTCATATTTATCTAATAATTTCGAGTTTTGCTCCTGGGCTGGGGCGATAAAAATATTGAGGGTAAACAACATAAGTATCTTTTGTCTCGCTTCTTATTACTGCTTTATTGTAAAAAGGGCCTTTATCAATTAAAATTGTCACTAATCTTCCTTCGCCCATTATTTTCATTTTACCTTCTACAACTTCAACACCAATTGATTGATTAAAATCATCTTTTAATTCTGTTTCCCATTCTTCTGAATTTTCTTTGGTAGTAAAATAAAAAGCTTGATCTATTTCTTTTACTCTATTATATTGTTCTCTTGCCAATCCTTCAATGTCTTCATTTCGGTACAAATCGGCAATTTCGTTCATTTTAACTATCACTTCTTCTTCTAATTTTTCAGGATTTTCTTTACTTAAATCAACGCCCTGACTCCAACCCTCTAAAACATATGGCACCACTGCTTTAAATTTGCCTTCTAATTCTATAAATGGTAAATCTTTGTCTATTAAGGGTAATTCAGCTTTAATAACTTCAGTATATTTCCCATTTTTCTCTCTTTCGTAATCTTGATACGTTACTCTTAATTTTAGTTCTGCATCTCTAGAAACAAATTTTTCGAAATTTTTATTTTTATCTAACAAAGGATAAATTTTCACTCTAAAACTTTGTATTCCACTTTTAAGAATATAATCAGGTACTTGTACAATTTGCTCACCTGCAGATCTACCTCCACCTGCTAAATAAACAACCAAAACATCATTAATATAAACTTCCATGGGACAATTATAACTTTGATAACGTAATTGATATATAGGATTATAATCGTACGATTTTACATTTTTATAATTATTTTTTATTTTATCTCTATATTCGGTACTCATATTTTTCTGTTTTTTAGTGTTTTGTGCGCAACTGTTAAGAGTTATTAAAATAGTTGCTATTGCTATTGTTTTTATAATGTACTTGTTCATAATCTTTATTTTAAATAAAATTTGTCAGACTCAAAAGTATGCTCTAACATTGTTATTTCTATCTCTACTTTACTCTCACCATCTATAATATCTACCTCTTTTACAGTTCCATCTTTTTGCAATACCTCTTTTTTAACTTTAGCTCCAATCACAGCTGTAAAAGTTAATTTTATACCATCAAAAACTAGGCTAGATTGCATCCAAATCCCTTGGTCATCGACCCCTAAAGTGCCAACAATACCCAAACCTACTTCTCCTTTGGCACCAACACGCACCTCTGCGACAGCAGTATATTTTCCTGAAATTATCTTTCCTTTAATATTTATAGAAATTTCAACACCTGCTGTAATGTGCGCATCGCCCTTGGCTATTATTTTTTGGGGTCTGCCAGTGTGTTGCCTTTATAACTTAAATCAGTACTTATTTGTCCTTGTACCCAAAAATCTACTACTATACCATCAGGATTATCTCCTAAAGCAGCGAGTAAAGTTTTTACAGCTGCCAGTACAGCATAGGCAATGGGGTGTCTGCGGCAAAGCAAATCAAGAATATGCCACGTAATTTTCATTCCTATTAATGGGCTTGCCATAAAAACAACATTGTAGCCCAATCCTGAGCGTCCTGCCAAGTCAGGGTATTTTTGGCCATCGACAAGCTCAAATTGCCAATCAGCTCCAATTTTAAATTCAGGAAACAAGATCTCTACTTCTTGTGTAGATCGAGCGAGTGATTCTTCGAGACCTTTGATTCTTGATCTTGCTTGTGCATCACTTAAGAGACCATTTATCTCTTTGTCTCCCTCTGCTTTATTTTTGGGTGTATCATTTTTACCTTCGATGATTTCAGACACCCATTTTACCATATCAAAAAGGCCCTTGTACTGTTTTGCTAAAGCAACTGTGTTTTCCAAAAAATCTCTTGTAAGCTCTAGCTCAGTGTCTTCATATATTTGTGCTTTTATGGACACATCTACATCTTTCATGATTTTGAGTAAAGTCGATAGTTTTCCTTTCTTGGTTGTGGGGCTATCTATAGTAGGAGCGGCTTTTGCTTCACCATATACTTTTTTATAACTATCAAGTGTTTTTTGATTTATCTTGTCTAAAGTTTCTTTTTTATTCTTCTCATTATCTATTTTTTGCTGTATTTCTCTCTTGGCATCTTCATTAGTCTCAGTATTGAGTTTTGCCTGAAGTTTATCTGTAAACTTGTTGCCATCCCAACTGTATTTTTCAATTGTTTTTTTCTGATCCCAAGAAGGAATAAGTATTTTTAGTTGATCTTCTTTAACATTAAATCCAAAAATAAGACTCCATTTTATGTCTGGATAAATAGAAATATTTACATTTTGCTGAAAAGCACAAGTGCTAGCGAGTGCTTTTATTTTTGAAAGTTTGCCTTTTTTTTCGAGATTACCAAGCCAAAAATATTTTGCAACATCAATATATCTAGCAGGGCTATCCATAGAAATATTATAATTATAAAACGCATCAAACTCTATTTGATTTTGTTTTACGGTTATTATTCCTTTTTCTTTGTTTACCTCTTCTTTTTGGGTTGTTTTTATCCCGCCCAAATACGTTAAATTATTACTACTGCCTGAACTAATCTTTACCAGCTTATCTTCTTCTTTTGCGGGATGCACAGCGGTTGCACTAGGATCAATTTTTAACTCATAATCTTTTGGAATGCTAAGTACTTTAAGTTCTTTGTTAATGTGTTTGACAGGTTTATTTTCGCATTCTGCAGTTTGAAAATCAAAATCGAGATAGCGAGTTTTTTTCTTTCCTGCAATAACTTCTACATCGATTGTCGTTTTTATTCGTTGATAAATATTGTTAGAATCAAAAACAGAGGTACCATCGAGCTTAATGCTATCATACCTGCAATGCTGAAAATGCGCCACATTAGTCTCAACATTCCCTACAATCAAGGGCATATTGGTAGCTGGAATTGGTTACTTATATTTTTTACTTTCCTTTTTTTAATTTACTAAAGTTTTTTTCTTGACAACTTACTATATTAACTAGAAGCAAACTCATTAAAACAACCTTAGTTGTGAATTTTATATGTTATAAATATGATTATCTTATTACTTGTAATGGAGCGCCAGGCTTTGGGCGATGAAGCAAAAGTTCGAAGATTTGTGTGCTTTCATCTTTTAAAACTGCTTGCAAAGCAGATTCTCCATTAAAATCTTTATCTATACGCACTAAAGCTACAATTTTACCATTACCATAAAATCTCATCTTATATTTTTCAAGTGGAATAACATCTACAATTTTTTTAAATGTATTAATTGTTTCTATTCTATTGTCATCTATTTGTTCACTAGTTAAATAAAGATCTATATCTGTCTCTTTGTCCCTATTTCTTGTTTTATCAAAAAATACTTTGTAATCTTTTTCTTTTAATAAATTACCGAAATCATTATAAGTTTTTACTGTTTCAGAGATTAAATTATCTAGATTTTCCTTGGATAAATCGACAGAACCCGACCATCCCTCTACTTTATAAGGAACTATAGCTTCAAATGAAATTTCCTTAGAAACTAATGGTGATTCTCCAAATTCTTTTAAAGTAAACTCTTTTATTAGTATTCTGTCTTCAGGAGACATATTTAATAAACCGTTAGGATATTTATAAATTTTTACGTCGAAATAATCTATCCCTAATTTATCTACTAAAACTTTACCATTTTCTGGTAACAAAACTATTGCTATAGACTGAATACCACTTTTTAAAATAAAATTGTTAATATGTAACTCAACAGTAGAGCTCCCACTACTATAATCTCTCTCTAAAGGCATATTATTTACATATATTTCATGAGGATTTGCAGTTGATATTCTGAGGGTGTAAATTGGCTGTTCATTCATTGTGTCATTCTTTTTGATTGTATGTCTAATATTATTCTTTTCTTTATTTTGGCAACTTAATACGTTAAACGCAAGTATTCCAATTAAAATTAACTTATTCATATGTTTTTTTATTATACTAAAAATTATTTTCTTTTCCTTCACCAAATTTCATGCTAATAGGTGTGCCTGTATAGCTTGGAATTAAAGTGAATGGATTGAATGCTTTTGGGGCCTTATTTTTTGAATCCTGTTTTAAAGTTAATTTAACATAGCCTGTAATAATTAATCCTGAAAATTTTGTTGTCCAATCTAACATATTGTCAGAATTAGCATTAGGGCTTGCTGTAATTTTAAAGTAACAATAACCTTCTAGTTGCTTTTTAATTTGAAAAAAAGCGGTAATTAACCGCTTCATTTTATCTTATTACCTCTAATGGTGCATCAGGTTTTGTGCGATATAATATAAACCCAAAATAATCGGTATATTGATCTGTTTCATATGATAGAGGAGAAAAACCGTCCTTATCTTCTAGTGTAGCCAGATGACCATCACTATATATCTTTAAATGCAGTTTAGAAAAATCAATTGGATGCATTTTACTTTTAGCATCAAGCACTCGTTGCTTTATTTCATCTTGCTCCTCATTGACTTCAGGTGAATTGTAAAAAGCAATTAAATTTTCTTGATGTCTCTTATTAATAATTTTATAGTATTCAGCATAGTTACCTGAATTTATTATATTCCAAGTCTTTTGATAAAACTGTTGTACTTCATTTAATAATTCATCATTATTTTGTTTCTTCAAATCAACTGAATTAGTCCAGCCAGTGACATTATATGGTACCATAGCTCTAAAAGTCCAAGACTGTGTGTGTGTGTATTTGTCTTTTGATAAACTTTCGTTGAAAGTACATTCTTCTACAACTTTTACATCTGGAGAATCAAAACCATTATATTGTACAATTTTAAAAGAATAATTTTGCAATTCATTTTTGGTTAGTTTATCTTCTGACTGTAAAATTATTTGTACAGTTTGAGCTCCAGAAGCCAAGATGTTGCTATTAATTGGTAATGTAACAATTGAAGCTTCTTTATCTTTATAGGAATAAATCGAAATTCCATTAACATAGATTTCAAATAGGCCTATTGAATGAACTTTTATAGCATATATCGGTTGGGTTGCACTCATCATTTTATTTTCTTCTTTGTTTATTTTGTTATAAGATTTTTTGTTTTCTTGACAGCCTGCCATATTGTAGACAAGCAAACTTAATAATATTATCTTTTTCATGTAATTACATACTGATATTGTTAAAATTTATTCTCAGCACCTTCGCCATATTTCATACTAATTGGTGTACCGCTATAACTAGGGATTAACTCAAATGGATTTAATTTTTTAGGAACTTTATTATCTTTTTGGCTAGTCACTTTAACTTTATAATATACCGTGACAATTAGCCCCGAAAATTTAGTCGTCCAGTCTATTATGTTATCATAATTTGCATTTGGGCTTGCTGTTATTTTAAAATAACAATCGCCTTTAATTCCAGCTTCAAATTCGATTTTGGGTTTTGCTGTAATCTGTGTTAAGCTTAATTTTACTCCCATTTCTAATTCTAGTTTACCACCCAATGTTCCAGAAATTTTTAAATCAGCATCTAAGCGCTTCCCTTTTTCTTTTGCTTCGTTGTATTTTACAAAAGCTTCTTCCAACGCAAGATTAGCATAAAAAGTAAGATCTATTCTATAGTTAATGCTAAGCGTATTCATTGCAATTTTTTCTACCAACCAAGTGGTTAAATCTAATGCCGTAACAAGTTTACCAAATAAAGGTATCTTATCTGCTAATGCCAAAACATCTATCTTTAAGTCTCCGCCTATTAAAGGAGCTATTTTTGCTTTCCCTGCTAATTCGATTCCTAACCGATTATCTATATTATTATATTTCCAACTTACACCAACAGATGGTGCAGGTGGTAATAGCGAAAGACTCATCATATTCCTTCTTCCTAATAAGGAAGGCGGTAAACTTTCAGAAGCTTCTCGAGCTTCTTTTGCTCCTGCGATCTTATCTACCAGATCGTAAATAGATTTTAAAGCAGATAATGTTTTGCGGTAATTTTCAGCAAATTTAAAACTTAATTCCTGACTTTTACCATTGTCATATACCGCTTTTACTGATAGGCCAAAATTTGATTTTGCATCTCCAAAATGCCTATTAGCTGTTGTTGCTATTTTTTTCTTTCCGTCTCTTGCATTTGCATTATTTAGATTTTCTTCTCTTTTTAAATCAGCTAATGCTACTCTATTTTGGGCACCTCTGATATCCCCTATTGAAGTATTATCCCTTACTGCTGTTTTTTCTGTTCCGTAAATATCATACGTAGGACTAGATTGACCATACCAAACAGGATCTTGAGTATTATAAAGAAAATTGATTGTCCATTCTATTTCTGGTACGACTTTTAATAAAATATTGTGTTGATGCCTACAAGTAGCTGCTGTGATAGGCACTTTAGATATAGCCTTTGAATTGTCGTCAGATAACCAGAAATATTTTGGTAAATCAGCAAGATCAAACTCAAAAAAAGCAGTTCCTTCGATACTTTTAGGCTCATGCTTAGTAATACTTATGTTTTTAGGCAATTTAGCTTTATCAAAAGTAAAAATATTTTTTCCGTGATCATTAGGTTTTTCATGAAATCGACATTCATCAGTATCACTTTTCTCATCCACTTTGATTGAGAATTTTTTAGGCACAGATCCTACGATTAATCCTATTTCTACATTGGGATTGTAAAGTATCCCAGGCTTTTCTTTAAAAATTTCTACTGTTTCAGTTTTTTCGCCTTTTTCGTATTCTAGCTCAATTGCAGTATACCTGCAATGCTGAAAATGGGCCACATTAGTCTCAACATCCCCTACAATCAAAGGCATATTGGTAGCCGGAATTGGCTCCTGATCTGGTGTTATGCTTTTTTTCTCGTCACTAACGTGTATATAACTCCTGCTAAACTCCTTAAAGAAAGTTCCTGTTTTTATAGATTTTACGACAGCATATATTTGTAAATTGGCTCCTGCCGTTTTTATCCACGCATTATCAAGGACTACTTCTATTTCTATTTTTTGTGCATAATCTACCTGGTCGTTATCTACTGTTAGAATACCTGAGACACCTTTTTTATTAATATCGTTAGGTTTTACTTTATAAACCTTTACCTCACGGGTAAAAAAATCTTCTCCGGCAATTTTTAGTTTGTCATTAGGCGTAAATATATCGCTATCTGCCAAATGCACCTCAACTTCCTGACCATAAAGTCCGGCAGTATAAATATGCAATATAGCCTTAGACCCAAAAGCTACTGTTGTGCCCTGATTAATTGTGTTGTATCTTAAATCAGTCCATTCTGCACGAACAATTTGGGCAACACCTTCTGCCTGCACATACATCCCAAAGGGAGATATTCCTTTTGGTTTTTCTTTTTCATGCCAGGCTTCAAGCCACGCAATACCTCCTCCTTCTAATAATTTAGGAAATGAGATACGCTCATGAATGCCTTTTTCAAAAGCAGCATAATGTGTTATTTTATTGGGATCTACTCCGTTATTCACTAATTGCCAGGTCCAGTTTAAGTCCTCAAATTTTTTTAAACTTTCATTATATACCTTTATTTTTTCATTGTATTTTTTTACATCAATATTATATTGCATTACATCAACATCGTAATTCCATCTTGCCGTTTCGCTTATTTTATTATATTCCTCCTTAGACAATTCGGTTATGGGCTTAGGAGCTGTGGGCTTTTGTTTTTTTAACTCCTCTACCTCTTTTATTGTTATATTAAAAGATTCTGCTTTTTTTAATACTAAACTGTTTAGTCTAGGATCGTATTTTTGTCCTGCCTCTACCTTTTTGGGTATGATGTGTACTTGTTTTTCCATCTAATTTGTATTATAAATTATTAGGTATTTTTAAAATATCATTTTCTGAATCATCCAAATCGAAGCCGGGAAATAACTCGGTTGCAACTTCAGGACTGGTATTTTTTATATTTTGCTTGCTTAGTTCCGCAACTTGTCCGTGGTTTTTTATGATTATGCAATCCGGCCCTCCTATTGGACAGGTGGCTTTACTATCTTCAAGCAAAATTTTGCCCTGGTTTGAGAGGGTAACTTCCTGATAAAAACCACTCCACTCTGTAATTACAGCCTGGCAAGGCTTGTAACTAGAACCCATGGGCTGCTTTTTGCATTTGCCAAAGGTGTTTGCCTCCAGAGTCTGCCCAATTTCTTTAGTAGTAGCAATAAGTTTTTTAGACCCATCTTTGTCATTACCATAATGTTTGGAGTGGGTTTTGACCTGTAAAATATCGGTTTTAGGAGTTTCGCTAAACTTGCATTCGCAAGTAGCTCCATGAACAACTACGTGTTTTTCTGCCATAATTTTTTATTTTTTCAATTCAAACAAAAATCTATTGTTGATATATTTCTATCTGAACTTTGTTTATTTTTTCGTTGCTCATTTTGGTATTGAAAGTTCCTATTATAGAAAACATGCTATTATCAGCACTATTGAGTTTATATTGTACATTTCCCTCAGATTGTATGTATTGAATATTAGGGCGCTCTTTTTCCAATACCGTTTTGTTTTGCAAAACTTCGTCAATAGTTCGGTGATCTGCTATTTTTCCTATATGATTGATCATTACTTTACCACTCTTAGTATAAACATCTTCCAGGTTTTGTTTTATTTCATATTCTACTAATCTCTTCGACAAGAAGGGTATTTTGGTTGTATATTGAATTTTAGGAGAATTATTATATATAGGTTTAAAAAACAGATTAAAAAACCAGTTATTTGACAGCATTCCTATCAATTGTTTTTCGTTATTAAAGTATATGTCTGCTTTGTTTATGATCGCATCTGATTGCTCTTTTTTATAATACTGCAGTAGTTCCTCTTTATTAGCAAGCCAGCGTTTTTTAATTGTTTTATGGTTTGCAATTGCTATTATCACTCCGCTATCATTAATTTCCAGCGCGATAGGAAACATGTTTTGGGCAATTTTATCTAAGAGTTGTTCTATTGCAACATCTGGCATTTTATGGTTTATATAAACTTGTTTGCGATTTATTTCTATAATTTTTAAATTATAATCATTTTCTTTATAAACCGTATCTACCTCATAATGAATCTTATTTTTTAGACGATCTCCCTCATAATTTTCAAGCGTATAGCCATACGTTTTTGGGGTATAAAACGGAATAGGAACCAGGTTTATCCCTATTTCTTTCTTTCTCTTTTTTTCAGGCGATTGTTCTGCCAATACATCCGAATAAACATAAATCTCAGTCAGGTGTTTAGGAAACCTGCTTCTAATTTTATCCCAGAATCCAGCCTTAGCATTGTGCACCTCTTTTAAGTATTCTGTTTCAATATTTAATTTTTCGGCAACACTCTCTAGTGTGTCTCCTTCTTTTATTGGATATTTTGTAAGATAAATTATGCTCATTCTTTGTATTATAGTATTTATGTCTTTATAATTGTTTTTACTCTTTGATTGCATTATATTTTAAAATATTTGGTGACTACAATTCTATAATATAGAATTTGAAAAAAAATAAACATGCCATAAAAGGAGAATAATAAAAGTATCGTTCCTAAGATGTACATCTCAATTCTATTAGTTTTCCTTACTTCAAATATTGTTACTACCACAAAAAAATACAATCTTGCCAAATGGTTAGCGGTAGTTTTTTTGTCTCAAAATATACAACCCTGCATTTTTTATGATAGGCTCATAAATACCTGTGCTATCGTTTGCATAGCCACCAACATTAACTTCATAGCTCATAAAGGCCACTTTTGATTTTGTTCTCAAATGCTTGGGCAATTCGTATAAATATAAATCGTTTTTACATTCTAAATTTTTAAAATACTTTATCGCTTTCTCTTTAAAAAACAAACTTTCGTTGTTATAAATAACTTGATAATAGGCTGTGTTAATAAAAGATGGAGAAACCCAATCTGGAAAATCAAAATAACCGCCCGTGTAATAATACTCATCTTTTTTTCGAGAAATCAATTGAATTGAATTTGAACTTTGGTAATCAAATTTTTGTTCTTTTAACAGTTGTGTAGAATACATTTTTAGATAATTATCATCTATTTCTTCACCAATCAGTTCGGTAGAATAAATTCTTTTTCTCTGGTCTTTTAAAACAATTAATCTTTTATCTGCAAATTTTGCTGGAAAATTTAAAAAATCGATCTGACCAATAGTCTCCGTTTCAAACTTGTTACTTTGATTATGTGTAAACCTATGATCTCCTTTTTGTGAGAATAATAAAATCCAATTATTTTTTATTTTAAAATACATTGGAAGGTTGTCAGCTTGATAATCAAAATTCCTATCAGTATCATAAACTACCACTTCAGCATCGTTGTAATATTTTTCAAAAAGTAGTTTAAAGTCAGCGTCCTTAATTTCATTTTGAGAATTTAGTACTTGCGAAAATTTAGTATAAACCAGCTTTTTTTCCGAAAAATCATACACTCCATTTTCTGCAAATACATACGGAATAAAATTTGCGAAATCAAAAACAGAGGTATATTTTTCTTTTGCTAAATCATCAGAAATAACAATGTTACCTAAAGAATCGTATTTAGTCAATCCCTTATCATTAGAAACGTAAAAATCATTATTAATACTATCATACAATATAGGAAAAGTACCCTCCACTAGTACAATTTCATAATTTTTAGATTGTGGTTTTTCTATAAGGCTTTTAGAATTTTTTAAATCTTTTGACTTAAATAAGTCATTTGTTGTTATGTTATAGGTTGTACATCTGTCTAAAAATAATAATAATAGTAGAATAGCAATAATAATCAAGGAGTAAATAATTTTTTTCATATTTTTTTGTTCAATTTACACTTCCGAAGAAAGATATATTCCAACCTAAGGTAGTCATGAATTTTACCTTTTTTAACATTTTATTAATTCTCATATTTCCAAATATTCTCAAAATCTATTCTCCTGATAGGATTTTATTGTTTTGCAGGTTAAAAATTAGGCTACAATTCTGAAAAAAAGATAGACATGCCATAAAAGGAGAATAATAAAAGTATAGTTCCTAAGATGTATATCTCTATTCTGTTAATTTTCCTTACTCCAAATATCCTCACACAAATTCTGTCTATTATCGCTACTGCTATTATAAATGGACTGAATAACAGGCCAAATCGAGCTACGTAGTCAACTAGGAGACTACACTTGCTAAATAGAAGTTTTATAATTATTGAAGGAACAATTATTCCTAACAAAGCAATTAGACTTATTCCAAAAAATAGTGTTAATGTTTTTAAATATCGTGTCATAAAATTTTTAGTTTTATATATTCTATTTAATTACACTGTATAAAATTCCTATTAACAGCACAAAGGCTATTATTATAAGTGCTTTATTGATAAAATTAAATTTCATTTTTCAGGTTTTTAAGGACGAAATGATTTCGAAGAAATCCATAGTACACTATAGCACAACACATTAAATATTGAAAGTAAAATAAAAAACACTTTTCCAAGTTGGTATTTTTTTCCATGATAACTAAATGCATAAAAACCCAATAAAACATTCACGCTCATACTAAGCCAGAGAAATTTTCCCTCTGATGTTAGCTCATCTTTTAAATTACCTACATTCATATAAATAATAAGCAATGTTATATTAGCTATAATAAGCAGAATACTCCAATCGCTATTTTCTTCTTTAAGAAGTTCTTGTTGATTCATATATCCATTTTTTAATTTTCGTACCTCCACATATTCTCAAAATCTATTTTCCTCATAGGAATTTATTTGTCTCCTTGTTTAAAATAGACTGTGATTGCTAAAACCTTACATTCATATGCAAAAACATTATCTCAAGACTAAATAACCTGAAAAGATTTATTTTCTTTTGATAATATAAATATCATTTCTATTTACAAAAAAACAAACATCTAATCGTTTTTGATATTTCTTCGGAATTTCATAATATCCAAGAAAAAAATCAAATGAATCCACAAAAAATAAATTCGATAGCTCATCTGGAAATTTAAACCTAAATTTTTCCCTTTTTGAGATCAGATCAAAATATGCTATCCCGTCCCAAGTATTACAACTTGTATTTACATGAGAAAGTCCCAAACTCATTGAAGGAATAAAGCAAGGTTTAAATCCCGTTTTTAAGAAATGTTTCATGAAAATAAAGCCTGATTTATCTTCCCAATCTTGTGGATGATCTATTTTATTCTCTAGCAAAACACAATTTTCTAATCTATAATTAATACTGTCAATCTCTATTCTTTTTACAATTTTACCTCCTTTGTCAATTGTTACATAATTTTCTTGATGAACATAATTATCATTCATTTCAGAACCTGATATATGCTCATCTATATCAATTATAAAGTTCAAATTAAGAGTATCTAAAAAAATATGTCCGTTATACTCTTTACTATTATCAAGGAGTTCGAGAATGCCATCCGAATCATACTTATCCATATAAAACTTATTGCTATTATTATATTCTAAATTCCCTTCAATATTGATTTTTTTCATTTCATATTTTTCTGCAGTAATCCCTTTATCAAGCTCCAAATATGTTTTATCATAATAAAAAGCTAGCATTCTGTTAACAAATAATAATAGTAACGGAACAGCTATTATAAGTAAAATTATCTTTTTGTATTTTGTTATTTTTTTCATTAAATATTACAATTAATAAGGAAATGTTTTTGTAAACGATTCCTGCGAAACAATCGCATCTTTCATATCGATTTCTGAAGTCGCTGTTTTTAGTTTTATCTTAATTCCTGTTGTTTCCCTTGGCTTAGTATTTCGATCAATTTCAATGATAAATTGTATGCCTTCGTTAGGTTTGGTTTTCTCAAAAATTGCCATTGCTTTTTTTTCATCAAAAACCACATCGCTTTCCATACGTCTGTCGTTTATATCGTGCCAAACCACATTTAACTTTCTTGGCACAGCACGTTGCTGTATAGGCATAACATTATTGTTTAAACTCAGAAAAATAGATTCAAATTCGCCATTGATATAATTAAGTTTTATAGTTTCTACTTTATCTTCGGTTTTCACTACAGGCATTAAATGATATTTCCTGAAAAGTTTTTCCCAGTACCCAAATGGTATCGTTCCATTTTTAATTTGATCTTTTATTTCTTCGGGTAAATCTTTAGTCATAACTCCCACTACTTTATCAATTCCTGTCTTATCTTTCATTATTTCATTTGCGATACCCCAATCTACATTTTTATCCTCATGTGCCTGATAACGACCTACAATAGTCATTTTTGAAGGACTAAAAACGTATAAGACAACCATACCACCTGGAAATAATCCTGCATTGATCGTAAAATCAAAATCTTTTACAATTCCTACTTTTTTAGTTTCCGGATCCCAATATGGTCTTTCACTCCCATTAATCATTAAGGCTTCTATTTTTTCTGAATCGAGTTTAAAAATACCCGAGTAACTTTTGTTCTCCGTAAAAGACATCCAGGTAATGTCTAATGTTTTTGGAGATATTCCCGTGGCTTCACCTGAAGATGAACCATCATTATCACCTAAGTCTTCGCTGTTAATAACTCGATCAAAGGGCATATATACGTAGTCGCTTTCAGGAGTATTACCCACTATTAAATGTCCTGAAAAAATTTCAGCAGGATAGTTTTTGGGTGTACATACAGATGCATCCCAAAAATATTTTTTTTGTTTCATATTATTTTGGCAAGAGATGAGTATAAAATTGCACAAAGTGATAAGTGCAATAAATTGAACTGTTTTTTTCATGGTTATCCTGCTATTATTTTCTCTCTTGTCAAAATATTACAACTAATACGGAATAGACTTTGTAAAAGACTCCTGTGAAACAATCGCTTCTTTCATATCGATTTCTGAACTCGCTGTTTTTAGTTTTATCTTAATTCCTGTTGTTTCTCTTGGTTTTGTATTTCGATCTATTTCAATGACAAATTGTAATGCTTCATTAGGTTTAGTTTTCTCAAAAATTGCCATTGCTTTTTTTTCATCAAAAAACACATCGCTTTCCATACGCCTGTCATTAATGTCGTGCCAGACAATATTTATTTTTCTCGGAATAGCTCGTTTTTTTATAGGCATCATGTTGCCGTTTAAACTCAAAAAAATAGATTCAAACTCTCCATTGATATAATTAATTTCAATCGTTTCTACTTTATCTTCTGATTTGACGACTGGGTTTAAATGATATTCTTTAAAAAGCTTTTCCCAATAATCAAATGGAATTGCTCCCTGCTCCATCTGATTTTTTATTTCCTGAGGCAAATCTTCTGTCATGACACGAACTACGTTATCTCTTCCTTCTTTGTCTTTCATTATTTCGTGTGCTTTTCCCCAATCAACATCTTTATTTTCATGAGCTTGGTACTTTCCAACAATAGTCATGTTTGATGGACTAAATACATACAACACAACCATACCTCCAGGAAATAAACCGGCATTCACTACAAAATTATAGTCTTTAAAAATTCCAACTTTTTTAGTTTCGGTATCCCAATAAGGTCTTTCACTTCCGTTTATCATAAGGGATTCTATTTTCTTAGAGTCAAGCTTAAAAATTCCAGAATAACTTTTGTTTTCAGTAAAGGACATCCAGGTAACATCCAATGTTTTTGGAGATATTCCTGTTGCTTCTCCTGAAGAGGAGCCATCATTATCGCCAAGATTATAACTATTAATTACATCGTCAAATGGCATATAGACGTAGCTACTTTCTAGTGAGTTTCCTGTAATTAAATGGCCAGAGAAAATTTCTGCTGGATAATTTCTTGGGGTGCAAACTGCTGCAACCCAAGTATATTTTTTTTTATTCATATTGTTTTGACAAGAAATCAGAGGAACGTTTAATAATATTATTACTGCAATAAGTTGAATTTTTTTCATGTTATCCTGATATTATTTTTCGTTTCCATACAATATTATTGTGTTTATCCTGGTTTGGTTCCATACTAATACCATCCATACTAGCAGAACAGTGAAGATATTTATAAGGCCGAGCATTAATAAATTAAAAGGCTCGTAACACAAAAAACTTTTGATTGAGATAGCTAATATTTATTATCTTATTTAATATTTTAATGTACTTCCCTTACTCCATTTGATCTAGGATCCATTCCTGTGCCGTCGTAATCTGCTGACCAATGCAGGTATTCATTTCTTAGTATTCTTAAGTTTTTCTGTTCTTCAAGCTCTTTTTGGTATTCAAGATAGCGTTGATCGGACACTTTTACGCCTTTATATTTTTCATGTATCTTAGTAAACCACTTGAAAGCATAAGGTTTTCCATCTTCTAAAATGTAGTCTTTTAAGCGCTCTTTAACACTTATTAGCAGCTTGTCCTCTGATATTGAATACTTTTTTGTAATTTTTTCTATACTAAATGGCAAGTCATCTTTTATCCCATGGTCTGCCATAAAATGCAGCGGAATATAGCTATATGTTTTTTTTACAAATCGATCACTAGAGAGCTTATCACTAACTGTATAATTATGAATGACAAATAATTGTTTGTCTTTAAACCAGCCCTGGGCTATAAGCTCTTCTTTTCTCTTTAATAATATTTCTTTATCACCATTTAAAATTTCATCTTTTTTTTCTGTTCCATTCTCGTAACTGCCGCCAATATCACAATGCACTCCTGGAAATTTTTTCTCAATACCATAATATACAGGCTTTTGTTTTACTCCGTTAATTTCTTTGTCGACAGCTACATTAGTAAGATCAAAGTACACCCGATGCTCATTTTCTGCAACAAAATGAACTATTTTTTTTGCTTTTGTAATATTATCTAAATGTAATTGTTCAATATCATTAGAAAAATTAGGACTTGCTGTCAAAGTATCCTCAGAGTAAGAAGATACAGTATCGAAAAGCCCCAAAAAGCGAATTTTTACTATTTCTATCGTAAGCCCAGCTTTTTTCAATTCTGAGCCTAGATTGCCATAAGGGGCTATATACGGTACTTTTTGTCCGCTTTTAGAAACTTCATATACAAAATGTCTTGCAGCTGCCGCACCTCGGCTAAAACCAAAAACATCTATAGTAAGAGTTTTTACCTTGCAATCTTCCCCTTTAATCTTTCTAATATCTTTTGCTTTTTTAGCAATTTCTACGCACCCCTTTGTCACTTTAGCAACAATTCCTGTCTCTTCTGCTCCAAAAGCCTTACCGTCTATCTCGTCACCTTTTCTATCATCTGTCCCAATGCCTTCTATATAAACACCAATGTCTTTATCGTAGTTATCCCACAACCGTGCTACATTACTCCAATCGTTATTATAGCTAGTGCTATCCTCAGGGTCTCCTCCATGTTTTTTATAAGTTTCGGTTTTTGCCAAACGCTCTTGAGTATTCGTTTTATTGTTTAATGTACCATCAAAAAAAACACCTATTACTATATCAATTATTTTTTTTGGTGACTGAGGCTGAGTATAATTGCCAAAACTAATGTTTGTTGCCATGTTTAATATTTTAATTATTCACAAGTTATAACTGCCTTTTTTAGTTCTATTTCTTCTATTTTGTTTTTTACAAAAATTCGACAGCTTTCATTGTTTAGGGCTACTTTAAAAATTAATTCAATATCTTCTTTGTTCCCTAGTTTTTTAAAAGCATTTAGTATCTCTTGTTCATCAAAAGGATCTACCCAAACTCCATAACTATCTGTTGTTTTGTTTTTCCAAAAAGCCACAAAATAAAAAGGGATGGCTCTGCTTTGAAAATCATTTTTTAAAACTTCGTTTACTCCTAATATTTCTAATTCTCCATTTAGGAAATTTATAGTAGATGATTTCCAAACCCCTTCCTCAGGAAGTAGAATTACAGGTTTCCAATTGTATCGCTCTCTGTAAAGATCATACACAGCAGGGTTTGACCTACCATATTTTGCTATTTTTTCTAGAGTTTCGGGTTTAAATGTTTTGTAAATAGGGTCATTTACAATATCTTCTGCGTAATCTTTTTCTAACATATACCGTGCATTTTCATAAGCTTTTTCTTTGGTAATAATAGTATCATGCGCCTGAAAAACACCTACTTCTTTTTTAATGCCCGCAGCACTTGCCCAAAGCACCACACGCCCTTTGGGAGCTAAACCTATTATAAATGTATCATAAGTCGCTCTTTTATTGGTGTCATAATCCATAAAACCTTCTTCAAACAAAGCCGTGATTTTTTCTTTGTCCAGCTTCCATTTGCCGGTATAAAACTTTTTTTCTACCAATGAAAGCCAGGTAAACTCTAAAGTGTGCGGAATTTCCATTTGCTCAGTACTCACACTCATTGTACCTCCCTGATTACCCCAGCCTGTATTCTGTGTTCCCCATATTGCATCAAAGCCATAAGAGAAATCATCAGCAATTAGATTGCCTAGGTAAACTTCAGCAGGGTATTCCTTTGGTGCAGATACTGTTGCCAGCCAGTGATATTTTTTTTCTTTTTCCATACTTTTACAAGAAATTAGAGTCAAAATGAATAAAAATTGAATTATTCTGTTTATTTCTTTCATTTGTTTATTTTTCTAGAATTTATTAAACAATAGGAAATTTTTAACTTTTGATGATAATGTATGATGCAAAAACTATTTTTTATTGCCATCTGATATTATCTTTTTATTTGAAACTAAAATCAGGTTCTCCTGAGTAGCTTCCACATTAAATTGATTGGCGATTTTTGTTAATTCACCACCAACCACCAAATTATACTCCTGATTTAC
The DNA here is from genome assembly GCF_033657265.1 of Flavobacterium sp. MMLR14_040. Classification (NCBI taxonomy): domain Bacteria; kingdom Pseudomonadati; phylum Bacteroidota; class Flavobacteriia; order Flavobacteriales; family Flavobacteriaceae; genus Flavobacterium; species Flavobacterium sp. MMLR14_040. The sequence goes on along the minus strand of NZ_JAWVWO010000004.1, from coordinate 178,522 downwards.
AGTCACTTTTCTGTTTTTAGAAATTTTGTTTATTCCCATAATTTTAAAACATTTTAGATTTCTCTGCACTATTAACCTCAACCATTTTACCACTTTGCAAGGTTAAATTCTCTTTATTGCTAAAGATAGTAACCCCAGAAGCTATTACATTTGAGGTATCTGCCTGACGTAAAAAATCCTTATCAACCAATTCTCTTCTATTGTCTGAACTTTCAGTAATATCTCCAGTTGCTCTTTGGGTCAAATCATTACCGGCAGTTTGAGAAATATTGTTTCCGGCATCACAATCCATATTTTCTCCCGCGCCAATTTTTATATTTTTACCTGCGTTAACAATAAAATCTTCTCCTGCATTAATCGTGATATTTTTTGATGCGGTAACATTAATGTTCCCTTTTCCATCCATAAACCAGGTATTGCCTGATGGGTCTTTTACCAGAATACTCGAATTTCCTTCGTCAAAAGTAATTGTGCTTCCTGTGCGGGTATAAATACTTTTGATGTTGTTTTTAAGGTCACCACCAGATCCCGTTTTACCATTAAATAAACTACCAATTACAAATGGTCTGTTGGGATCGTTATAGCGAAAACCCAGCATAACCTGATCGTCCACTTCGGGAATAAAAACCATACCGCGGTTGGTATTAACCTCACCACTACTTCCTGCATCAGGTGTCATTACGCGTAACCATGGTGTAGATTGTTGTTTGGCAGATTGCCATAGCATTTTTACACGTATCCTGCCTTGTCCTCTTGGGTCTTCATTATCTACTACTTCAGCTTGTTGCATTTGTGCTACAGGAAAAGCGATATTTGGTTCAGGCAGCTTGCGTATTTTGGCCGGCAAAGCTTTAAAACTGTTTTCGTACTCCCCTATGTCGCTGGCTTTATGAGTTATTTCGGTGATGATATAGATCCCTACTTCGTTGGTTTGGTAGTTGATTTTATTAATGTCTTGTCCGCTGGTATAGGCAGCCAATTTGTCTTTTACCTGCATGGCATCTATACTGATGCTCATCCCTATTCGTAAGCTTCTGTTTCGGCTAGTTGCGGTTATAAAATTAGATTCTGCTGCGGCACTTTGCTGCCTGTTTTGCAGTATGGTTTGCAAATACATATCGTCACCAGCGGCAATTCTGCCATATTCTAATGATGATGTAGCATATAGTTTTTGAGAAGCGGTTATGGCATCAGTACCCAATTTTGGAAATCCTTCTATCTGGTCTCTGGTTTTGGCTTGATACAGTTTGCCCGCATCTTCGTTATAAGTAAAGGCTCCAAACTGATTAGGAATTGCCTGAACAGAAATATTTAGGTTATAAAGATCTTTGTTATAAATCAATTTTGTAAACTCTGTAGCAGTATTTGGTTTACCAAAAAAAAGTTTTTCTCCATCATAATACAACCATTCATTGTATTGTTTGGCTAAGCGTTGTATGAATTGAAAATCAGTTTCGAGGTATTGGGTCTGATAGTCTAAGTTATTGCCAAACTCTGGTTTGATATCGTTTTGCAATTGTTCACCTGCTGCTGTTTTTATTACTTCTTCAACAATATCCTGCAAGTTGGTATCTTGCCAGGAGTTTAGTTTTGGTCCCGATTCAAGAAGTATGGTTTTAGAATAACCCGAAATAATAATCTGGCTTCCCACATGTCCTAATTCCTGGGCATATTGAATATTGGTTACTATTCCCAAAAAATTATTATTGTTTTCAAAAACAATGTGCAAAACGCCTCCCAACCATTTTTGAGCGCTCTGCATCGTGTATGCTCTTGGTTGTTCGATCACAGAATGCGGAACACTAATTTTAAAATGATGGTGGTTATTTATGGTTTGGTGTAGCTCGATAGTCGTGAAATGTGAGATTTCTTTTCTATCAATACCAAATATTATTTTAGGAGTAACCATAATATGTTTAGTTATAAGTTTGATTTTAATTTTTAACTTAAATAGATTATAGTCTAAAATTCTTATTTCTAAAGTTCTTATACCGAATTCGATTCTAAGCTAAAAATATCATGTTCTGAAAATATAGAAGTGATATTAATCAATGTTTTGTTCAATAAATTGCATAAAAAAAACAAGAAGCGACACATAACCGCTTCTTGTTTATCAATAGGGAAAAATTAAATTTTAGCCCAATTGTTATCTAATGTTGCATTCCCTAAAGTGATTTTTTCTGCTGAGAAAGTGATCTCAGTAGTCATTGGAGTTTCTGCCATAGCATCAAGCTGCTCGCTGAAGAATACAATAAATGCATTTTCAAAAGAAAGTTCTTTCATTACTTGTTCAGAATCTGCTTTGAAAAATTTTACTTTTCCGCTTACAGGTTTGTGCTGACTGTTTACTGCCTGTTCAATTACAGTAGTATTGTCTGTAGATTTTAATTTTAGGTTTAATCTACCTCCTTTAATTTCAGATGAAACAGCTCCTTTACCATCAGTATGTCTTAACATATCAACTTTTGAGAATAATACTTGGTACTCGTTTCCTTCGAATTCTAAAATTGCTTTAAATGCCATAATAAAAATAATTAATTTGTAAAATTGTTAAAAATTGTTTTTAGAACCCTCTCTCTGTTGTCTGACTAGTATAAACAAAAAAAGAGGCATTCTATATGATTTTAGAATACCTCTTTTTTGTACTAATGTACTTTTTTGATTTGCTTCTTGTAGGAAGATGAAGAGGATTCGCAATCAATTTGTTTGTACGAATATACAACTACAAATGACATAACCAAGCCAATTTGTAAAATTTTTCATAAAAAAAATAAAAAAAGGATTTAACAGAATAATTATAATATGTAAGAATTCAGCATTTACGTGGTGTGGCAAGGAATTTGTATATTTTTTTATATTAAAAAAACTACTGAATTTAAAAAAAATACAAAATTTCTATATATTGAAAAATTATTACTGTTTCATGTCTCGTCTTTCATTTACCTAGCAGTATTCATTAGGGAAATTAACTATGCTAATCAAAATGTTTTTTCATGATTTAACTTTGTCATGAGTTATTTAGAGATGTTTAAAACAAACCTACGCAATCATCTAACAATCAACAGCTATCACATCCAAAATAGAGTCATTATTTATATTTTCAATTTTCACCAACACATCTCGACACAAGGACCGTTTAAAATCATTTTTATTTGATTTAAAATATTATAAAATAAAAAAAACAACCCGAAGGTTGTTTTTTTATAAAGAGATGACTGAAAAAGATTATCTAAAATTATTATTGTTTTTAAATTTATAAACAAACTCGTTAGACTGTTTATCTCCCGGAAGATTGTACTTCATTGTTATTTCATAGTTTCCATATCGCATAAAGAGAAAACTAGCACCCATAAAACGTTTGGCAATTGAATCGGCACTTGCATCTCCATTAACATAAGCGTTAATAATTTGATTGTTTAAATCAACCCAATCCTGTTTGTAAAGCAACGGCATATTATACTTAAATGGAAAATTTCCTTTTGTCCATGCCTGGTTTACATTATTCTCTATACTGCTCATGTAATAGGCATTAAGCGGAATTGCTTTTGCAGGAATAACGCCCAGCTCTTCTGTATCTCTATTATTGATAGAAAAATTACCATTTAGCGGATAATCTTTATATAAGTACGGAAATATATCAGCATTATAATACTCATCATTTAATTTAGACTGCGCAATTATTAAAGCTTTATTGTCACTGTAAGCCGCTCCTTGCAGTTCTGTTAAATCAAATGCTTCCTGACTTGAAATAGTGTTAGTCAAATAAATAACATCTGAATACAGGACTCCAAAATTATAATTTTGCGTATTTATGGCATTCATTTTAGAGTTGAATGTTTTGTATTTACTTGTATTAAATGAGTAAGCTAAACGTTCAATACTACCTTCTGCTTTTGATAATGCATCAGCCTGATTTTCTTTTATCTGTATGTCATTTCCATCTTCGCTAATTGTATTTGTTTTTGTTGCTGCTGTAGTATTTTTTTGTGCAGTTTGTTTCAAATTACTTACTATAGAAAAGTTGTATTTTTTTTCCTGATTAATATTTGGTAAATCATAATAAATTTCATTTGAGCCGGTATTATAATTAAAAGCTGTCGCCTTTGAATTAGAGGTTCCGTCTTCATCTACTTTGATACTGGTTTCCCAACTTCCATCTTCAAACAAGTAATCCTGGCCTCGCTTAAGTTGAATATAACCCTTTGGGTATTCTTCTTCCAGAAAATATTTTTGATCTACAACAGGATAAGAATACTTAACGTTAGTAAGCGGAATATGATTAGGTGCACCCCCTGTATTAAAGATTCTTTCTTCATATTCTGTAGCTACCTTTCCATCGACTTTTATCGGCTGAAACACACCGTTTATCATCTTTTGAAAACTAACTTCAACCTGAACTTTAAGTTCTTTATTTGGTGGCAAAATGTCTGCTGATACAAAACTAACTTTATCTTTCATTGATCCCCACTCGAAAACACCAGGAATTTCTGTAGTACCATCAAAAACCTTGAATTTTTCTAATATTACTTTATAGGTGACATCTCCAACATCTTCAGGGATTACAAACGCTTCGTTTACTTTCATTGAAAAAGCAGCTTGTGGTACAGCAAAAACATCTACATCAGTTGAACTTTGTTTTGGAGTTACATCTGTTATCAATTTAAGTCCTCCTAATGGTGATGCATTTTCAAATTGACATTCTTCTCCTAGTTCAAATTTAAAACGGAATTTCCCTTTTATTAATCCGCCAAGAATATTCATGTTTCCGGCTACATAACCTCGCATCCAAACGGGATTTGGTAATTTTGCCTGCAATAAAACTGCAGCTCCTCCTGAGATAATTGGAACTTTGAATTTTAAAAATGATAGTTTAACCCTAATTCCTAATTCTCCTTGCAGATATGCATAAGATTGTCCGTTAGCATACCATCCGTTTATACCTACCTGATCTCCTGTATTAGAACATCTCGCTTCCTGATAATCTTTAAGCATAATATCGAATCCCATTCCTGCCTGAAAACGGGCATAAAAAAGTAAGAAACTCAAATCTCCAGTGTCAAAATCTAAGCTTGCGCCAAAGGCTAAACCTCCTCCATTTGCTAAAGCATTTTCATCACGCATATAATCTAATTCCTGGACATCAACACCCAAAATTTGCGCAACAACCGGTGGCGGTGGCGGACTTCCCGGAAGAACTGTTCCTGCCATAAAGTAACTTGTTGTTTTTAAGAACATTCCGGCTACCCCTATTTTAATACCACATCTGTCATCTGGCGTCCCCATGTACATGTACCAGTCTTTTGGATCTTTATGGAAAACTCCCCAAACGGCTCTTCCTCCCGGTCCTGTTCCTGAAAGGAAATTACCTGGCGTATTGATATATACATCTGTTGTAGCATGCATAGAGTTATTCTGAAAATCAAATTCAATAGCTGCTGCCATCTTTATTCCTACCGCTGCCGATAAATCTCCGGGAATGGCTTCTTTTGCTTCCGGAATATATTTACTGGCAAAAGAACCCTTAAGATCACTATCTGTAACTCCTAAGAAACTTTTCTTTGATGTAACATTTGAAGATACTTTGGTCATTAAGTCCGTAATATTTTTTAGCCCCGGTATTTTGGCCATAACATTGGCTTTACCAAAAATAGCAAGTCTGTTTACGCCTCCTTTTGAGTTAAAAGCCATTTCAAATCCGGCTTCACCATCACAAATAGTCTCTGAACCTACATGAAAATAAATTAAGGCTTTAATCCCAAGACTTATTTTTTCATCTGGTGTATAACTTAGTCCTGATGGAGAAAAGTCGCCAATAGCTACATCGGAATTTCGGTGCATTTTATAATAAGCCCCTCCGCCAAAACCATTGATCATAAATGGTGCAGGAGTTGGCTGCCATTTTACTGCGGCATCAAAATACCAATATCTAAAAGTAGTTCGTCCAAAAATAGCCTTTGCTTTTACGTTCACTATTTTTGCTACATCAACCTCTAAATCAGCATTGAATCCATCTCCATATACGGGATCTTTTTCCATCAGAATAAGACCTCCTTTAATGGTCAATCCGCTAAATTCACACTCAATATTAATGGCAGATAAATCCAAACCATCATATCGGCTTCTCTGTCTGTATCCGTCATCGTACATTTTACCTTTTATACCAATTCTGGCTGTGGCACCGGCTCCAATACTTTCCATTAGATTAATTCCTAAATCAAAATCGATTCGGGAATTATCTCCATTGATAGCAACATTTATATTACCAATTGAAACAGGGAAATTACCAAAAGCAACGGTACCTTTATACCCCATATTTCGAACTGAAATGATTGGTGAAACGGTTTGTAGCTGTAAATTCTCAAAAGAAATTCCTTTAAAATCAACTGTTTTTTTTCCTTCTACATCTTTTTCATCAGATGCTCCTTTATTGGTTCCAAAAGAAACTGTTCCGTTTAAATTGGCTTTTGGCAAAAATTTTCCGTTAACCAATTTTAATTCAACAGAACTATTGGGCAATAAGAGGGCTTTTGCTTTCCAGATATCAAAAGCTATGGAATCTTTTGTAACAACAATTAATTGCTGTTCTTCCATGGAAATAAAACCATTATAAGCCAAACCTGCTCTATTTGTTTGGGCTGGTTTTACCGGAGTTGTTGCTGTATTTGCTGCTCCGGTAGCTGGTGTTGTTGTAGTTGGTGCTGTTGCAGCGACTGTAGTTTCTTTCTTTTCCGGCGTTGCTTTACTTATTGGCAAAAGAATCTGACCGCTCAAATTTGCTTTTACAAAGGTATTGGCAGCAATTGTTACATCAATATGATCCAGAGAGTAAGCCCAGGATTTTTCCTGACTTGTAATACCTCTGTCGAGTGGAAAAACATTATCTGCATAAAAAGTTCCCGAAACTCCATATTTATCTATAATAAGATTTTGTGCTCCTACATGAAGCCTTTCTTTACTTGATGCAGTATCGGTGGTTTGAAATTCTTTCGGCAAACCAACATCAAAAGTCTGAATGAACACACCTTTCCAGGCTTCCTGACTTGGCACTAAAAGTGCATTTTTTGTATAATATTCAGGAAATACAACTGCCGGATCGTTTTTTAAATCACTTAAATCTAAAACTGCATTACTGACTAAAAACTGAAAATTACCTTCAAAATCTTTTCCATTTCGTTTGTCTTTGAGTGTAAAAGGCTGCAAGCTTACATTAAGCAAAATATCGTTCCAACTGCTTGCCATAAAGCTAAACTCCCCTCTAACTCTATTTGGTATTTGAACAGTTTTTCCGTTATAATAGGTTTTTGGAACTGTAGTTTTTGCTTCATCTACAGTTTTAGTTATGGGATCAATTGGTAATATAAGATTTCTTGAAAACTCTACTGCTCCGGAAATTTTCATTTCTTTAAAACCGTCGCAATCAATCGTGACATACGTTAAATCCTTAACATCTCCGGTTGCCATATCAAAACCGCCATAAAGAGATACCTGCCATTTGTTATCGCTAAACGGAATATCTACATTGCCTAACAATACCAATTTAGCTTCACCCATAATCCCTCCCTGATGTGATAATTTTACATTATCGGCACCAAAAAACAATTGCATGGGTTGCCCATTTTTGTCTTTTTGTGGAATATCAACTCGACAAAAAACAGTCAAAGTAGTATATTCTGGCGAAAAAACAGCTTTGGTAATTCCGATGGAATACTGAACATTGTTTACAGTATTTCGAATTCCGATTGGCAATTCTACCAAATCCTGATTCGAAAATTTATCTACCCAGCGATCAGAAGCTTCTATTTTTTCAATAGCGCTTGAAGCTGCACCGGCTTCCTTTGGAGCTGCAAGATCCTGCCCGTAAGAAAAGACAACTGAAAGTAAAATAAATAATACCGATAGATGTGTTTTGTAAAATTTTTTCATAAGCAAATAATGATGTTTTTTTGTAAATGAAGTTTAATAACTCCTCTATATTTTAGCCTAACTTTTATTGAAACAATTCTTAAACTCTTCTTATAAAGAAGAGCAATATCCTTTTAATTAATCTTTAAATATTTAAATTCAACCTCATCATCTTTGACATTTTTAATGGCTAAATCATGATAAAACGGAATCAATTTTATTTTTAATTCTTCAATTACTTCTGTATCTGTTTTTTTCTCTTTCATCATTTTAAAGAATTGATTAAGTTCTTGTTTATTAAAATTTGAAAGATTTTCATTTTGGTGAATTTCAGCCGCTGGTGTATTTGCTAATATTGAAATTTCATTAATCATCCATCTATGAACTAATAAAGGCTGTAATTTTTTATTTTTTCGCTCAACTAATTTTAAATACGATTTATAACTTGTTTTATTTGTTATATCTTCTTCATTTACGCCGTGTAGTTTATGTTTGTTGACTCTTCCGAGCGCCATAACATAATCATTTTCAAAACCTTCATCTTTTCGCATCATTTCTTCTCTTAAACTTTTTACTGTTTCAAGAATATAATTATTGTATTTGTCTAAGATATCATTATTTAAATCATAAGCTTTTAAATAAGTCAACGCTTTTTCTTTAAAGCTTTCATCATCAGGAGTCAAAGTTGTAAGGGTCAGCAAATGCTGCAATTCATCTGAATCTTCCTTTGGAATTGGTCGTAAAGCAAGTTGGAGATCCTGTAATTGCTTTATGATTTCATCTCTGGTTCCCTGATATGTCTTTTCCTTATAATTTATCTTTAAAACAGGATTTAAAACAATTTCCTTTTCTTTTTTAGATTCTTTTTTCGCTGGTAATTTTATTTTATCAATTGAGTATGCGTAATTGAATGTAGCGGTTAAATCATTAAATTTCTGAGTATTTGTACTGCTTCTAAACATCGAAATAATATTCAAACTAAAATTATGTTGTTCGAGCAACGTATAACTATTGTTGAACTTAATTCCAAAAACAGAACTCGAATTCATATCTCCCTGAGAGTTATTATACAGAAATCCCAAATTAGTATTTAGCTTGTCTTTAAATAACTTCTTAGAAGCTCCAACTGAAGCTCCGGTTGAGGAACTATTGTTTATACCCACTTGGTTATTAGTGTAATTAAGTGAGCTGTTTAAGCCTACTTTCATCTCAATAAAACTTATCGAATGTGCTAAATTGTAATTTTGAACGGTACTTGCCTGACCTCTGCGTATTACTCCGCCCTGCTCATTTGCCTGACCAGCAATACTATAATTGAAATTTAAATTTTGATTTCTTTTGCTCCCAAAAGCATACGACATATTTACATTTGCATTTTGCGACAATTGTCTATAATCTAAAGTATCGGATACTACTACATTTGGATTGTTTATGAGCTCAAACTGATCCAGCTTTTTATTTGTATACGTTGAAAAATTAGAATAACTACCCGTAATATTAATTTGATCTGTTACCCTATAATTCATGTTGATCGAACCAACAACACGCTTGGTATCTTGCTTTTTTTCCTTCGCCAAATCGTCTCTTTGAAATCCTAAACTGGTCGATACCGTAATTTTATCCTGATAAAATGGGCGTGAAAAACGCAACGCAATATTTTCTAAATCATTATTAAAATACAATGCTCCTAATGTATTGTAATTAGGATCTATACGCTCATAAGTTAATCCTACAATACTTTTTTGAATATTATAATCAAAATTTACATTTAATGCATTCATAAAACTTGTACTTTCTTTGCTGGAAAATAACTTGTCTCTAAAATTTCCACCCGAAAGGGTATTACTTCTGGTATCATCGGTTAAAACAGACAAGGCATATTCTACATTTAAATTTAAATTTTTGATTACAGATGTACTAAAAATCAAACTGTTTACAAAATTTTCTTTCGGTGTTACTCCTTTGTCAGTAACCATTGTTAGTGAATTAAGATCATCTTTGGCGTAAAAACCAATCCAGCCCAATTTATATCTTTCTTTTTCAAAACCTATTTTTGCTCCATAACCAAAACGTTGGTATACCGGAATTCCGCCTAAAGCTTCGTCTTCTGAAACTGCTTTTAATAGTTGTCCCCCCATTAAACTTATTTTAAAAGGGCTTTGCGGAGTAAGTTCTAAACCAACTCCTTTAAACGGAAAACCACTTAACGTATAAGGCGAAAAGGTCATACTTACATTGCCTATATAAGCCTTTACCCACTTATATTTTGGCATAATACTTAATCGGTTAAAATCAAATGGGGCTGTATAACCTAAGTTATTTCCCTGATTCGTTATGCTATAAGATAACGGAACGCTAAAATTAAAAGCACTAATATTTAAATTTCCTGAAAGCAAATAGGTAAAAGGCTCACGTGAATTTTGCGTATCAGCATTAGATGTATAATACATCATATTTGCATTTACATTACCTGTAACTTTAAAATTTGGCTTGTAAAAATTCTCTAAGTCTACATCCTGAGCATATCCCTTCCTGCAAAAAAAACAGGCAAAAACGATACATAACCAAAACAAGATCTTCTTATTCTCTCTCTTCATTTATTGGTTATTGTTTTTGTACTTTGATGTCACATAAAATATAAGAACTTGTTCCGTTCTTAACCATATCTTTAATTTTTATGGCTCCTTTTCTTCCGTCTTGTGTTTTAAATAAAATGATTCTTGGGTAGACCAAACCAAATTGCTGTTCTCCCGCAGCACTGTAACTTATGTTTAAAGATTTTATCGGACTGTCATTTACCATAGCATCAAACTGCGATTCTGTGAAGGTTAAGCCACAGTTACACAAGTTTTGAGAATTGATAAAAATGGTGCTTTGTGCATTTTGTAATGACAAAAACCCATAATTATTTGCCTGATCCGGCGATATAAACCTATTGTAAGTAAAATTGCTGTTTAATCCCTGAAAAACGATATCTATAAGACCGCTATTTTGGTCGTTTATTTCATTTGCCTTATAAACCTGTCTTGTTACTGTCGAGAACATAGCACCAATATTATTGTTGTTATGTGCCGAATTTATTCCTAATTTAATATTAGTTAATGTGCGTAAATTAGTATCTGGCAAAACCGTAATAGTCGATTTAAAAATTTGGCTTGTTTTGTCATTAAAAGCTTCTAAAGTAACTTCATGACTGCCTGCACTTGTAAAAATAACTTTAGGATTCTCTTCTGTTGACGCAGATGGATTTCCGCCTTCAAAACTCCATTTATAACTAGTTGCACTAATCGATTTATTAGTAAAATTAATTGTTACGGGAGCCTCATTATCATCGTCTTCAAAATTTGGTTCATATGAAAACAGACTCACTAAATAAGGAGCAACATTTATGGTTTGAGTTTGTTTTTCTGATTCAAAACCATTTGAAACTGTTAGCGTTATAAGATGATCCCCAGGAGTTGTAAACACCACATTCGGTGGCGTTTTACCTGTAAAAGTTGCTGGAACTCCCTCCTGAAAATCCCATTTAAAAGTTAATCCTTCTCCAATAGTAGCATTCTTTAAAACGACCTCAACCGGAGAGTAATTGCTTTTTACAATTTCATGTGTAAACTCAATATTAATTCCCTCTTTTATTACTACACTTTTACTAAATTCTTTACGTTCTCCGTCTACATTTGTAGCTATTAATTTAATGGTATAAGTTCCTTGCTTTTTATATAATACTTCACCCGGATTTTTTGCAGACGAAATAGCAGGCTCACCACCTTCAAATGTCCATTCGTAAGTATCTGCTCCGGTAATTTTATTATCAATTTTAATAATGACAGGTATTGATTCATCTTCATTGGCATACGAAGTCGTAAAATCACCCTCTATGACTATAGCGGTTTCCTGATAACAAGAAGTAATAACAATAAATAAGAGTAAGAGTAAAGTTTTTTTCATTCAATTTATTTTAAAACATTACAGCTTTTTTAAGGCTGTAATGTTTTTTAATTTTTTATTTTTCTGCGGCTGTAAATTTTGCTTGAAAATCAGAGATTTTAATCATATCTGAATTTGTCACCAAATACAAATCGTTGTTTTTAATCTTAAAACTTTTAAGGTAAGTAAAATCAACTGCTTGACGGTGGGTGGCGTTTTTACCAAATGCTACAATTTTTAATTCTCCCTCTTTAAAAAGTGAGAAAGTATTATCACTAAGGTTTAATTTATAAATTCCTTTTCCTTTTAACACTAAAAAATCATTTTTTGAATCAAAAACAATATCTCTAAAATACTCACTACTGATTGTTGTTGAAAGTAGAGTTGTAATTTTCCATTGATTATTTACATATTCTAATTTTCGAATATTAGAACTAACAAAAGTATTGTCAATATCTAAATTGTCTATGAAATATAAAATGTTATTATGAGAAATTATTTTTGATACGCTTCCTAAACCAGCATCTAAACCTGTTCCATCTACAATAGCATTTTTACCCGAACCTGCAACAAAAACATCGGTATTTAATTCCGGAACAAATCGTTTCATCTGTTTATTGCCCTGATCAAATACAAAATAAGTGTTATCGTTATTTCCGGTAATGGCCGTAATATTGAACTTATTAGCAAGAGGAGAGCTAATTGGCTGCATTGTATAAAATAAATTTAGTTCTGTGTAATTATTCTGGAAACGAAATATTTTATTACCATCACTGTGATTATTATATGCTGTTAACAAAAAATCTCCTGTAGGACTTACTGCTAATCTACTTTGTAAAAGGCTAACATCCGTTATCCCTTTGAGCAATGTTGAATTCCCATTTTTATCAATCTGTTGAAATTTAATAAGATAGTCTTTATCATTTGGTGTTTGACCTACAATAAAGGCACCTCCGTCATTATCTATAACAAAATCGTCAACAGAATATCCCGAAATAAAATCTGCTTTAATCTCCCCTTCTCTTAACTCTTCTGTTATAGGGGAGTTGTTATCACCAGAATCGGAACTACAACTACTCAAAACCATAAAAATTTGCAACCCTACTACTAATAAAATTCTCTTCTTCATTATTTTTTATATTTCTATTACTTAATTATTTTTTACTTCCTAAAGTATAACCGTTACCTACTAATACCCTTGCAATATTCATAGCCGTAATATCTTTACTCATTTTATATCCTATCGGATTACCTCTATTATCAAAAGTTGCTTTTAGAACTTTCTTATCGAATGTAATCAACTCCTGATTTAAAAATTTATCATAACCTGAAACCATTCCGGCTTTTGCAAACCATGTCGCTATCAGATAACCATCTAAGTCAGTAACTTCGTATTTTAACTCTCCGTTTGTAGAAGGTGAAGTCATTTTAATATACCCGATTTTTTTATCGTTTGGATCCTGATTTTGTGCTTTTATACTATAAATAACACCTGTATCATCAATTGCTAATTGATAGGTATCTGCCAGGCTGTTTGCCTTATCAATATCACCCTGAATTCCCAATTTTTTTGAGGCTATACCTGCTGATGGTCCATTAATAAAACTTTCGATTGCTTCTTTAACTAAACCTTCTGCAGTAATATAATTTCTGTCAAACAATTCATAAATAATACTTCTGTCATAATTAAAGGCACTGAATTTTCTGCTCTTATTCTTAAATTCTAATTCGTTTGACTTTCCTGTAGCTTCATCTTTAAGTTCAATCCACGGAAGATCCATCGAAGTAGCATTATGAACATTTTTTAATTCTGCAGTTATATAATAGATTTTATCTAAATTATAGATTTTAAAAATTGGCTTCTTGCCTTCTATGTAACCAATTGTTTTTTCATCGAGTTTTATTTCTCCTTTATCAATTTTTATTTTTTGTGCAAAACTGCAAGTGCTTATTAGCACAATTAGTAGGGTAAAAATGTTTTTTTTCATAGTGTTTATTCTTGTATTTATCTTTTGTTTTTGAAAGTTCTATTTACTTTCGATATTGATAATTTTTAATTATCAATTAATTTTTTTTCCTTTTATTACTTTTATTTCATATCTTAAATAGCTAATATTAAGTGCGCTAAGTCAATAATTTTTGTAAGGTAAATGCTACTTTATTTGATTGTTGTTTTGATTATAAAATTTATATTTTTCTATTCTTTCTAATTTTATAGGAATTTATCTCTTGCTATAGAACATTAATATAAATACATTCTCCTTCTGTGATGTTTTATTAATTAATGAATTTCATAATTCCTTTAATGTGATTTTGTTCTTTAAAATTATTCAGGAAACGGGTAATCAGTTAATGGTAACCAACTCTCACCAATATTTGATAAATACTCTTGAATTCCTCCCAATTTATAAGCAAATTCAAATATTAAACTAGATTTAGTATCCTTAAAATCAATTATACTAAATGAAGAACCATCTATGTACTCTGTTGCTACTTCCTCTATTTGAGTAGAATTCTCTCTATTAAACTTATATATCAATTGTCTTACTGCTGCCGGAGCGTATAAATTTTGTCTAACTATCATCACTCTAATATTAAATTATCAATTAAAATTATACTATTCTCTTAGTATTTTTTCCAATCTTTCTAAATCATACAAATCAGTTTGATCTATCAATAGATAATTATCAGGACGAATTTTTAAATACTCTCTTGCAAATTCAAATACAATATTTTCAAATCTCACTTTATCTGCTGAAAATAAAGAGATTAATCTTTTATTTTCAACAATATCCAAAACGACACATGGATTTTCTACATCAGGATATTTTAGATATTCTTTATATGTATCTAGATCATACTCTAAAAAATATATACTTTCTTCTGTTTTTTCATTATTAGCTATATAACTTTTAGCTATATTAAAACTTTTACTATTTCTACAAAAAATAGAATCTATATTTTCTAAATTATATGCACTTAACATAATATCTAGATAAACTTGTTCTTTTGTATTTAGCTTTTCTGATAAAAATTGTATATACGCCATTATTTTAATAGTTTTTGAAGTTCTTCTAACGAATTTGCGAAATATATTTCATGCTCTTTTAACTTAGCCATATATTCTATATCTGATGAAAATAATTCTCCATTAATATCACGAGGTAATGGTTTATCTACATAAATAATTTTTCCCCTGCTGGTGTGAGCATCTTGCTCGTGCAAAAGATCTAAATCACTTATATTTATCTTTAAACAGCCTGATCATTGTCTACTTACCTTCTAATTTACCGGATTGGTAACAAACTTTTAAAAGACTAAATTTCAATGAACGTATATTATTTTTTTCATTTAGCATTTGCGAACTTTCTTTGCGATCACGAGCAAGATGCTCGCGCCAGCAGGAGTCTACATTCTCAAACATTAACTATTTTCTCCTTTTATATATTTTCGATAATATTTCAAACTATATAGCGGAAAAAAAGCTACAAAAATTGGAAGATAAATAAAACTGAATGCTTCTTTCATCTTAAAATAAAATAACTCTATAATAATAATAGCACAATAAACAAATATTGGTATAAAAAAATGATATTCTTTAGAGTTTGTTTCGTCAAAATAAATAGATAAAGAAGAAACGAATAGAACCGTATATGATGGTACAATATATACAAGCATTACGATTTCAAACATTAATGACCTAGACTCTCCACGGAAATTTAAATCTACAAAATACAAAAGCAAGATTAAGCCTATGAAATAATTAAACAACAGGTAAGATTTGCTTCTATATGAAATGTAGACAATAGAAAGTAAAAAAAATATTTGTAAAATGTAACTTAACATAATTTATTAATTTATTGTTATAACAAATGCTTCAATAGTTGTTGAAGAACCCGCAAGGATACAGCTCCTGCTAAGCAAGCGTCTCGCTCGTGTCCAAAATCTACATCAATTAATATCTATTTCTAAAACTGGACGGTCATTGCTTCAATAGTTTTTTTACTTAACTATATTTCCAATTTTTCGTATTAGCCAAAGCCTTTTTTTAATGTGATAATTATAAATGAGTTAAACTTTGTAAAACTTTTAAAACACAAATTTCAATGAACGTATTTTATTTTGCATGAATTAAATCTTTTTTGTGTTCACGAGCGGGACGCTCGTGACAGCAAAGGCAAAATTCCAACGTTTGCTAGCTATTGATTTGAATATATATTTATTAACAAAGTCATAAAAATCTCGATCATATCTTTAAAATATTCTTTTAAATCCTCTAATGAGTTCAGTCCAAAATTGCGATTAATTAGGTTTTGATCATATTCTAAAAAATTAAGTATGTATGAAAAATTACAAACTCCCCCATTTTCTATTAGTTTATTGTCTTATAAACATAATACATCTGTGGCGAATTCTTTATCATTGCAAAACTTAATTCAAAATTATAATTTTCAAATTCCTTATTTATCACATATGCTACACCCAAACATATTTACATGGTCTCTCCAATTCTTTAAACAATTGCACTATTTCATTTTTCTTAAACAATGGTGTTTCTTGCCCATCATTGATAAATTTATTTTTTTTACTTAAAAATTTATTTTAATTAAAATGTTTTTTTTCGAATTCTTGTACCATACATTTTCAATTAATTCATTTGCTTATTAATAATTTATTTTTGTAAACCTATTTTTCTTTAATTAATGTTTAAACCAACCTGCATCTTTTAAGTACCTAATTTTATATAGATTGGATGAAGAATACAAAATATAGAATACTATTATGTTCAGAATTATTAATAGAGAGACTATTATAGAATGATATAGAAAATATTTAAAAAATAATTTCCTGAAAATGATCCCATATAAAAATAAAATAGATAAAGAAATAGATAAAAAATGTTTTTTTCTATTAAAAACAAAAAAGCAGTTTATAAAAAAATAAAGAATTAGTAAAAATATACAAGATACATATGCAAGCACATCTTGAAATACATATGAAAAAATATCTTTAATATAAGTATCAATATACTCAACAATTATTTTTTGGATGTATATATTTGCAAATAAAATAGTAAACGATTCAATAATAATAATAATCACTCTTAGTATAGCTTTCATTGGAATGTAATTTTGTAAAAGTTGTCAGTTTTTTCTATAAGTTTAACTTCTTTCTTATAATAAGTTTTTGCATAAAGTATAGCCATGTCTTTTGCTGTTTTTGCTTCTTCCAATAAATCCTCTTCGTCAAACAATACATAAGCAGCCCCATGTTTTATTGAAGTCTTATATATAGGAATTTTAACATAATTTTTATCGTAATATCGGGCTATTTCAAAATCAATCACCCCTTTCATACTTTTTTTATTTTTAACTACAAAATCAGTCATTTGATTAAATATTTTAAAATTTACATTATATGGTAATCCAAATTTTAATTTAATCAAAATTGTTAAATTCTTTACATAAGATAAATACCATTCAGGCCTTACAAAAATTTTATCGGGCCACAGGCCATCAGTAGAGCCATGTTCAGTTGTCATAAATAATATATTTCGATCTCCATACATTTTAAATTTTCCTTCTGGAGTAATATTTTTTTCATATAAATACTTTAATAATTGCGGATATGATATGGGATTATTCTTTTCGTTAGCAATCAATCTTTTTTGCAAAGCTGAATTATAAAAAAAACTGTTACCATAAACTTTGACACATTTATTTATGTAGCGCACCCAAGGCTCTATTTTATCAACTATTGGTTTTCCTGATATATTTTTCCATTCACTTATAACTTTACTTACTTCCTTACTATTTGGATCTGATATATCTCCCAATTCTATATCATCTAATTCAGACGGATTTACTGATGAAAGTTTAGTATGGGCATAAGTATCGCCAAATCGATGCAATTTCTCTCCTAAATCTTTTATTTTTTTCACATCTGTAGTCATAAAATCTACGGCTGTAAGCATTTCCTCAATACTATGAAAACCTCCTGTCAAAGAGTGTATATTTACTTGGTCGGATGGGTTTTTCCAAGTGTCATCAACAATAAACTGATATGTGCTATTATTAATATCCGTATCAGGATCTTCTGAAGCTTCAGCTAATTTTATCGCTACTTTTGGATCCATCCCTAACAAAAGAGAAACTAAATAAACTGTGGAATAATGACCATCGGTTTCATATTCTCCCTCATTGTCCCCTTGAAAAGCATACAATTTAAATTTAGGATCATTAATTTGTTTCCAGTCATTATGCCAAAGTTTCGAGCCATTATCATAATCCATTAAAAAATCAGTTTTTCTTTCGTCGCTTTTATTTGAAAATGGATGTTCTAAACCGAAAGCACCATGCCCTAATTCATGTGCTGCTATTGCTGTCCCATCATTATCAAAAACATAACCAAACTGTCCTTTAAGTGCCATAAATCCTTGTATCGTACTTTTGGTTGCGGGCAAATCAGAGTAAATTAAGTAATAAGTATTAGTGTTGTAATTATCCTGCTTTTTTATGACGTTGTTAATTGTTAATTGTTCATTTGTATAAGTTTCAAGAAAATCACTATCACCGATTTCTATCTTACTATCAGCATCACTGTAATCAATTTTTGAAGATCTAGAAATATTCAGTTTTACACCAATTTTGTTATAAATAGTGCTCAGCTCATTTTCTGCTGTAGCTGGAATTTGAGAGTTATCATTTAGTGGCACCAATACTAAATTCACCTCTTTCGGAGAGATATGCACCAACATAAAAGCCCCAATCACTTTCCACTTATCTCCTTGTTTTATTGTTGCTAATATTTGCTCTTCGGCATAACTAAAGCTTCCTTTTACAGTTAGTTCAAAAACTTTATCATTTCTTTTAAAGTCTATTTTAGCACCATTTTGATTTTTAAAAACAATACTGTCTAGTTTTATATTAGCATCTGTAACAGTTACTGTAGCCATCATTATATCAGTATCCCCATTTAAAACTGCTTTGTAAGGTAATACTATGTCGCCTACTTTTTTATATAAGTTTTGTACAGCGAGAGGTGCTTTCTCCGGCATTACATCAAAAGCATATTTACTATCATTGCCAGAAAACACAATCGAAATTCCTTTGGCAGTAAATGCTGTAGCCTGACCGCTTTTATCTACTCCATCCGTATTTTCAGGAGTTGGCTTTCCTCCTTGAGCAAATTCAGTACCTTGATTGCTACCGTTTCCACTACTATCTACGTTATAAACTTTAGGCAGAATGTCATTTCCTTCAGCATCTTTTCCTCCGCTGTCTGTAATAACTGTGTCTTTTCCTCCCGGAATCGTTACTTGTTGTCCATCTATACCATTTACAAGAATATCACCATTGGCATTAATAACAATATCTTTTATTATAAACGGAACTGTTTCTTCAATCTGACCGCCCTGACCTTCGCCTGTAAAATCTTCTACATCAGTAATATTTTTCCAATCCGGATTATAGCTTGTCTGCACAACGCCACTAATCAATTGATAATCTGTATTGACTACAATATTGTCAAATTCAACGGCAATTTTAGTATCAGCCAAATAAGGCACAATAATATATCCTTTACCAGAATATGGACTGTTTTCTCCTTGAAGTTCTAAAATCGTGACCGGAAAATCTCCAGCTTTAAATGTTTCACTCTGAATTAAATTCGTAAGCGGTTTTTGATTCTGAATATTAATTTGAGGAACAATACCACAATTATATGCCGGAACTCCACTAGTTTCAGTAGGTGTTGTAAAAGTGTTTATTCCTGAATACGTAAATGACTGAACGCCTTCGCTTACAGGATCGCAACTTGAGCCTACTCTAAATTGATACGTAACTCCTGGTTCTAAATTGGTGATTAATGTTTGTTTATTTAAACTGTATGTCGAAAACCATTGCGCGTTGCGTACATCTTGTTTTTTGTATTGTACCTGATAACGGGTATGCTCCGGTATTCCTTCCCAAGTGATTTTTACACTTTTTGAACTCTGAGATTCGCTTAACAAAAAGGTTGGAGCTGCACAGGAAGCGGTATATTTAAAGGAATATATCTCGCTATAGCCATCATTTTTAAATACCGCATTCTCCGAAAGTCCGGTAGTCGATATAGCTCTCACTCGCCATGCGTATCGCAGGCCTGGAGTAAGAATTGGCATGCTTAAATTATACAGCAAAGCGGTCCCAAAAAGTGTTTCCTCATATAAAATGGGAGACATTTGAAACCCAATTTGAGGGTCTAACGATGGATCTATAAGCTGCTTTAATTCGAATTTATACGATATATTAGTCGCATTGATCTGACGCGGTGTCCAGGTAAATAAAATATTCGGAAATTCTGTCGACGCAATTTGCTCGTTTTTTTGTGGCGTATTTAATAATGGCGGATCATTTAAGATCAGGTATAAACTGGCACAACTTTTCTGTGAGATCTTTTGGTTGGTTACAAAATCGTACATCTCAAAACAAAAATTGTACATTCCTTCCGGCAACGGATTAGCATATTGGGCCGGAGAAATTCCCTGTAGATTTTCTAACCTAAAAAGGGCGGAAATATCGGTATTGGTCAGCGTTTGTAATTCGCCTCCATTTATAAAAATTGGTCGCTGTCCCTGTATAAAATCACTACTTTGTATATTTAGTCCATTGCCCTGTATGTATAGCTTTAAACGTACCTGCCTTTGAGATATAGAGATATCGGTAGGATTAATCATCAGCTGCATTTTAGTATCCATACTAGTCGCATAATCTGATATTTTGACGCTGTACGGACTATTAAAAACAGGCGTTAACTGCACGGGATATAACTGCGCATATCCGGTTACACTAACAAACAGAAAGAGAACAAATAAATATATGTTATTGAAAAGGTTTTTCATTTTTTTAATAGATGATAATTTTTTTAACCAATGTTTGTTGTCCTGTTTCTAATACTAAAATATACATTCCGGATTCTAATGACGTCTCAAAATCTATTTCATATTTTTTCTTCCCTGAATCATTTTTCTGAATCATCGTATTTTGTCCCGTTGTAGCGAATAACCTTAAATTTACAGCACTAATGTTTTCTAAAGTTACAAGTGCTTTAAAATTACCATTACTTGGATTTGGAGTTACAATAAAATCTACAATAAATTGCGATGTAATACCTGTATTTGGTAAACCACTTCGTTTTTCAACAGTAATATTTTTACTGAATGTTGCGTAACATTCCCCTTGCGTTTGCTCTAAACCAATGGCATAAACGCCTGTTGCATCAAACTTAAGGGTTATGTATTTTTCCTTTTGTTCTACAACTTTCACTCCGTCAGGAATTACCCATTTGGTACTTTCTCCAAAAGGATTACTGGTATTCACTAAAATTACTTCTTCATCTAAATAGGCTTGTGAACTCAATAAAAATTCTGAACTAATAATTGCCTGACTTGTTTTTATTACAATTTCATCTTCGCTAATGCAACCTAGTCCTGAGGTCACTTTTACCTGATAAGTTCCGGCTTTTGATACATTTATTTTAGCTTCATTTGATCTGAATCCGTTTGTAGATGTCCAGCTGTATTGTGCATTTTCATCGGCAATTGTAGCGTCTAAATCCAGAGTTTGTTCACTACATAATGTTCTGTCGGGGCCAATATTAACAATAACTGCTTCGGGATCTTTTAAAACAAATCTCTTTTTGTACACACAACAATCCGGACAGGTGATCGTTACTTCATAATTTCCTGCTTTTAGATTATTTAAATCTTTAGTAGTAGCTCCAGTGTTCCATAAATAGCTGTATGGTAAGTTTCCTCCTTTAACATTTAGTTCTATTGAACCATCATTACCTTTGGAACAAACTGGGTTTATAATACTTTCTGTAGTTAATATTCCATTTGGATCACCTACAAAAATACTTCCCTGAACGACACATCCTTTTGCATCTGTTACTATTACAAAGTAATTATTTGTTGTAATGTTTTCTATTTTAGGTGTTGTCTCACCATTTGTCCACTCGTAAGTATATGGCGGAATTCCTCCCGTAACATGCGCTTCTGCCCAACCGTCATCTCCTGTTGTACAGCCAACATCGAACTTGGTGAAGGATAATTGTAATTTTGAAGGCTCCGGCATATTTTGTGTAGCATCTTTTTCTTCAACCAAAATATTATTGATATAAGTTCCTAATTTTATTCCGTTAGCATCTTCAATATTCAGGGCGTAATTACCGTCTGATAAATTTTCTGCAGTTTCATCGTGATCGTTCCAGATAATCCAGGAATTACCTTTTTGTTTTTTCCACGTATAAAAATAAGGCAATCCATTGTTTTTAGTAGCCTCTAACTGAATTCCACCCTTAACATGAGCAATCAGGATACCATCTTGCGATTCATCTCTTTGATTGTCTTGTGGATTTGCATCTGTTTCATTTCCAAATTCATTACCTACATTACAGGAAATAGTACGAAGTACCTCAAAAGTTACTTCAAGCGGATCCGGATCATCCAAAGTTGTAATAGAATTGGCAACTGTACAGCTTGTTCTATTTTTAGCTGCATCGTAATTTGCATCACGAACTGTTAAACTATATACTTCTTCGCCAACTCCATTTAAAGAGATGGTGTATATATCATTATTAAAGTTGGTAGTTGTTGTAGTTTGTATTATTCCTTTACTGTTTTTCCATTCAAACCAATAAGTATTGTCTGAAAAAATGGTTCCACCGGTAACTTCTACAACAATTTTCCCATTGGTTGCCTTATAAAAACTCGGGTTCAGAACTTCTTTATATTTTATAGAAATTGGTGTCTTTGGCTCTATAATTGTAACCTCCGCTTGTGTAGCACATCCTCTAAAATCTGTAACAGAAACCAAATATTTACCCGCTTTTAAAATCGTATTTTCATCAATTTTTACCTCATTCGACCATACATAGTTGTACGGAGGTGTACCTCCCGCTGCACTTGCTGTAGCCCAACCGTCATTTCCCCCATTACAAAAAACATCGCCATGAGTAATGGTTACAGATAATTTTGAAGGTTCTTCCATTAATTGCGTAACATCTATTTCCTGTGTTAATACATTATTAACATAAGTTCCCAGCATAATACCATTTCTGTCTTTTACATTTAAGGCATAATTTCCATGAGAAAGATTCGAAGCTGTTTCACTTGTAATATTAGGCAAATCCTTCCACGAACCATTTTCCTCCTGTTTTTTCCAATAAAAATAATAAGGTAATCCATTATTTTTATCTAGTGCAAGTGGAGTTCCCCCTGTTACATGCGCCTTCAAAATTCCATCCTGCGATTCATCGCGTTGACCGTCTTGTGGTGTTGTATCTTTATCGCTTCCAAATTCATTACTTGTATTACACGAAATAGTTCGGACTATTTCGAATACAACTTTTAAAGGGTCAGGTTCATTTAAGGTTACTTTTGACTCTAACACAGAACAATTAACAATTTGACTAGTAGCTTCGTTATAATTTTTATCTTTAATTGTCAAAAAATAATCATCAGCCGGAACTCCATTTAGTGTAATGGTGTAAACTCCATTTTCTATTATGGCAGTTGTAGCTTGTATTATTCCTTTACTATTTTTCCATTCATAATTATATGATTTATCATCGTACGGTGTTCCACCGGTTACTTTCGCTACGATTCTTCCATTTGTAGCTCCTGAAAAAGTAGGTGTAAAAATCTCTGCATAATTAATTTTAACTTCTTCTGCCGGTTCACCAATTGTGATGCTGTCTTTTATAAAACAGCCATTTGCAGCTGTAACTTCTACAAAATACTCTCCTTTTGTTAAGTTGGAAATTTTGTTTCCCTCAATAGTTCCCGTCCCTACATTAAACCATTTATACTTATACGGAGCTTCTCCTTTGGTTACGGTTGCTATAACCCACCCATTCTTGCCTCCATGACAGGAAACATTTAGCGAATCAAATACTAATTCCAGTTTCTTAGGTTCTAAAATTTCTTGTGTTGTGGGAATTGCTGTTATTAAATCTGTAGTATTATAAGTTCCCTTTACAATTCCATTAGCATCTTCAACATTTAGCGAATAGATTCCTTCTGAAAGGCTAGTGGCTGTATCGGTTTTGTAATCTTCTAATTTGTCCCACTTACTTGTTTCTGTATTATATTTTGACCAATTAAATTTATAAGGCAAACCGTTATTTTCTGTTCCGGTAAACTTAATACCACCTTTTACTGTTGCTTTTAAAATTGCATCTGAAACGACAGCTTCATCTCCGGTTGGATCTAAATTTGCTGTATTACAAGAAATTCCCTGAATAATTTCTAATGCTATTTCAATGGGCTCAGGATCATCTAAAACAGTTACTAAATCAGTTACTGTTAATGGATCTAAAGTACAGTTTCTGGCATCTGTAATATATAATGTATAAGTATCAGCAGGTACATTATTTAGTGTAATTGCAAAAATATCATTTAAAAAAACAGCTGATGATTTACTCGCAGCGATAGTTTCATTTTTACTGTTTTTCCAAATATAGGAATATGAATTTCCACTAATTGGAGTACCTCCTGTAATTGAAGCAATAATTTTACCATTTTCTGCCTTGTTAAAAGTTGGATTTGCTGAAGTAATTTTCACTAATTGAAGTACACTTGCGGGCTGACCAATATCTTCTGATAATTCTTTATCATTATCGTCTGCTTTTTTTGCTATACAGCCAACAATATCATCTGAATTTCTTAATTTTCGTACTTTTATATAACATAGTCCCAGAGGAAGCCCGCTTATAGTAGTTTTATCACCATTTAAAAAATTCTTCCAGCTTGATCCTCTATCTGTTGAATATTGATAAATACCATTTTCAATACCTCCTGTAGCCAAAATATCAATTTCGCCATCTCCTCCTCCAAAACAATTAATATCTCTTTTCTCGACAACCGAAAAATCAACAGGGGTTGGTGAATCTATATTAAAAATATAAGGATTACTCTCAGTATGTGGAGATCCGGTACTTGATCCGTTTATAAATCCTGTAAATGCGATTCCGTATTGTCCCTTCGAAAAATCACATGGAAATTTGTAACTATTGTTTCCATCAAGAGAAATTAGATCTTGTGGCCCTCGTGATGAACATACAACTGACATCCATTTTCCCTCTTTTTCGTCAAATTGTCTAATACTAAAGGTCAATTTTTCTCCATTAAATAATGGTCTGTTGAATTTTAAAATCAGCTTACCATCTTTGCTATCAAAGCAACTCGTTTTTTCTTCTGTCTTTGAGACTATTTCCGGTGCAGATTGTCTAACTATATAAGTAACAGGTTCAGAGAAAACATTACATGCCTTTTGTCTAAAATAGATTTCTTTTCCATGATTCTCTCCAGCATTTATTCCTAAAATTTCTTTAGCACTAGCACTAAAACTTGATTGCCCGGCAAATTTCGGCATATCAACCCAACCACGAGGGTCTTGTAAATTAAGTGAGTATTGCCAATTATACTCTGACGGAAAAAAACCTGTATTCGATGCTATCGTGATTTGTTTGTCTGTAGGTAATTCATTGTTTGCCCCAGGATTAGCAATTACAAGGACTGGGCGAATTTTCACATTAAAAGAGGAGCTTCCTATTCCATCTCCATCATCCACCACATTTTTAAATTGCTTAAATTCAAAAGTGTAATCTAAGCAATGAAATTTATCGGTAGTAGTAATCCTTCCGCTATTATTAGGCCTGTTTCCTCTGCAAGATTGTCTATCATACCTGGAAGCAGAAAAAAACATTGATACCGGAGTTTTATCTGCTTTAAATGTAGTTTTTACATTAGTGTATGTATCAGTAACTCTGTTATCACTGTAAGTGATATTTAAAGGGTTGTAGTTATCCCCTGGAGTCTTAAATTCGAGAGTCACAAATGCTACACCACAATTGTGATGTTCATCTCCATAAGCCCAACCATTAAAAACAACTTCGTATGAACCTAATACGGGAGAGGTAGCCTGAGCAAACCCAAATCCTGAAACCAATAAAATGATCAATAAGTAAAATTTCTTCATAGGCTTAATATATAACTGTTATAGCTTCTGCCTTTGCAGGGCTATCGCTTTCCAGATTAGGAATCAAATGATATTCGTATTCCTGATTAATTTTTAAATTTTCATCTTCTAAAGTAAAAACATTTGCGTTTAATTCCTTCCATAAAGTTGGCGGAGTTCCTTTTACATTTTTGTAAATACTTAATCCCAAGACTTTGCCTTTATTTTTTGCATAATCCCAGCTTAATATTATTTTTTTATTTTCTCTATCTGGTAATCCCTGCAAAAATGTAATTATCTTAATAGGAGTAAAATTTAATACGTTTACAGTTATTACAGAATGATCTAATGACGACCAAAGATTACTTTTATCTTTTGCCAGAATAGCGTATTGGTATGTTTTTCTATTTTCTACCCTGTCATCTGTAAATTCCTGGATGGTATCATTTATCTGTTTAATCTCCAGCCATTTTTCCTGTCCTTTCTCTCTCCTTCTAAGGCTATAACCTACTACATCTTCACTATAACTTCGTATCCATTTTAAATGTACTTTGCCATCTTTATTATCATAATCTTTAAAAATCGGAGCCGCTGGCGGAATTTTATCGGGTTTATCCAATACCAAAACATCAGATGGATCTGAAATATTAAATCGCATGTCTTCGGCAGCAATTCTGTAATATACCTTGCTGTTAGTCATTTTAAGACTCACGCTATCTTTGTAATCATTACCCACGTACGATTTGTGATAAATATCTACAAATTCTTCATCGGGATTATTGGCTTTTAAAATTCGATAACCTCGTAAATCTTTTTCCAGATTGGCTTTCCATTTCAGTCGCACCACTCCAAGGCTATCTATTGCACCTTCTAATCCTATTGGTTTTGCAGGCGGTATAGAATCTACGGGCTGAACTAACATACTTTGAGAGGTCAAACGCTGGTTGTTTTTACCAACAACAGAAATGGTAAAATAATTGGACGGATATAAATTTTCCTTAAAATTGAGTTTTCTCTCCGAAGGAGGAATCATTTTAGAAACTACTTTATATGGACCTTTGTCATTATTGGCTAAATTGATTTCATAACCCTGAATAAAACCTTCTGAATCTTTTGGATAATCCCATTCTAAATTAACCTCATTTGAGTTAACAATATTATAATCTACAAGTCTTGCCGGAGTAACTATAGCTGCAACTCCTTTTGCAGAAATAGGTTTTGTCAATTCTCCTTTTTCTCCAAATGAAGTTATACCATATAATCTATATTGATAGACTTTATCGTTTACACTAAGCGTATCGATATAATACATCGATTTTGAAGGATGCTCCTCTTTATCGTTCAGGTTTACTAAAGGCGTAGTAGCGATGGGACTAAAATTGACTCCGTCTGAAGATTTCTCCACCATAAAAGAAGTGTAAATTCTTTTAAAAGTTTCATAATCCCATGATAGCATTACTTTTTTATCATCAGGAATTGCAATAAAATCAGTGGGAGCAGGTAAAGCGGTATAATCTTTCAGACCTATCATATAAGATGATTCCTTTACTTTTGGACTTTCAAAAACACTTACCTGATAAGCATAAACTTCATTTTTCTTTACATTGGTGTCTACAAGTCCCCAACCTGCCTTTAATGCACCTTCAAAGCTCATATCGGCTGCATACAATGCAAAAGTATATCGCTGATCCAGTTCATCGGCCATATTTACTATTTTGGACAAATCTCCTTCTTTAGCTGCGGTTACTTCAAAACTTTCACCATAAATAGACTGAGCAATAATCGCTATATTATTATCTTTCTGCACCAAATCAAGCCAGGAATCCAAAGGCTCAGGTACTAATGGTCTTGGAGTAAGCAGTATTTTTTCGGGTTTTGGTAAAACCACACCATCTCTTAATATTGTTGTTCTTGTTATTATAAATCCTTTTTTATTTGCTTTTTGCCATTCGCTTGGAGAGTTTATTGCCCAACGAATCAATATTTTATCTTTTTGAGCTCGGGCATTGACCATTACAGTAGCATTTTTGGTCTGTGAGTATGATAATGAAACGAATAAAATGAATAAAAAAAGAAGCTTACTTTTTGACATTAATGTGTAATTATTTCCATGTTAAAAAATGCAAAAATAATGTTTTATATTAACTAGCAAACAGATGTTTACGAAATAAAAACAATAAATTAGGGTAAATAAACATTAACTTAAATATTTGATAGTAATACCAAGAAAATACCTATATTTTTTAATGATTATTAAAAAATTCATTACAATTAGCTAATGCGTGTAATGATGAATTCATATAAAAAAGACTGCCCAGAAAAGTGAACAGTCTTTTTTGTTTTATCAATTCCTAAGCCTAAGCCATAAATAAAGCGTATTTATTATAGTTATATAAAACCTTATCATATGGAACTAAAAGTGGCGCAATTTTTTCTGAAGAAGCATTGAATGTTATTCCATTATGCTTTCTGAATAAATAGATTTCTTTTAAACAATTGGATAAACTTTGGTGAATTGATGTTGTAAAAGTTGGCAATTGTTTATCGCCTACCAACAAATCAATTTGGTAATTTGAACTACTTTTAGAAAGATTGTTTCCAATGATTCTTAGCGTAAATGTGGTCGATTTTCCGTGTTGTTCACCTTGATACTGTA
The DNA here is from genome assembly GCF_033657265.1 of Flavobacterium sp. MMLR14_040. Classification (NCBI taxonomy): domain Bacteria; kingdom Pseudomonadati; phylum Bacteroidota; class Flavobacteriia; order Flavobacteriales; family Flavobacteriaceae; genus Flavobacterium; species Flavobacterium sp. MMLR14_040. The sequence continues at coordinate 150,037 of NZ_JAWVWO010000004.1, read as the reverse complement.
TTACCATAATTTTAGTATTTAGAGTTTTATAGTTAGTCTTTTCTTCACTTCAGATCATATTTAATATTAAAGTTATGAAAAAAAGCAAGTTGTTTCACAAACTGATTCTTAAATATGAATTTACGGCAAAGTTACTATAAATTCTATTTCAAGATTTTTTTATTTAAGACTTAATAATAATTTAATTCCAAATACTTGCGATTACCTTGCACTCGATATTTAAAGCAAATAAAGGTGTTTATCTTTTATTATGCAATGCAACATTTTGTAGCATCTGATTTTTTACACTTGCTAAAAGATTGATTTTTTTCTGCAATTAATTGTTGTCGTTGCAATACATTCCTCAGGTATCTCCTTATTTATGGCGCTAAAGATTTTACAAATTCAGCTGCAGATAAAAGGGAATGTCCGTAATTCGGAAAATTAGTTTCCACAGTAGCTTTTATTTCTTCCTGATTAAAAGCACCAATTCCGTCCTTAATCAAGGTAACATGATAACCTAATTCAACACCGTATCTTGCAGTAGAATCAACACAGGTATTAGCTCTCATTCCAGCAATTATAATATGATCGATACCATGCATTTTTAAAAGAAAATCCAAATCAGTATTAGCAAAACCACTCGCTGTCCAATGATTTTGAGCTATTAAATCTCCATCTTGCGGCAAAAGTTCCGGATGAAATTCTGCACCCCAGCTCCCCTTTTCAAAAAGCGTCAAATTCTTACTGCCATTATGTGATGGCGAAAGAAATTTCCAATTTAAATAATCCCCTTTTTGAGTGTGCCTATGTGGTGCATAAACAATTTGAATTTTATGTTTCCTTGCTGCAGTTAAAACATTCTTCATATTCTCAATAACATTTCCTTTCTCAACAGTTTCTTTTACAAAAGGCCAAAGTTTTCCGTTTTCAGAAAGGAAATCATTAAAAGGATCGATTAATATCAATGCGGTTCTTTTATTTTGATAAACACTCATAATTTTAAATTTAGAAATTAAAAATTATTTAGTTTCAAAACCCGAACCAAATCATAACTAACTAAATTTCAACACTCTAAAACAAATAATATTATTTAAATATCACTATTACTCTGATTATCATTGAAATATCAAAAAATAGGACAAAAAAAAAACCGTAACGAGAGTTACGGTTTTCAACAATTAACTAAATATATTTAATCAACTTGTTAACGAGAGTAAAATTCATTCATAAGCACGATTAATTTTGGGTAACAATTGTAGTTTCTTTTTCAGTATTAATTTCTAGTAAAACAGTATTTCCGTTTTCGTCAAACATAGTCATATTTAAAACATCTAATACGGCTAAATTTTTAGAGACAGTTCCTTTAAATTTATTATAAGACAAATTCAATTCAGTTAAATTATGTAATTTTTCAAGTCCACCCTGAATTTCACCTTCCAAAGTATTATCAAATAAACTTAAATTTTGCAAAGCATGAAAATTTATAATTTCAGGATTTAAAACTCCTGTCAGTTTATTATGATTCAAAAGTAACACTTTTAATGTAGAAATCTTATATAATGAAGCAGGTAAATTGCCTTGAATTTCATTATTAAACAAAGCAAGAATTTCTAGTTGTGCTAACTGCCCGATTTCCAGCGGTAATTCTCCTGATATTTTATTTTTAAAAAGTTCTAAATCTTTAAGTTTTTTTAATTCGCAAATAGATTTCGGTAAAAATCCAGTTAATTTATTATCAGAAATATTCAAAACTTCAAGTTCCTTCAGGTTTACTAGTGCATTTGATAATGTCCCTTTAAGATTATTTTGATGCAAATCTATGCGTTTTAAAAATACCAGATTAAAAAATTCAGAAGGCAGTTCTCCCTCCAAATTATTATCCGATAAATTCAGTGCGATTACTTTTCCGTTTTCAACCTGAACACCATACCAATTTGATACAGAAGTAGATAAATCCCATTTTATTTTCCAATGCGCACCATTTGTAGCATTATAAAATTTAATTAAGGCATTTTTCTCTTTTTCTGAAACAGTATCTGCATAAATATTCAATGAAAATATAAAAGCTAGAAAAATTGGTGCTAAGCTTTTCATAACAAAATTTGGGGTTTGTTTTTGCGTATAAAATTATACTTTTTGCAGATATAAAATATATCGTGTCGATAAACTGTTAATAAGTAAATATTTAATCGTATTTTTACTACTTATTTAAATATTCAAAATAAATTAATTTTTTGATTAAATTTGACCAACTAATTATAAAAACCTCATATTATGGAAATTAACTTTATCGCCTTATTATTAGCTGCAATTGTAACCCTTGTAGTTGGTTTTATCTGGTACAATCCAAAAGTTTTTGGAACGATCTGGATGAAAGAAAATAATTTAACACAAGAAGAACTTCGAACAGGAAATATGCTCAAGATCTTTGGGTTAACTTATGTTTTTTCTGTAATGATTACTATGACACTTATGTCATTAACGATTCATCAATCCGGAGCTGTCGGAATGGTGGGAGGACCGCCAATGATAGCCAGCGCAAAACCTTCTTTTCAAGCTTTTATGGCCGATTACGGAATGGCTTATCGCACTTTTAAACACGGAGCCCTTCATGGGTTTATTTCAGGTCTGTTTTTTGCTTTCCCTGTGATTGGTATCAACGGATTATTTGAAAGAAAATCATGGAAATACATTTTCATTCATGCTGGATATTGGCTTGTAACTCTGACTTTAATGGGCGGTATTATTTGTGCATTCGCCTAAAAACATAAAAATCAAAACCCGTTTAAGATAAATCTTAAATGGGTTTCTCTTAATAATAACTTAAACAAGTTCTGTTATTATAAATATTATCTAATTTTGAAGAAATTAGCCAACACTCTTGAATACAACTTATTCTTTTCAAATATACAAAAGCGTGTCATTACTACCTTTAGAATGGAATTCGCTTGCCACTAAAAACATTTTTTTAACTCGGGAATACCTCGAAGTCCTCGAAAAATCTTCTCCGGTAAATATGATTTGTCATTTTATCGGAATTTTTAAAAGTGAAAAATTAGTTGGAATCGCTTTAACGCAATTTTTATTTACAGAAAAACTCGAATCTTTTGGCGAGCGCGATCAATGCTTAAAAACGTCTGTACGCAATTTTGCCTTTAAAAAATTTGCATCCCATGTTTTATTTATTGGCAATAATATGCTGACAGGCCAAAATGCATTTTCATTTGTTGAAAATGTGAATCAGGCCAAAATTATTAAAACACTGCATAAAGCCATTAATGAACTTAAAAAAGAACTTAAATCCATTGGTAAAAAAGTTCATATTACCAGCATAAAAGATTTTACCGAAATTGAAATTGAACCCTTAAAAGCTGAATTTAAAAATAATTTTACGTTTTCGACCCAGCCTAATATGATTTTTGAAATCAATAAAAACTGGAAAACAGAACAAGATTATATTGATGCCTTATCTAAAAAATACCGCGATCAATACAAACGTGCCAGAAAAAAAATGGACGGAGTCGAGAAAAGAAAAATGCTTTTGGCAGATATTATCGAACATGAAAATGTGATTTATGATCTTTATTCCCATGTTGCCAAAAATGCGCCATTCAATACTTTCTTTCTGGCTAAAAATCATTTCAGCACATTTAAAGAAATTATGAAAGAGGACTTTCTTTTTTATGGTTATTTTTTAGATGGAAAACTAATCGGTTTTAATACTTTAATCAAAAACGGAAAAGTAATGGATACTTACTTTCTGGGTTATGATGAAAGCATTCAGCGGGAGAGAATGTTATATCTCAATATGCTTTACGACATGATTGCTTATTCTATTAATCAAGGTTTTACCGAAATAGTTTTTGCACGAACAGCCCTTGAAATAAAAAGTTCTGTTGGTGCAAAACCATTAAAAATGTACGGTTTACTTACACATACTAATGCGTTAATTAACAAAAACATTGGTAAATTATTCGATTATTTAGAACCAAAAACAGATTGGAAAGAGCGAAATCCCTATAAAGAAATTAGTTAAGGAACAGCAATTTTCATTTGTTTGTGCAAAATATGGATTTCTAAATCAGTTTGGGCTCCGCAATATTCCCCGTCAATTTGAAAATTAACCGGATAATCTGTTTTTATCGTCGCCTTATCTGTCGAAATAATAACCACATCATCCGAGTCCAAAGGCATATTTCCGGTAATAATTTTTCCGAGCAATAATACATCCAGGCTTTTTAAAATCACCAATTCAAACTTTCCATCGTTCATAGATCCGTTAGGATTAATGGTAACGCCAGTTCCGTATTTTTGAGAATTTGCTATTACAATTATCCTCGCCAAATGTTCGACCGTTTTTTTATTTGCCGTAATTGTTGCTACAAAAGGAGCGGCAGATTCAACCAAAGTGGTGTAGGCTTGCAGTGCATAACCCCAAATTCCGCGTAGATTACTTTGCTCATAATTCTTAACCAAATCAGCATTAATACCAATATCGCTTAAATGGATGCTTTTTTTTCCGTTGATACAAATCATATCCATTTCGATATAATGATGCAAAAAAGCAATTTTCAGGTTTTCTTCCAGAGTTGTTGGCAAATTTAAATCAACAGACAAGCCATTTGCGGAGCCTGCAGGCAAAATTCCTATTACAACATCGTGTTCTTCTACAGCTTCGGCAACCATTTTTATAGTTCCGTCTCCACCGGCAACAATAATTCGTTCCGGCTTATATTGATCATAAAGCGATTGTATTTTTCTTACATCACTTTTGCCTGTAGTTTCATATACTTCAAGATCAAAATGATTTGTGGTTGCAAACTCCGCTACAGCCTCTACTAAATCTGTTTTATCCAGATCTCCAGAAATTGGGTTCACAACAAAAATGATATTCTTTTTCAAAATTTTATTTTTTAAACCGATTAAAATAATTAATTTACAGTCTACATAAAAATACACAATTAATGAAACCAATCCTACAATTATATCGCGGTTATGCTAATGAACAAGAATTAATTGTAATGGGACACGTTTTTAAAAGAACTTATGAGTATGATTTTCAGAAAAAAAACCTGAGAAATGCCAAATCAATAATTAATCAGTTCAGAATAAAAACGATTAAAAATCATGATGTTTATCTGAAATTTGGCAATCAGGAAATACATTCAAAAACATTAGACGATGGTTATTTTAAATTTTGCATTCCGATAGAAAAAGAATTTGATTTTGGATGGATGGAATATGAAGTACTTATAAAGTATAAAGCAGAAATTATAGCCGCAAAAGGAAGTTTTATTCGGCCTCACGTTGGAAACTTAGGAATTATATCTGATATTGATGACACTTTTTTAATTTCACACACAAAAAATATATTCAAAAAAATATATATTCTTTTGTTTAAAAATGTAAACGACAGAAAAGTATTTAAAGATGTTGTTCCTCATTATCAAGCTTTAAGCTCAGCCGGAAGAAATAATAAAGACGAGCAAAATGCCTTTTTTTATATTTCGAGCAGTGAATGGAATTTGTATCAATTTATTACACGATTCACAAAAATACATCAATTACCAAGAGCTGTTATTTTATTGAAAGATATTAAACGTGGCATTACTGATTTTTTTATGAGCGGAAGAGGAAATCATGATCATAAATTTGATAAAATAAAGCATGTTTTAGAGTTTTACCCCAATCTAAAATATGTTTTACTAGGAGACGATTCGCAACATGATCCCGTTTTATATGAGCGTATCTGCAAAATATTTCCGGTAACAGTAAAAGCAGTTTATATTAGACAAACCGGCAAACGTAAAAAAGAAGCCACGAAGGCTATTTTGAAAAATTTAGAGAATCTGGAAGTTTCAGTTTGCTATTTTAAAGACAGCAGTCAGGCGATTATGCATTCGAAATCTATTGGGATTATTAAATAAACGCATTTTTTGTTTTTGCGAGGAACGAAGCAATCTCACTACTAAGAGTTTACAGCAAGTGAGATTGCTTCGTTCCTCGCAAAGACTTAACTTGTCGCAATGTCCTATAATAGCCCAGATTGAAGTGGAAAGCCCGGAGCAAAAAAAATTGCATTTCTTGTTGAAAAAAAGCGACTGAAAGAAGCTCTTTTTGCAACATTAGAAATGCATTTTTTTTGTGAGGACTTGTAACGGAAAGCTGGATTAGCTCCCGAAAATTATCCTAGCCATTAAAATTATCAATCTCTTCCTGAACCACTTCCCAGTCTAAAAGTAATTGATCAAGGTCTTTTTTCTTTTTGTTGTATGCTGTAAAAAAGGAAGCGTCTTCGATATGTTTGTCGTAATTAGAAGCCAGCAATTTATCGTCGTGTTGAATATCTTTTTCTAATTGTTTGATTTGACTTTCTACCTTACTTAATTTGTTTTGAAGTGCTTTTCCTTTTTTCTGATCTTCGTACGAAGCTTTATTGGTTTCTTTAGGAGCTGCGGCTTTTTCAACATCTTTTTTCTCCACTTCGCGCATATTTTCAAGATTGCGCTGTTCTAAGAAATAATTGATGTCACCCAAATATTCTTTTATTTTCTGATCTTTAAATTCGTATACAATATTCGACATACCCTGAAGAAAATCTCTATCGTGGGAAACCAATAATAAAGTTCCTCCAAATTTTTGCAAGGCCGCTTTTAAAACGTTTTTAGATTTGATGTCTAAGTGGTTCGTAGGCTCATCCATTAACAAAACGTTGATTGGCTGTAATAGCAACTTACAAAGAGCCAAACGATTACGCTCCCCTCCTGAAAGTACTTTTACTTTTTTCTCAACATCGTCTCCGCGAAATAAAAACGAACCTAACATATCACGAACTTTAGAACGGTTTGTGTCCATTGCTGCGTCTTCCATTGTTTGTAACAATGTGATCTCGCCATCAAGATATTCTGCTTGATTTTGAGCAAAATAACCTAATTGAACATTGTGTCCTAATTTGATATTTCCCTGATATTCAAACTCGTTTACAATTGCTTTAATAAAGGTTGATTTTCCCTGGCCATTTTGACCGACAAAAGCAATTTTACTTCCGCGTTCTACCAATAAATCGATATCTTTTAAAATAACCTTATCGCCGTAAGCTTTCGTTACATGTTCAGCTTCAACAACCACTCTTCCAGGTTCTTTTGAAACCGGAAAAGATATATTCATTACAGAATTGTCGTCTTCGTCAACTTCAATTCTTTCTACTTTATCTAATTTTTTAATCAAGGATTGCGCCATTGAAGCTTTTGAAGCTTTTGCACGGAATTTTTCGATTAATTTTTCTGTTTCTTCAATTTTCTTAGCCTGATTCTTTTGAGTCGCTAATTGTTTCTCACGAATTTCATGACGTAATTCTAAATATTGAGAATAAGGCTTATTAAAATCATATGCTTTTCCCAAAGAGATTTCGATGGTACGATTCGTAACATTATCCAAAAACATTTTATCGTGCGATACAATCACCACAACGCCAGGATAATTACGAAGAAAACCTTCTAACCAAATGATACTTTCGATATCCAGGTGATTTGTTGGCTCATCCAGAAGTAAAACATCGTTTGATTGCAATAATAATTTGGCTAGTTCGATACGCATTCTCCAACCTCCTGAAAATGTTTCTGTTTGGTTGTTAAAAACTTCTCTTTTGAAACCTAAACCTAAAAGAATTTTTTCTGTATCTCCTACATAATTATAACCTCCTAAAAGTTCAAAACGGTGTGTGTAGTCTGATAAATCTTCGATGATCTGGCTGTATTCTTCACTTTCATAATCGGTTCTGGTAACCAATTGGTGATTAATTTGTTCCAGTTTCTTTTCAACAATTTTTATCTCTGTAAAAGCTTCGTAAGCTTCTTCAAGAACGGTTCTTCCTTGTTCAAAATCGATATCCTGACGTAAAAAACCCATTCTGATATCTTTCTCCTGAGAAATAACTCCAGAGTCGGGAGCAAAATCTCCTGCTAACATTTTAAGCATAGTAGATTTTCCTGCACCATTTTTTCCAACAAGTCCTACCCGATCACCGGCGCCCAACCGAAAGGTTACTTCTTCAAACAAATAAGTACCTCCAAAAGAAACCGATAAATTATGTATATTAAGCATGTATTGTTATTTTATAACTAATTGATTTTGTAAATTTACATTCCCAAATCAATGGGAATATTAATTTTTTTGCAAATGTTAAAAAAAGGATCCAAACTAAATAGTATTTTAACAGGAAGTTGTCCAAAATGCCAAAAAGAAAGCATGTATTCAGACAAAAATCCGCTTCATTTGACTAAAGTTCTAAAAATGAACGATCATTGTAGTCATTGTGGATTAAAATATCAAATTGAACCCTCGTTTTTTTACGGTGCAATGTATGTAAGCTACGGATTGAATGTTGCTGTGGGAATTGCAGCTTTTATTGTTTCATTTGTCTTTTTTGGAGTTACTATAGAACAATCATTTTTGGCTATAGTCATCTCATTAATTGTGTTATTCCCTTTTGTTTTAAGGCTTTCCAGAAACTTATATATTAATATGTTTGTTTCGTACGATCCTAAGGCCGGTCAGAAATAAAAGATTTCAGGTATTTTTTATGAAATCTTTTAATATCAATTTCAGGACTTAAAGCAACATTATTTTCTATATTATCAAATAAAGCTTTTGCCATCGCTGGTCCAAGCATTACACCGCGCGTTCCTAATCCGTTAAGAATATGCAGTGATTTACGTTCATGATGAGTCCCAATCAAAGGCCTTCTGTCTTTAACAGTCGGTCGCACTCCCCCAAAATGCTGTATGATTTCAAAATCACACATCAAAATTTCTCGAATACGATCAATAAGCTCCTGTTTTCCTTCTTCAGTTGGCAAATCGGTTTTGTCCTGCCAATTATAAGTTGCTCCTACTTTAAACAAATCATTACCCATTGGCAGTATAAATACACTTGTATTTACAATAACATCCAGGTCCAAATCGGGTGCTTTTATAATAAGAAGCTCACCTTTGGTTCCATCCAAAGGCAAGTAATTGAAAAATGCATTTTTATGTAATCCAAAGCCTTCTGCAAAAATAATATTACGAGCCTTTATATTTTTGTATTGAATTCCGTAATCAAAAAATTCAACGTAGAGAGAATCAAAAGATTCCTCAACTAATAAATCATTTTCTTGTAAGTATTTCTTGTAACTATCTAATAACAAAGCTGTGTTTACATATCCTGTATGCAAAACTTCGCCATAATCGTATGGAGAATCAATACCACTATATTTTTTAGAAATTATTTTCGTCGATAAAAAAGGTGCCAGATTTTTTCTATCGGAGGCAGCAAACCAGTTATTTTGTTCTTCAATCGAAAAAAACTTCCTTAAAATAGGAAGTCTGAAATTAAATTTCGTTTTTAGCTTTCCTTCAATATCATTGTAAAATTCATCCATCAAATTTAATTGTTCTTCCGCATTCCAAACTTCACTGAAACGCTTTAAAATAACCGGATTATATAAACCGCCAGCAACTCTTGAAGAAACCTGCGATTTATTATCCATTACTAAAATAGATTTATTGTTTTTAAGGGCTATTTCAGCAAATGAAATTCCGGCTAAGCCAGATCCGACAATTAAATAATCAAGCATAATTTATGGGTAAAAAAAAGAAAAAACTCTTACTACTACAAAGGTAACAAGAGTTTTCGTTATAATGTAATTTAGAACTTAGTAGTTCCACATATTTTCTTCAAAATTGCGAATCTTCTCTTTTATTCTTTCAGATTCAAACAACTGATCTTGTGCGTTATTTTTAATGTATTCTTTAATCTCCCGATCTCCGTACATATTTTCTTCTTTATAAATTACGGCGTTAAAATGTCTTGAATTTAAAATCTGATCAAATGAGATTGGACGGGCAGAGTTACTATCATTAAATGCTTTTCCTTCGTGCAAAACTTCACGCGCATTTGGGAAAAAAACCCAAAATAACTCGATATAATCTTTTTCGTCACTATTCATTGTATAAACATCAGGAGTTACGGGGCAAATACCCAATAGACGATATCTCAAATCACTTTCACGTTTGTCAAAATACCAGTATCCTTTAATTTTATACTGAGTTACATCGGCTGCAGTTAAATCCTGCTTCAGAATATATTCCGCCGGGACTGTTCTTGTTGGTCCAATAGTTTGATCAACATAAGAAACAACTTTCTTTTTTCCTGTTCCTGTAACTACTTTTTTCTTGATTACACGCGTTTTAAAATCATCAGGATATTGGTTAATCAATTCTCTACCAGCATCTGTTGTATCAACACGAGAAAGTGACCCCTGAATGTCTTTAAGTGTTTTCTTAGTGTTGAAATAACTATCAGAGTAGACCTCAGTTATTCTTCCTTCTCTCATGGCTTTAGTTAAAACATCATAAAGAGAACGTCTGTCAGTGCCAATATTAGCGGTATCAACTGGAAAATATAAAGGAAAATTAATTTTTTCATTTAAGTCAATAATCTCCCAAACTGTTTTTCCCATTAAAACATCCCTGTCATCAACATACCCATAAGCCAGTGGCTTATCGTTATCAGAAATAAGCTGAGCAGGACTTTTCATCCCAATTTGATCAGCCGATTTTGCATTCAATAAATTAGATTGTGCACTAGAAGCAAAACTTCCTAAGACACAAACAATAGCGATTAAAATTCTTTTTACTTTCATCATCATATCATTAAAACATATTAAACGTAAAATTATATATTTTATTGCTATTTTTCTTACATTAAATAAGAAAATTAAAAACGATTATAAAAACCCAAAAAAAAACTTTACAACTTTATTCAAATTTGAGTTTAAAAAATAATTCTAATAAGATGGGGGCAAAAAAAAAACTCTTACTACAAATATAGTAAGAGTTTTTTATAAAATTTTTATTTAGAACTTAGTAGTTCCACATATCTTGCTCGAAGTTACGGATTTTCTCTTTCACTCTCTCAGATTCTAATAACTGATTTTGTGCGTTATCTTTCATGTATTCTTTGATCTCACGATCTCCGTACAAGTTTTCTTCTTTGTAGACAACAGCATTAAAACGTCTTGAATTTAAAATTTGATCGAAAGAAATTGGTAATGCTGAATTACTATCATTAAAAGCTTTTGCTTCATGCAAAGCTTCTCTTGAATTAGGATAGAAAATCCAGAATAATTCAATATAATCCTTTTCGTCACTGTTCATTGTATAAACGTCCGGAGTTACAGGGCAAATACCCAATAAACGATACTTCAATTCACTCTGACGTTTGTCAAAATACCAGTACCCTTTAATTTTGTATTGTGTAACATCTGCAGAAGTAAGATCCTGTCTTAGGACATACTCAGCAGGAACCGTTCTTGTTGGCCCAACTGTTTCGTCAACATAAGTAACCACTTTCTTTTTACCAGTACCAGTAACTACTTTTTTCTTCACAACACGTGTTTTGTAGTCATCAGGATATTGATTGATTAACTCTCTACCAGCATCTGTTGTATCAATACGAGATAATGAACCCTCAATATCTTTCAAAGATTTTTTAGTATTGAAATAACTATCAGAGTACACTTCAGTTATCTTGCCATTTTTCATAGCTTTAGTCAAAACGTCATATAATGAACGTCTGTCAGCACCAATGTTAGCAGTATCTACCGGAAAGTATAATGGAAAATTAATTTTCTCATTCAAATCGATGATTTCCCAAGTAGTTTTTCCCATCAATACATCTCTATCATCTACATAACCGTAAGCTAACGGTTTGTCATTATCTGAGATAAGCTGTGCAGGAGTCTTAAGTCCTATTTGTGCAGGTGTTTTTGCATTAAGCAAATTAGATTGCGCGTTAGCTGCAAATCCTCCTGCAATAGAAACAATAGCTATTAAAAAATTTCTTACTTTCATCGTGGTATCATTATAAGATATTGAACGTAGTTTTACCTACTTTATTATTGTATTTCGTAAATTACCGGAGCAGTTCTTGGTAATAAATAACTACCAGCTCCAACAAGTTTAGTTTTAATTTCAGAAATAGTAACCTGATCACCTTTCCCAGCTCTTGAAAGAATTTGTTTGCATTGCGCATTTAATCTGTTACCAGAAACAACAACTGTAGGTTGTCCAGTAACTTTTAAGTTAAATCCAACAACATCTAAACCAACTTCGAAATCAAAATCAAGTAATTTAGCACCAATTGTAGCAATTTCTAAGTTAGATTTAGGTCCTTTAACAACACCCATTTCACCTCTAATTGTACCTGTTGGTCCAGGAATACCTTTAATTCTAAATGTTTTCTTATCTGTAACTTTATCTCCGTTTGGTAATGTTCCGGTAACAGAAATTGTAGTCTCTGTTCCCTGACCCGGGCTCATGTTATATTTACCTGGTTTACCAGCAGAAGCTAATCCCGGAGCACTTGCAACAATTTTGTTAGCATCAACACCAGCAAAAGATACAGAGATTGGGTTAACTACACCTCTATAAACAACATTCATTTTATCAGCAGAAATAGTAGCAGAGTTTGGTTTAGGTACTACAACATATTTTCCAGCAAATTTAAGCGGAATGTTTTTACCATCCTCTAAGAATGTAAACTGTCCGTTAATATCTTGCTCTCCAACACCACCTGCAGTTAATGAAATAACAGCTTGTCCGTTAACAATTTGTCCAGGACCTTGGAATGAAGTTGGTTTTGTATTTTCGTCATAACGACCTAAAACTACTTTACCAGTTACTTTTTCTCCTTGGAAATAAGCATTTTTATCTAAAACAACGATAGCTTGATAATTACTGTAAGAAGCAGCAGCAACTGCAGCTTTTCCTAAAGCACTGTTGTAAACATCAGTTTCAGCTTTTTTAACATCATTTTGCCAAGTTGAAAGTTTTGCAGCCGAAGCAATTGCAGGGAAACCTTTAAAGTGGTAGTCTAAGTATTTTTGTTTTACACCTTCTTTATTTTTTACATCCGAAACATCAAATTTCTTTTCAATTTCTGCGATAATTGGAGCATATTTTTTATCTGTTCCTAAAGCAGCTTTCATGTCTGCTTTGTATTTTTGAATTGCAGCAATAATATCGTTACCTTTTTTAGTGTAACCGTCTCCTGTAAACCAGTCGTCGATATTATCTCCTCTATCCATTGCCTCGTAAGGTAATTTTCCAGTTTCTTTTTCTACTTCAAAACCTTTGATAGATTGAGCTTTTAAAGTTGCAATATAATCATAAAATCCTTTTGAGATAGCTTCTACTTTGTGAGCAGTTACTGCAGCAATAGCGAATTCTCCTTTTGCTTCAGCAGCTTTTTGATCTAAAGATGTCAATAATGAAGTGTTTGTTGCAACTGAAGAAGTGTTTGCATCTTCAAATTTTTCATTCATCAAACCAAAAGCAGAAATTACTTCTTTCGATACGTTCATTGCCAACATTGCGATGAAAACCAGATACATCAGGTTAATCATCTTCTGTCTAGGGGTTAATTTTCCTCCTGCCATTTTTTTCTAATTAGTTCTTATTAATAATTTTAATATAATAGTCAAAAACTAATTATCCTTTGTTACTCATTGCAGAAAGCATACCACCATAAACACTGTTTAAAGAAGCAATGTTTGCAGTCATAGATTGCATTTGTTCTTTTAATTTAGATGCATTGTCAGCAATTTCCTTATTAGCTTCAGCATTTCTTGAAGCACTTTCTAATTGAACTTTGTATAAGCTGTTTAATGATTCCATTTGAGCAGCAGCCATAGATAATTCTTCGCTATATTTTTTAGTAGAAGCGATTGAATCTACAGTAGGAGCAATTCCTTTAGCAGCTGATTCGAAATTTTTGATGCTGTTTCCTAAACTTGACATTAACTCACCGTCAATTTTAGCTTCTTTTAACATTACGTCTAATTTTTGAGACAATAATCCCTGAGCATCAGAAGGAGTTTCTGCTTTGTCAGCTTTTTGTCTAGCTTGTCCATTAGCTAATTCCGGGTAAACAAGTGTCCAGTCTAATTCATCTTCAACTGGTTCGAAAGCAGAAAGGGCAAAAATTAACGCTTCAGTTAACAATCCCACAGAAAGCATTACAGTACCTGTTAATGGTCCAATTTCAAAGTGAGTAATTTTGAATAATGCTCCAACGATTACTACTGCCGCTCCCATACCATAAGCGAAATTCATTGCTTTTTTACTTAATAATGCCATAATGATAATTTTTTTTAGGTTTTAAATTTAAAATAGATTTGATTTGGTTATTGATTTAATTATAATTTACTTTTTCTTTTTTCCGCCCGTTACTTGAGTTCCCATGTAATCTTGTACAGTTCTGAAACCAATATAACTTCTGGCAGAATCTGCGTATTCGTGATCACGAGTACTTACTTGTAGGAAGTAAGCAACGTCTTTCCAAGATCCTCCACGAACCACTTTTCTTTGGTTGTTTCCATCAATTACGTTAGGGTTCATTGTCGAAACATATTCGTAAGCATTTGGATTATAAGCTGAATCCGTCCATTCTGAAACGTTTCCTGCCATGTTGTATAATCCGTAACCGTTTACTTCATATGATTTAGCCTCAACTGTATATAAAGCTTCATCAGCAGCATAATCTCCTCTGCTTGGTTTAAAGTTTGCTAAGAAACAACCTCTGTCACTTTTAGTATAAGGACCACCCCAAGGGTAAGTAGCAGATTCCAGACCTCCTCTTGCAGCATACTCCCATTCTGCCTCAGTTGGCAATCTGAAAGAGTTTACTAAATCACGTCCTTTTTTCTTAGATTTAATGTAGCTGTTTTTATTCAAAGTTCTCCACGCACAAAATGCTTTTGCTTGTTTCCATGTAACTCCAACAACAGGATAATCTCCGTAAGCTTTGTGCCAGAAATAATCATTATGCATTGGCTCATTATATGAGTAAGCAAAATCCTTAATCCACACTGTAGTATCAGGGTAAATTCTCACTTGCTCTGTTTTCACAAAGTCTTTTCTTTTTCCAACTTTAGCTTTTGCTGCAGCCTGGATATCCATCCACGAATAACGGAATTTCAATTTATTTACATCAACTGTTCTTAAACCATTATATGATTCTTCAATTGGCAAATACATAGAGTCCATTACCTCAGTATAATACTCATCCGGATAACCTTTTGTATCTTTAATTAACTTAACTTTTTTGTTTAATTTTCTACCAGCATAAGGATCATCTTTTGTTCCAACGCTATAGTAGTTATCATACATATACTTATCATAAGCCGTCATTTTATCTGGCTCAGAATCGTTAAATGCATAATCAGCAATACTTCCAGCTTTTTTACCTTTACCATCTGATGATGCTTTTTGACCAGTTTCATCAGCTAAAATAGCCAAACGTACTCTCATTGTAGAATCTTTAACCCATTCTACAAATTGACGATACTCACTGTTTGTAATCTCAGTCTCATCCATATAAAACGAACGAACTGTTACTGTTTTAGTTGGAGCGTCTTCTACATTAGCTAAATCAGCATCTGATTTACCCATGATAAAAGAACCACCTGGAACTAAAGTCATTCCATATGGCTTTTCGGGATGCCATTTCCCTCCTGTAACACCAACTAACTCACCTTTGTCACCTGACTTACCACAGCCGATTACTAGTGTTAACATTGCTGCAAATGCAATAAACTTCTTCATATAAATTTGGGATTATCTATTCATTATTATAAGTCCGTAAACGTATTTATTATTTATTAAAAAAACAACACTACTCACGAAATTTATTTCACCGTTCAAAAATAATGTTAAATAAAATAAAAAAAAAATATTTTGTCGATAAACTAGCGCAAAAAATCGACGTAAAACGTTAAATTTTATATTTTATATATATTATCTTACTAAATTATTTTAACATTTTTTTATAAAAAATCTGTTTTCTTTATTTTAGTTAAAATTTTGCTCTACAAAGCGTTTTTTCTCTGCGCTTTCCACCATCTTTCCGGCAATTCCTGGTTGCAAGCGCACAAATATTCGTCGTAAGAACAGGGTAATAACGTATTTCTTTTTAATTTATTGTGTCCATTTGATTCAAATGGAATTTCGATCCACCACCGATCTGTTTTGTCACTTTTATAAAAAATTAATTCTTCATCTTCCATTGGAACTATATATTTCAAATAGTTCGTTCTGCTTCCAAAAGGATACTCTTTAGAACGATAATGATACCCTTCTATAAAATACCAAATGATTTGTGCAATCATTGCAGACTCATATACGGTATTATTGTGATTAAAGATTCCAAATGACGAAACTTTATCGCTAATTCCCGCGTATCTTGCTAAAGCACAGATCTCTTTACCATTAAATCCATTAGGTTCAAAATTAATATTGTTACCCGAAGCAGATGATTTTACTGAATTTAAATCTATACTAACCAAATCAGCATCTCTAAAAACAGGTTCTGCCAGAGCTATATTATTCGAAATTTCACCTAATCGGTATGCATCAAAGAACAATTTTTCTATCAAATCAATTTCTTCCTGAGAATTGTAATACGTTTGATACCCGATATTACAATAATTAAAAAGATTATTTGGCTCATCAATTATGATTTTTGTGAGATATGAATTGGCCGAAACCGTCTCATTTTCCTTGCCAAAATCAAATCTGTTATCTACAGCAACCATATTAACCATTTGCTCTAAATCATCATAGGCACGATACAAAGCATAGGTTAAATCCTGTGAACCTCCCAGGACTATAGGAATCACTTTATTTTTGATTAATGCCGAAGTTACCTTCTTAAGTGCAAAATAAGTATCTTCAACTGAATCGCCAGCCAGAATATCTCCGAGGTCAGCAATAGAAGCATCCCAATTACCGGGAAACATGCCATATAGCTTTTTACGAACTGCTGTAAGGTTTACCTCATTTACAATATCAATATTTCTACGATCTTCTAAAACTCCAACAATAGCAATATTAATTTTGCTAATATCCGGAAATTGATCCTGAGTATGCAAAACAATTTTGCTACCCAATTCTTGAGAAGACAACGAACTAATGAATTTTAAAACTCCTTCATTAACTGGTTCTAGAAAATCAAATTCCATTTTTTATTTCTTTTTTGCAGCTGCTTTTTTAGCCGGTGCTTTTTTTGCGGTTGTTGCTTTTTTTGCTGGTGTTTTCTTTGCAGGTGTTTTGGCTGCAATCATTTCCTGAACCTGAGGTAAAGTTAATTTTGTCGCATCAACATCTTTGCTTAATTCAATTTTGATTTTACCTTTTGTAATCACCGAGCGGCCCCAACGTGCTTTTTCAACCAAAATTCCTTCTTCTTCCCAATTGTGAAGAACTTTATCTATATTTTTCTGTAATTTGTCCTCAATTAGCTCTTCAACATCTTGTTGAGATAAATTATCAAAATTGTATTTCTTGCTTACGTTTACAAAAAGACCATTCCATTTAATAAAAGGACCAAAACGCCCAACTCCTTTTTGAACAGCTTCTCCTTTATACACAGCAATTGGCGCATCAGCAAGAGCTTTTTCGTCAATTAATTCCTGAGCTCTTTCTTTAGAAACCCCAAGTGGATCTTCTCCTCTTGGCAGGGAGATAAAAACACTTCCGTGACGTACATAAGGCCCATAACGACCATTACTTACCTCTACTTCTTCTCCTTTATATTCACCTAAACTTTTAGGAAGCAAAAATAAATTTAAAGCTTCTTCAAGTGTAATGTTTCCAATATTCTGATCAGACATTAAGCTTGCAAACTTCTTATCTTCATCATCTGCTTCTCCAATTTGAGCCATCGGACCGAATTTTCCTAAACGAACAGATACTTGTCTTCCATCTGCATCTTTACCCAAAATTCTTTCTCCACTTTCACGTTCTGCGTTAGCTTCAACTTCTTTTACATTTGGGTGAAATTTATTGTAGAATTCCTGCATCATGGTCGCCCAATCAATATTTCCTTCAGCAATTTCGTCAAAATCCTGTTCTACTTTTGCCGTGAAATTATAGTCAAGAATGTTTCCGAAATTCTTAACTAAGAAATCTGTAACAATAGTTCCGATGTCTGTTGGAACTAATTTCCCTTTATCAGAACCTGTATTTTCTTTCAACAGTTTCTCTCCTACTTTACCTGTTTGCAAAGTAAGCTGTGTATAATTACGTTCCTGACCTTCAAGAGTTCCTTTTTCAACATAATTTCTGTTGATGATAGTCGAAATAGTTGGTGCATACGTAGACGGACGTCCAATTCCTAATTCTTCTAATTTTTTCACCAACGAAGCTTCTGTATAACGAGCCGGTGGTCTTGAATATCTTTCTGTAGCTGTAATATAGTTATTCGCTAACTTTTCGTTTACTTTTAAAGCTGGCAACATTCCTTCTTGTTCTTCTTCATCATCATCATGTCCTTCAAGATAAACTTTAAGGAAACCTTCAAAAAGTAAAACTTCTCCCGATGCAGTAAAAAGTTCATCGTGATTATTCGCTTCAATTTTTACGTTTGTTCTTTCTAATTGTGCATCACTCATTTGAGACGCCAATGTTCTTTTCCAGATCAAATCATACAAACGAGCCTGATCACGGTCAATATTTACCGTGTGACGCGACATATCAGTCGGACGAATTGCTTCGTGCGCTTCTTGTGCTCCTTTGCTTTTGTTTGCGAAAGTTCTCGGTTTCGAAAACTCTTTTCCGTATGATTTTATGATTTCAGCTTCGGCAGCATCCATTGCATCTTTAGAAAGATTCACACTATCGGTTCTCATATACGTAATAAGTCCCGCTTCGTATAAACGCTGTGCAAGCTGCATGGTGATTCCTACCGGCAAATACAATTTTCTGGCAGCTTCCTGTTGAAGTGTAGAAGTTGTAAATGGTGCTGTTGGAGATTTTTTGGTAGGTTTAGTTTCTAAATCGGCTACCTTATATTGTGATCCGATGTTTTGTTTTAAAAAATCTTCGGCTTCTTTTTTTGTATTGAAATTTTTTGGCAATTTGGCTTTGAAAGCTTTTCCGGCTTCATTTACAAATTCTGCCACTACAGAATAACTTGCAACTGCATTGAAATTCTGAATTTCGCGTTCTCTTTCTACAATTAAACGAACAGAAACTGATTGTACACGTCCGGCAGAAAGTCCACCTTTAATTTTTCTCCATAAAACCGGAGATAATTCATAACCTACTAAACGATCTAAAACACGACGTGCCTGTTGTGCATTTACTAAGTTATAATCAATTTCTCTTGGATTGTCGATTGCTTTAAGAATCGCAGTTTTGGTAATCTCATGAAAAACAATTCGCTTGGTTTTTTTGATATCAAGTTTTAATTCTTCCGCCAGGTGCCATGAAATAGCCTCCCCCTCGCGGTCCTCATCGCTTGCTAACCAAACCATTTCGGCATTTTTAGATAGTGTCTTTAATTTACTTACTAAGGCTTTTTTATCCGGAGAAACTTCATATTTAGGTTTAAATCCATTTTCAACATCTACTCCTATTTCCTTAGATGGTAAGTCTGCTATGTGCCCATAACTAGACTCGACCTGAAAATCACTTCCTAGAAATTTCTCTATCGTTTTCGCCTTTGCAGGTGATTCCACTATTACTAAATTCTTTGCCATTGATCTATTTTTCTGCAACAAAAGTAGAAGTTTTTTTTAAATATCAACCTTGATAATGCATTTTTGAGGTATTTTGATATTATGTTTCCAAAAATTGCAGATTTATCTGTAAACTAATCTATAATATATATAGGTATAACTTTTAAAGAAAGTAAGGTTCAGATATGCGCTTTTTTTAACAGTAAACTTCTTAGAAGGAATTTTAGATTGTAGATTTTAGAGGTTAGATTATAGATTAAGTTTCATTTATGACTTTGCAGTTGTTAAAATTTAACCGCAGAGTTCGCAAAGTTTTTTCGCAAAGTTCGCTAAGTTTGAATCTGAGCTGAAAAATTTGAGGGGAAGTTCACAAAGCTTTGAGAATCTTTTTAATCTTCAATCTGTGGCTAAACTTATTTAGAGTTGCTGCTAGATTTGACCACAGAGTTCGTATAGGTTTTTACAAAGTACAATAAGTTTTATTTGAGCTGAAAAATTTCAAAGGAAGTTCACAAAGCTTTGAAGCCATAAAAAAGCTTCTGTAGACTCCACAAACCAATCTAAAATCTTAACTCTAAAATCTAAAATTTCTTTTCTGCCATCTTGTCATAATCATACCTTTTGCGTTATCTTTGCACTTTGAATTTATACAATGGAAAAGATTATTGAAGAAAGCAAACAAGGCGAAAGTCTTGTTTTGGAGAATAAACCTGAGAATACAAAAAAACTTTTTATAGAAAGTTACGGTTGTGCGATGAATTTTTCGGACAGTGAAATCGTAGCTTCCATTTTATCCGGAAATGGATACAATACAACACAAACGCTTGAAGATGCTGATTTGGTTTTAGTAAATACTTGTTCAATTCGGGACAAGGCTGAACAAACTATTCGCAAACGTCTGGAAAAATATAATGCGGTAAAACGTATTAACCCAAAAATGAAAGTGGGCGTTTTGGGCTGTATGGCCGAGCGTTTGAAAAGTCAGTTTCTGGAAGAAGAAAAAATAGTCGATCTTGTTGTTGGGCCTGATGCTTACAAAGATCTTCCTAATTTATTGGCAGAAGTTGAAGAAGGCCGCGACGCCATCAATGTAATTTTATCAAAAGAAGAAACATACGGAGATATTTCGCCGGTTCGTTTAATGAGCAACGGAATTACAGCTTTGGTTTCAATAACTCGTGGTTGCGATAATATGTGTACGTTTTGCGTTGTACCTTTTACACGCGGACGTGAGCGCAGTCGTGAGCCGCAGAGTATTATGGGAGAAATTCAGGATTTGTGGAACAAAGGTTTTAAAGAAATAACGCTTTTAGGACAAAACGTTGACAGTTACCTTTGGTACGGCGGTGGTTTGAAAAAAGATTTCGAAAATGCCTCTGAAATGCAAAAAGCGACAGCTGTTGATTTTGATCAATTGCTTGAAATGGTTGCGGTTGGTTTTCCAAAAATGAGAATCAGATTTTCGACTTCTAATCCGCAGGATATGCACGAAAGCGTTTTGCATGTAATCGCCAAATATCCAAATATTTGTAAACACATTCACTTGCCAGTTCAATCCGGAAGTAATAGAATTTTAAAAGAAATGAATCGTTTGCACACTCGTGAAGAATACATGACTTTGATTGATAAAATCAGAGCCATTATTCCAAATGCTTCGATTTCGCAAGATATGATTGCCGGTTTTCCAACTGAAACTGAGCAAGATCATCAAGACACAATGAGTTTGATGGAATATGTGAAATATAATTTCGGTTATATGTATTCGTATTCTGAGCGCCCCGGAACTTTGGCCGGAAGAAAAATGGAAGATGATGTTCCGGAAGAAACAAAAGCCAGAAGATTACAGGAAATTGTTGATCTTCAGCAAAAACACGCCTGGTTCCGTAGCGAAGAATTCGTTGGACAAATTGTTGAAGTTCTTGTAGAAAAAGTGTCTAAAAAATCAACTGAAGAATTCTCAGGAAGAAACTCGCAAAGTATTACGGTTGTTTTCCCAAAAGAGAATTATAAAATAGGAGATTTTGTAAACGTAAAAATTACAAGCTGTACTAGCGGAACTCTAAAAGGTGAAGCGGTTGGATATTCTGAAATGAATTAAAAAAAGTTCGCCACGAATTTCACTAATTTACACTAATTTTCTTACTTTATTTTTTAATTCTATAAGTTTGCGAAAAAACTCAATATGGAATTATATAGAAAAGAGGAGTATTATAAAATAGTTGGAATTTGTATGGAAGTTCACCGAATTCTTGGCGGAGGACTTCTTGAAGTTGTTTACAAGGATGCTTTAGAATATGAATTTAGAAAACATAATATTCCTTTTCAGCGTGAAAAAGAATATAATATCAAATATAAAGACATTGTTTTAGCACATAAATTCTATGCTGATTTTATAGTTTATGAAGAAATCATTTTAGAAATAAAGGCGTCAAAAGATATAATTGATGAGCATATTGCTCAAACAATAAATTATTTAAAACTTGCAGATAGTGATTTAGGAATTATTATTAACTTTAGTAAGAAGTCATTAGAGCATAAAAGAGTTATACATTAACCCGATTTTAAAAATTTGTGAAAATTAGTGAAATTCGTGGCAAAAGAAACAAAATTTTACATGGAAACAGTTCAAGCAATAAAACAACGATTTGAGATTATTGGAAATGATCCGAAATTAAATCGTGCCATTGAAAAAGCCATTCAGGTTGCGCCTACTGATATTTCGGTAATGGTAACTGGGGAAAGTGGTGTTGGTAAAGAGAATATTCCGAGAATAATTCATTCACTTTCACACAGAAAGCATGGAAAATATATTGCTGTAAACTGTGGTGCAATTCCGGAAGGAACAATTGACAGTGAGCTTTTTGGACACGAAAAAGGCGCTTTTACCGGAGCTACAAGCACACGTGAAGGTTATTTTGAAGTGGCTGATGGCGGAACCATTTTCCTGGATGAAGTTGGTGAATTGCCGTTAACCACTCAGGTTCGTTTGCTTCGTGTACTTGAAAATGGAGAATTTATAAAAGTAGGTTCGTCTCAGGTTCAAAAAACGAACGTGAGAATTGTTGCTGCAACCAATGTCAATTTATTTAATGCGATCGAAAAAGGAAAATTTCGTGAGGATTTATATTATCGTTTAACTACCGTAGAAATCACTTTACCGCCTTTGCGTGAAAGAAACGAGGATATTCATTTATTGTTTAGAAAATTTGTTGCCGATTTTGCACATAAATATAAAATGCCTCCGTTAAAGCTAGATGATGATGCAGTTCAGCTTTTGCAAAAATTCAGATGGAACGGAAACATTCGTCAGCTGCGAAATGTAGCGGAACAGATTTCTGTTTTAGAAACCAATCGCGATATTACATTGGCGACTTTACAATCGTATTTGCCAACTGAAGGAAGTAATTTGCCATCGGTAATTAATGATAAAAAGAAAGAAAGCGATTTTAGTACCGAAAGAGATATTTTGTACAAAGTGCTTTTTGACATGAAAAGTGATTTGAACGATTTGAAAAAACTCACTTTAGAATTGATGAAAAATGGATCTTCGAAAGTGCAGGACATTAATCCAAATTTGATTCAGAAAATATACGGTTCGCAGGAAAATGACAGTGAAATAGATTTTGAAGAAGAACCGAGAACTGCTGTTATGACGCCTGCAACACGCGAAGACAATTATCAGATTCAAGACGATAATTATTTGTTTGCCGAAACGATAGAGGAAGAAGAAATTTTACGTTTAGAACAAAAAGAAATCGAAATGATCAAAAAATCATTAGAAAAAAACAAAGGAAAACGTAAAGCCGCCGCAGATGAATTAGGTATTTCTGAAAGAACTTTATATAGAAAGATTAAACAATTTGATTTATAGTTTTGCTACAAAGACGCTAAGACGCAAAATGTTTTAAACGAAAATTATATCTTTGACCTAGCGTGAGCGAACTCGCAAATGAATTCTTAAAATAAAAAATGAAAAACTTAAAATATCTTTTAATTCTGTTAGTTGCTACGACTTTTAGCGGCTGTGGAGTTTATAATTTTACCGGAACAGGAAAAATTGATGCCGAAACTTTTCAGGTGAATTTCTTTCAGAATAATGCTGATTTGATAGAACCTGGAATCGACAGAGATTTCACATTGGCATTACAAGACTTAATTCAGAATCAAACTAACTTAAACCTGGTAAGCAGCGGTGGTGATTTAACTTATGAAGGAGAAATTGTAGATTACAGAACAACACCAATGACTGCAACTGCAGATCAGCAAGCGGCACAAAACCGTTTGACAATTCGTATAAATGTTCGATTTACAAACAAAAAGAAAGAAACAGATGATTTTGAAAAAACATTTGAGTTCTACAAAGATTATCCAGGAACAACGCAACTTGTTGGTTCTTCTTTAAATGCTGCCATCAAAGAAATTTATGACCGTATTACTCAGGATATTTTCAATGAGTCATTAGCAAAATGGTAGTTTTTCTGGTTTAATCGGTAAATCATTTATTCGTTAAATCGATTAAAGCGGTTAAACAAATAAACGATTAAACAAATAAGCAAAGTCAACGATTAAACAAAAAAAAAACAATGAATGTAACTGATTATACATACCTAATAAACAAACCCGATGCCATTACAGAAAAGCAAACGGAGGCATTAGGCAATGTTTTGATTGAATTTCCGTATTTTCAAAGTGCGAGAGCGCTACGATTAAAAGGACTCTTTAACCAAAATAGTTTTAAGTATAATTATGCATTAAAAGTTACTGCAGCACATACTGCGGATCGCTCTGTTTTATTTGATTTCATTACTTCAGAAACTTTTACTTCTATTCAAAATGATTTTTATGATAAAAAACTTCGCGATCTTTTAAATATTAATGTTCTTGATAGCGAAGTGGTTTCGCCTGATGAAATTAAAAAAAGTATCGAAGTTAGAATTGATCCTATTGAACAGTCTATATTAACATCTATAAAACAAGCTACTTCGAATGTTTTTGAAGAATCAATAAAGGCAGAAGAAAAAACTGTTGAACCTATTATTGAAGAAACTAAAGCTGTAGCTTTTGAGGAAATAATAAAAGCGGAAGACAAATCAGAAGATAATATTATTGAAGAATCAGTTGACTCTCCAGTTGAAGAAACCAAAGCAGTTGTTTTTGAAGAAGTAATAAAAACGGAAGATATTTCTACAGAAGAAACTCCGGAAACTTTAGTTGAAGAAACAGAACCTGCCGTTTTTGAAGAAGCAAAAACTCATGACGAATCAATTGATATTCTTAAGGAAGAAACTATCGTGATTCCAGTTAAAGAAACCAAACACACTTTTTTTGAAGAAGTAGTAGATGATGAAGAAGTAGAAGAAATTGAAAAAACCTTTGATTCTCATCCCGTTATTGAGAAACCGGTTTCTACTATTGAAGAAATCGCACCTGTTGTTTTTGAAGAACCGAAAAAACACACCGAAATAAGAATTGATCCTATAGAAGAATCAATTTATAACTCAATCAAAGAAGCTACAACAGTTGTATTTGAAGAGTCAAAACCTGCAGAAAAAGAAGCTGCAGAAATTGTTGAACCAAAAATTACAGAACAGTATAAGGAAATTGCCAGTGTTGTTTTTGAAGAGGTAAAAATTACAGAAGAAAAACCAAACGAAGTTAATCCGACTATCGTGGATGAACCAACGACTGTTGAAGAAAGTCCTAAAGAAGTAATTAATTTTATTCTTGAAGAACCTATATTTATAGAAGAATCTAAGGACGTTATAACAGATAGCATCGACGAATCAGTAATTGAAGAAAATACCCCAAAGACACAATTTGAAGAAACTGTAAAAATTGCCGAGGAAAATCTAGAAATAGGAAAGCCTTTAGATTTTTCGGTAAAAGAGAAACATTCTTTTCAGGAATGGCTGCAATTAGCAAGACCCGAACCTATTGACAGAACAAATGAAATTGTTCAGGAAGATGTAAAAGCAGTTGAGAAAAGCACACAAAAAG
Source organism: Flavobacterium sp. MMLR14_040 (assembly GCF_033657265.1). Lineage (NCBI taxonomy): Bacteria > Pseudomonadati > Bacteroidota > Flavobacteriia > Flavobacteriales > Flavobacteriaceae > Flavobacterium > Flavobacterium sp. MMLR14_040. Next base: position 124,497 of record NZ_JAWVWO010000004.1, on the reverse strand, counting down.
TAGAGAGAAATCCTGAACCAATTCAAGAAACAATTCCGGAAACAGAAATAATTGAAGACGAAAAAAAGAAAAAAGCAGAGCTGATTGATAAATTTATTGAAACAAACCCAAAAATTTCGCCAATCAAATCAGATCCGATAACGCTGCCCCCAATTCAATTTAACATTAATCAGGAGGACAATACGTATTTGATGACCGAGACTTTAGCCCGTGTTTATTTGGAACAAAAAAAATATACAAAGGCAATACAAGCATATGAAATATTAATTTTGAAATATCCAGAAAAAATTAGTTTCTTTGCAGACCGTATTTCGGATATTAAGATTTTACAACAAAATAACAATAATAATTAAGCAATGAGCACATTTTCAATTTTTTTAGTTTTAATCACAATAGTTTGTTTTCTATTGATCGTAGTAATTATGGTTCAAAACCCTAAAGGAGGCGGATTGTCGTCTACAATTAGTGGAACTCAAATGTTAGGTGGAGTGCAAAAAACAACAGACTTTTTAGATAAAAGTACCTGGACATTGGCTACAATTTTGATTGCTCTAATCTTGCTTTCAAGTTTAAGCTTTACAGGATCTTTAAGCGATACAGATTCTAAACTTATTGAAAAAACAGAAGCTCCTGCAACAAATACACCAGCAGCTCCGGTACAGCAAACACCTGCTCCGGCAGCACCTGCAGCAAAATAATCATTTTGAAATAATATAAAATGCCAGCCTGTCAAAGCTGGCATTTTTTTTAGGAAATAATGTCAGTTTTTAGAGCATGGCATAATTTCTGAAAGTTTATTGAACATTAAAAAACGTATAACTTATAATAATATAAAATCATGGCCTTAAACATTAAACCGCTTTCAGATCGCGTACTTATCGAGCCTGTTGCAGCTGAAACTAAAACTGCCTCAGGGATTTTTATTCCGGACACTGCCAAAGAAAAACCACAAAAAGGAACTGTAGTTGCTGTAGGAAATGGATCTAAAGATCACACTATGACCGTAAAAGTTGGCGATACTGTTCTTTATGGTAAATATGCAGGAACAGAATTAAAACTTGAAGGAACTGATTATTTGATTATGCGTGAGGATGATATCTTAGCAATAATCTAAAAAACAAAAAGGATCAAGTTCTGTATATTAAGATTAAGACTATAATAACTTGAAACAAATCAAACTTTAAACAAAAATTAAAAAAAATGGCAAAAGATATAAAATTTGATATTGAAGCACGTGACGGATTAAAACGTGGTGTTGATGCATTAGCAAATGCTGTAAAAGTAACACTTGGACCAAAAGGTCGTAACGTAATCATCGGAAAATCATTTGGTGGACCAACTGTTACTAAAGATGGTGTTTCGGTTGCAAAAGAAATCGAATTAAAAGACCCATTAGAAAACATGGGCGCTCAAATGGTTAAAGAAGTAGCTTCTAAAACTAATGATTTGGCAGGTGACGGAACTACAACTGCTACAGTTTTAGCTCAGGCTATTGTAAAAGAAGGTCTTAAAAACGTTGCTGCAGGTGCAAATCCAATGGATTTGAAACGTGGTATCGATAAAGCTGTTGAAGCTATCGTTGCTGACCTTGCAAAACAAGCTAAAGTGGTTGGAAGCGATTCTGATAAAATCAAACAAATTGCTTCTATCTCTGCAAACAATGACGAAGTGATTGGTGAATTAATCGCTACTGCTTTCGCTAAAGTAGGAAAAGAAGGTGTAATTACTGTTGAAGAAGCTAAAGGAACAGACACTTTCGTGGATGTTGTTGAAGGTATGCAATTCGACAGAGGATATCTTTCTCCTTACTTCGTAACAAATCCAGAGAAAATGGAAGTTGAATTAGACTCTCCATACATCTTATTATACGACAAAAAAGTTTCTTCTTTAAAAGAATTACTTCCGGTATTAGAGCCAGTTGCTCAATCAGGAAAACCGTTATTAATTATTGCTGAAGATGTTGATGGAGAAGCTCTTTCTACATTAGTAGTAAACAAATTAAGAGGTGCTTTGAAAATTGCTGCTGTAAAAGCTCCTGGTTTTGGAGACAGAAGAAAAGCAATGTTAGAAGATATCGCTATCTTAACTGGTGGAACTGTAATTTCTGAAGAAAGAGGTTATACACTTGAAAATACAACTATCGAAATGTTAGGAACTGCAAAAAGAGTTTCTATCGATAAAGACAACACTACAATTGTAAGTGGTGCCGGTGAAGCTGATATCATCAAAAACAGAGTGAACCAAATTAAAGGTCAGATGGAAACTACAACATCTGATTATGATAAAGAAAAATTGCAAGAGCGTTTGGCTAAATTAGCTGGTGGTGTTGCTGTTCTTTACGTTGGTGCAGCTTCTGAAGTTGAAATGAAAGAGAAAAAAGACAGAGTTGATGATGCTTTACATGCAACTCGTGCTGCTGTTGAAGAAGGAATTGTTGCTGGTGGTGGTGTTGCTTTATTAAGAGCTAAAGCTGCTTTAGCCGACCTTAAAGCTGACAACGCTGACGAGGCTACAGGAATTCAGATTGTATCTCGCGCTGTTGAATCTCCATTAAGAACTATTGTTGAAAATGCAGGTCTTGAAGGTTCTGTAGTGGTAGCAAAAGTTGCTGAAGGTTCAGGTGATTTTGGATACAATGCTAAAACTGACGAATACGTAGACATGCTTAAAGCTGGAATTATCGATCCTAAAAAAGTAACTCGTGTAGCATTAGAAAATGCTGCTTCTGTTGCCGGAATGATCCTTACTACAGAATGTGCATTAATCGATATTAAAGAAGAAAACGGAGGCGGTATGCCAATGGGTGGCGGTATGCCAGGAATGATGTAATCGTTCTAACTTCTTAAAACTTAAAACGCCAGACATAAATCTGGCGTTTTTTTTGCCACAGATTTAAAAAATTAAAAAGATTTTTTTACCACAAATTTCACAAATTAGCACAAATTATATTTTATAATTGAGGTGAAAATTTGCGAAAATTTGTGCAATTTGTGGTAAACCTTTTTAAGTCAAATATTATATTTTTTCGAGATTGAAATATTCTCACAGATCAATCTTTTTAATCCCGCAATCTGTGGCAAAATTTTTTCGCAGAGTATTCGTGGAAATTAGTGTAATTCGCGGCAAACTTAACATTCTCTTTTTCTTTAAAAAATCGGTTATCGGTATCTTTGCAGTCTATTAAAATTGCAAAATGAGAAAATTTATCACTCACCTATTATCTTCTACATTCTTACTTCTTTCCACTTTTTCGTATTCACAATCTTCCAAAGATACTTATGTCGTTTTGGTTTCTATGGATGGATTTCGTTGGGATTATGCGAAACATTTTCATCTTCAAAACATGAATAAAATAGCAAAAGAAGGCGTTCATGCAAAATCTATGAAACCTTCTTATCCAAGTAAAACTTTTCCCAACCATTATTCGATCGTGACGGGACTTTATCCGGATCATCACGGTATTATTAATAATGTTTTTTATGATAAGACATTAAACGAATCTTTTGCTTTGTCTACAAATGCTAAAAATGATTCTCGTTTTTATGGCGGAAACCCTATTTGGAATGTTGCTGAACAACAAGGGGTAAAAACGGCTTCTTTTTTCTGGCCAGGATCTGATACAGATAAAAAAAGACCTGGCATTTACAAAACTTATGACAACAAAATTCCGTATGGAAACAGAATCGATACTGTTATAAAATGGTTAGAACTTCCTGAAAAACAACGACCTCATCTTATAACTTTATACTTTGATGAACCCGATCATACGGGACATAATTTTGGTCCGCTTTCTCCTGAAAACGAAAAAATGGTTCATAAAATGGATTCTGTTATGGGGCAGCTATCTTCCAGACTCGATCAATTATCCATCGGAAAACAAATCAATTTAATCATTGTTTCAGATCACGGAATGACGGACATCAGCAATGATAAAAAAGTTGCTATTTTGGATTATTTAAAACCGGAATGCCTGGGTTACAAAGATGTAATTAATCCTATTATGAGTTTGGAATCAAAACCCGGATTTCAGGATTCTATTGCCAAAGCTTTAAAAAAAGTACCCAATATTAAATTCTGGAAATCAGGCGAAGTTCCAAAAAGACTGCATTACGGGACGAATCCTCGTGTGCATGACTTTGTTATCGAAGCGAAAAAAGGATATAGCTTAGTGAGTAAAGAAAGTACTCACATAAAAGGCGGAACACACGGTTATGACAATAACGAAAAAGATATGCATGCTATTTTTTATGCAAAAGGTCCGGCTTTTAAAGTAAATAAAGAAATCAAAACCTTTCAAAATGTTTCTGTTTATCCTTTAATTGCCCATATTTTAGGTTTGAAGATTGAAGATGTTGATGGGAAGTTTAGCGAAGTTAAAAATATGCTTACTAAGTAAAATTAGATAATGTGTCAATTAGATAATTAGATAATGCTATTCACAATCTATAGAATTACCTAATTATCTAATTGGCACATTGACCACATTAATTAAAGCTAGTCGAAACAGAAACGGCTTTCCATTGCTCTAATTCTTTTTGAACCTCAGCAATTTTTACATTTGCCATATTATAGGAATCTTCTCCAACAAATAAGTGCAACGCAGGATTTTTTTCTTCGCTCATTTTAATTAAAGCGGTTGCAAATTTTTCAGGATCTCCCGGCTGATTTTCGTTGATACTATCTTTGTGAGCGATTTCAGATTCTCTAACTGCTTTATAGTCTGCAATTGGACTTTGTGGCAATAATAAAGAACTGTCTTTTAAGAAATCAGTTCTAAAATAACCCGGATAAACCAACGTTACATTCACTCCAAATTCTTTTACCTCTGCCGCCAAAGATTCAGTTAAACCGGCAACTGCAAATTTTGTAGAGCAGTAAATTCCCCAACCCGGAAAACCTCCGTTATATCCACCAATCGAAGCGATATTAAAAATATGTCCCGATTTATTGGTGCGCATGTAAGGCATTGTATTTCTGATTACATTTAATAAACCAAAAACATTTACTTCGTAGTTTTTTCTGGATTCTGCATCGGTTAATTCCTCTAATGATCCTAACAAACCGTAACCTGCATTGTTTACCAAAACATCAATTGTTTTAAAATGCCTTACGGCTACTTCAATCGCATTTTTAACGCTTTGTTCGTTAACCAAATCCATTTCAAGAGGAAGAAAATTTTCAGATGGATTTCCTAATTCTTTAATTAAGGCACTTTCACTTCTTGAAGTTGCAGCTACTTTATACCCTTTTGACAATAATTTTTTTGCTAATTCTAATCCAAGTCCTTTTGAAGCACCTGTGATAAACCAAACTTTGTTATTTTCCATGATTTTAATTTTTACATTTAATTATGGAACAAAGGTATTAGCGAAGTAGTCGTAAAAACTTAAAGCAATCAAATGAGAAGTTACGAAAATCAAACAATTTCTGTTATTCGGTAGTTTTTAGGCGAAACATGAACATTTTTCTTGAAAAAATTGATAAAATGAGACAATTCTTCGAAGCCTAAACACCATGCGATTTCATTAATATTCCAATTAGTTTGTTTCAATAAAATCATCGCTTCCTGAACAATTCTTTCAGAAATAATCTGAGAGGTCGTTTTGCCAGTAGTTTCTTTCAATGCTTTATTCAAATGATTAACATGCACATTTAACTGGCTGGCAAACTCTGAAGGAGAACGGAAATTGATTTGCTGTGATATAGATTCTATTGGGAATTGTCTTTCTAATAATTCTAAAAACAAAGACGAAACGCGAATCGTTGCATTCGATTTACTGTATAATGAAGTAGTTACAGTTTGAGTTTTTAAAGCCTGATGAATAATTTCGAAAACAAGATTACGCAGAACATCATATTTAAAAGTATAATCAGAATTGATTTCGTCAAACATTTTTAGATAAACCGTTTTCAAAGATTCTGCCAATTCCATCGAAATAGGAACAATAGGATTTCCGCCGGGTTGAAATAAAGGATATTCTTTTAAATTCCCAAACTGATTAAAAAAAGCTTCTGTAAAAATGCAGAAAAAACCGGTTTGATTTTCATCAACCTGTTCCCAATTATACGGAATTTGTGGGTTTGCAAAAAACAAGGCCTGATCTTCTATTACAGAAATCTTATCGGCATAATGCACTTTGTTTTTTCCAATAATCAAACTTATTTTATAAAAGTCTTTTCGGGTGTAAGGAAATGGTTTACAAGTGTTACCAACAAAATCATCCAACTTAAAAACATTAAAATGCCCGATCTCTTTTCTAAGATTCTCGGGCATTCCATTTACTTTGATCGTGTAAAAATCTTCTAAGGTTTCTGTTAGCTTCATTTTACAAAGTTACGAAAATCAAATTATTAATTAGATAATGTGGCAATTTGATAATTAGATAATTTAAGAATTGGATAATTATCGAATATCTGCCTGAACGGAGTCGAAGGTCGCTCCAATTGGAATGCGGGCTTCGACTCCGCTCAGCCTGACAAACTAAATACATTGAAATTATATTCAAGTATACCTGTAGAGACGCACAGCAGTGCGTCTTATGCGCAACGATCTATAAGCAATAAACCCGACAGGTTCTAAAAACCTGTCGGTTTAGCGAAAGTAAATTTGAAAATTAAATAATTTTATAGATCACACATATCATTATCTCATTATCAAATTGGCACATTATCTAATTGACACATTGCCACATTATCTCGAAACCACTTTATATTTAGGATCTTCAATAACATTTACATTAATAACGGCGTCGGCATTTTTAAGTAGTATTCTGCAGTCTTCGCTTAAATGTTTCAGTTCGATCACTTTGTTTAATTGACTGTACTTTTTGGTCAGATTATTTACTGCTTCAATTGCCGACATATCAGCAATTCGGCTTTCCTTAAAATCTATAATAACGTGTGAAGGATCATTTTGTATATCAAACTTTTCCATAAAAGCGGTTATGGATCCAAAAAATAATGGTCCGTAAATTTCATAATGCTTCACTCCTTCTTCATCAATATAGTTTTTTGTACTAATTCTTTTGGCACTTTCCCAGGCAAAAACCAAAGCCGAAATAATAACGCCAATTAAAACTGCCAAAGCTAAATTATGCAATACTATGGTGATTACAGCAACCAGAATTCCAACAAAAATATCGTGTTTAGGCATTTTATTAATCACCTTAAAACTCGCCCATTCAAATGTCGTAATCGCGACCATCATCATCACGCCAACTAAAGCTGCCATTGGCAATTTTCCAATTACTGGCGCGCCAAAAAGTATGATTATTAAAATAGTCAAAGCCGCAATAATTCCTGAAAGTCGGGCTCTTGAACCAGCGCCAAGATTCACCAAAGTTTGTGCAATCATCGGACATCCTCCCATTCCAAAAAAGAAACCGTTCAAAATATTTGATCCGCCCTGAGCGATACATTCTCTGTTGCTGTTTCCACGCGTTCCGGTGATTTCATCAACCAGATTCAGCGTAAGCAAGCCTTCGGTTAAACCAACAGCAGCAACAATTATGGAATAGGGAAATATCACTTTTAAAGTTTCAAAAGAAATTGGAATATTCGGAATATGAAATGGAGGAAAACCGCCCTGAACAGAAGCGATATCTTCTACCGTTTTGGTTTCGATATTAAAAATCAATACAATGGCAAAAACCACCATAATAGCGACTAAAGAAGCCGGAACTGCTTTTGTAATTTTAGGGAAAAGCAGCACAATACCAATTGTCAGGGTAACCAAGCCGAGCATAATATAAAGCGGCGTGCCTTGTAACCATGAAACTTGTCCGTTTATAATAGTTTTAAACTGTTCTAACTGCGACATGAAAATGACAACTGCGAGTCCGTTTACGAAACCAAACATTACAGGCTGGGGAACCAATCTAATAAATTTTCCGAGTTTAAAAAGTCCGATACAAATTTGCACCACGCCACCAAGGGCGACGGCTGCAAAAACATATTCTATGCCGTGTGATTTCATTAAAGCAATCAAAACAATCACGGTTGCTCCTGCTCCGCCAGAAATCATTCCGGGTCTTCCTCCAAAAATTGCTGTGACCAAACCTGCAATAAAAGCAGCGTACAAACCAACCAAAGGAGGAAATCCAGCCAAAATTGCAAACGATAATGATTCGGGAATCATGGTCATGGCAACAGTTAAACCGGCTAAAATTTCGTTTTTGTAATTGACTTTTTGCGAAAAGTCGAAGAGAGAGAAGGCTTTTTTCATAGATCGCAAAATTAAAAAAATAATGCGCATAAAGTAAAGAAACCTTTGTAATGAAAAACATTAAAATTTTATACTCCCTAATTATTTTTTAACGCAGAGAGCACAAAGGTTTTCGCAGAGTTCACCAAGATTTAAGTTGTGTTTACACAATACAACGCAAAGCTTTGTGTCCCGAGGCTTCTGGATGTGTTTTAACTAAACTAAGCAAATTAAAAAAACTTTGCGCTCTCTGTGGTATTTTTTTTCTCCACAGGTTTCCGCATTGTATTCAATGTGTTAAGATAGCTTTTAATAAAGCTGATTCAGTAAAAATACCAAAAGCGAAAGAATGAAACTTATCATGATGGATGAGTATAAAAAGTTTTATGAAGAAATTATTTCGCCAAAATTATTGATAATTCTATAGAAAAAAACGGGTGTTTTTACCCTTTTTTCTAATCAAATTTATTTTTTTTATTCTAAAGCTACACAAACATATCCCAGACAATTTACGTAGTCTATGATGTTTTTAGGTTCAAGTTCAACACCTTCAACCCTTAATATCTTATCGCAGTCTTCTAAATCAAAATTGATTTTATAATTTGGAAACTGACTTTGTATGACGGCAATAACATAATTTTTATCTGCCTCTTTCTGAACATTTGTTTTAAAAACCTCAACTGTCATAATTATTTATTTAAATTATAATAAATCATGAATTTCGATTAAAAAGGATTGTATGATATTCCGAATCTAAAATATCCCTGCGTGTCTTCGCTGTGGTCATAAACGTATTTGTTTGTGCGTTCTCCTTTTTCGGTAATACGCGTACTTAATACATTATTGACTCCGGCTTTTACAAAAGTGATTACCTTTGGTGTAATACAATATTCGTATGTAATACCGGATTTTAGCTCCAACTGATTCAACTCATAAATCCCCTTCAAATTTGAGGTATTCAAATTTAAGTAAAAACTTTCAGAGTTTAATTCAGTGCCTAAGGAAATTCTTCCGTTTTCCAGCAATTCTCTTCTAAACAGTAATCTTTGTGGCAAAATAAAATCTATATCCCATTTTGAATCCGTAAACTTATGATTATAAGTAAGTAACGGCGTGATCGGAATAATTGCCGAAGGATCTATCATCGCCAAAACACCGGCTGTAATGGTTGTATTTTCAGTGCGTTTCAAAACCAAATTTGCGGTTACAAATCCTTTTACACGCTGTACACCATCTTCATTTCCATCCACTGTCGCCGTTGCATTATAAATAATCGGTTTTTTAAAAAGTGTCGACATATAAGTCGCGCTCATTGCCGCCGCCATAAAATGAAAATCCTCTTTTTCTCTTGTATAATTTGTGTTCGAAGTGTAGTTGTAAATATCTCCAAAACCATATGTTTCATATTTGTAACGCAATGATCCGGTTAAAATAAGCCGCTTAGATTCTGATACATAAAATGGCATATTAAAAGCTACCTTCAATCGGTTATGACTATCAATTCTGCCTCTTTCAAAACGATTTCCAAACAATTCCGAATCATAATTTGTTGGTCCTAATTGTTCGTATTGTACATCTAAAATTCTTGTTGTCGGAAATTTATCTGTAATCACTTTTACCACCTTTTGCATGGGCTGATTTTTTTCCTGCGCCATTGTGTGTAATGAGGTACATACGAATAGAACAGAGATGATTCTTTTTTTCATATCAAGTGGTATTAATTAAGATTGTTTTTGAAGATCGAAACCTGAAGCAAATGTAAATGACAAGCCTCTTTAATAATAGCATATTTATACAAACGGCGTAACATTTATACGAATGGCGTTTGTATAATTTTTACAACGCAAATAGGTATAAACTATAATATTAGCCTAATTTTGCCGTTATGACAATGCTTAAAATTTACAAGAACTTTTTTCTCCGAAATCTCATCGTACACACCTTTATATTTTTGGTGATTTTAGCCTGTGTGTACGACGAATTAAGACTAGATGGCCACAGTTGGTCGTATATGATGAGCAAAATAGCAGTTGGTTATTTTCCGTGTATTGTATGGATTACTATTTTCAATCTTTTTATCATTAAACCTTTTTTATTCAAAAAAAAGGCTAAAATTTTCTTTACGCTTTTCGCCATTTACTGGACTTGTTTTTACTTTTTTATGAATTGGTTTTTCCCTCTTATGGGTTTAGGAAATTTCAAGACACTTCAAATATTATCGCTTATTATCAACGGAATGTTTTTTTATTTTATTCATGTTGTGATTACCAAAAAAATAATGGATACAGACAAGGACATCATGAATTTCAAGTCTGAACTTTCGTTCTTGAAACAGCAGCTTAATCCGCATTTTTTGCTCAATGCGATGAATAATTTATACGGAGAATCTCTAGCAGAACCTGATAAAGTACCAGACAGAATTTTGAATCTCTCTGACATGCTTCGCTATCAAATTGAAGCCACCAAAAAGGATTATGTTTTACTTGATGAAGAAATTGCGTTTATTAAAAAGTATATGGAATACTATACCTTTAGAAACGAAAGGCTGGCGATAACCCAAAAATTTGAAGGCAATTTTGACAGTATTGATATTCCGCCATTGTTCTTTTTGCCTTTGGTTGAAAATGCCGTTAAGTTTTCTGCAGAAACTGCTGAACCTTTTATCAATATTGATTTAAAGGTAAGATGCAACAGTTTGTCTTTTATTATAAAAAACAGTTATCTGGGATCGGGATCGCGAATTTCAGGCACCGGAATTGGAATCGAAAACCTAAAAAGACGTCTTGAAGTTTACGGTTTAAAACATGAATTGAACTGCAGAAAAGAAAAGAATACCTTTATCGTAAAATTAAACATATGGCACTTACCTACCGCTGTCTTATCATAGATGATGAATCGCCGGCACACAAGGCACTTGCATCTCATATCTCAAAATTTGACGATCTGGAGCATTCCGGAAGCGCTTTTAATGGAATGGAAGCCATAAAATTACTCAACGAAAACACTTACGATATTATTTTTCTGGATATTAATATGCCTGTAATTTCAGGTGTTGAATTGATGGAATTACAACCCAAAAGACCTTTAACGATTGTAACAACTGCTTATTCTGATTTTGCGCTGTCGGCGTACCAAAACGATGCAATAGATTATTTACTAAAACCTATTTCATTCGACAAATTCTCTAAAGCAATCGAAAAAGCCAAAATTTATTCTTCCGGAAACAGCATAAAAAAAGAAGATATCTCCTGCGAGAAAGTACTTTCTATTCGCGTAAGCGGACAAATGATGAACATCCCTTTAACGGATATTATTTACATCGAAAGTCTTGGCAATTATATGAAACTCTACAGCGCCAAACTCAATTTACCTTTAATTGTTTATGGTTCGCTCTCGAGTATTTCCTCAGAAATTGACAGCAACAATTTTGTTCAGGTGCATCGTTCGTTTATTGTAAATGTTGCCAAAATCACTTCTGTTACTTTCAAATCTTTGACAATGTCGAATAACGAAATCATTCCTGTAGGCCGAAAATATCAGATTTTATTAGATAGCTTCTTTAGATAAAGATTGTTAACTATAATTTTACAAAAAGCTCAACTTTAGACGGTTGGGCTTTTTTTATTTTGTTATTTGTAATAAAAAACCGTATAAATACTTGGTGGTGATTGTTGAAGTATTGCTAATATTGTTAAACGGAATGAAATTTTGTTAAAATTCATTATCTATAACCAAATGTTAATTTAAATTAAAATCATTAAAAAATGAAAGAGACAATAAAAACAAATGTTAAAGCCTATATTTCTTCATTTGCTAATATGCAAATTAAAAATATTAAAGATGAACAAATATTAAAAAATCATCCATTAAAACTCGATGACATAAAACTTGGATTCTTGGCAATTACCTTAAGAGGGTATTTAAAAAGTATAAAACCAGACGAGACTATATTGGCCACAGAATTAAGAGAGAAAAACTTTGATGTAAAAAAAACATATGAATTACTAATAAAAAAAGCTGGGCTATGAAAAACATTATTATTATCTTATTAATCATAATTTGCACATCATTTAAAACTTTTGGACAAGACTCTAAATTAATTAAAATAAAAAATTGGCTAACAGAAAATAAATTTGCCATTAGACAAACATTTGATGGTTCTAAGAATGAAAATAAACCTGCAAGTTTATCATATCATGAAAACTATAAAACAGAAAATGATTTCATAAATGTAGATTTAGCAATTAAACTTTCCGAACTAGAGTTATTAAAAAACAAGAATGCTATATTAATTTTCTATCCTAAGGTTGAATGGCACAAATCTAATGATTCTACTGATGTTAAAAACAAACTAGAAGGTGGTATAAATTTTGAATTTATACCTTTTAGACTAAAAAGCCCAAATTTACCTAGTGATTTACCAAATAAAGGGTTAAAAATATCTCCATGGTTCCAAGGAACCTCGTCTTACAAAAGAAATTTTATTAATAAAGTCTACGAAACTAATCTTGCTTTTCAATTATCATTAGTTAGTAATTACAAATTTCTTCCTGGATATAGTTTTAAAGACAAAAAAGATAATTTTAGAGGTAGGTACTATCCATATTTAGGTATTGAATACAATCATCTTCCTGACTTAATAACAAAAGATGTTACAGAAGAGTTTTCAACATATTTTATACGATTGTATACTGAAGTTTGGATTTTTCCAGAAACATTACAACTTAATATTGATGGAACTTATAGAGAAATAATTCAGAATGATACATTATTAAAAAAATCATTACCTTTTTTATCAAGCTCAATTTATTTATATCCTGGCAAACAAGAATCTTTAGGAATTGGCTTTGAATACAACTACGGATATGACACTAATAGTAAGTTTCAATTAGTTCAAATTTCATCAATCAAGTTAGTTTGGAAAATATAATAAAAAATAATCTTATTTAGCTTTTCATAGAATTGCTTTAATTTAAATACAAAATTAAAGTCATAAAATTTAGCTCAATCTTTAATCAAGTTTAATATTAAAACATTGTCAGATTTGAAGTTATTCAGCATAAAACAAGTTAGATATTAAAATTCCAATGAAATATAATTTTGACAAATAATTTAACAACCCAGCTTTACAATTTGTTTATATAAGTTATATAACAATTTTAATAATTAAAAAAATGGCGCCATTAATAGACTATAATAAAACAGGTGATATAGCCTTAAAAAATCAGAATACGTTACGTAAAATTGTTGGCACTTTAGGAATGTTTCTTCCGCTTGCATTATACATTTTTGTAGAAATCGACAGTAGATATTCTACTATTTTACCATCAATTAGTCATTATTATTTTACTCGGGCATGTGGAATTTTCATTATAATAATAAGTATGATGTCTGTTTTTCTTTTAATATACAAAGGTCACGAACTCCAAGATTTCTATGTTTCGACTATAGCAGGAATTTCATCACTTTTACTATTATTATTTCCAACTGATAATCTGTCTCAGCAGTTTGATGCTGTATGTGTAACCTCACTTAGAACAAGTGATTTCAGAATGTATTTTCATTTTATATGTGCGGGAATTTTTCTCTTGGCCTTAGCTTATATGTCCGCTTTTTTATTTACAAAATCTAAACTTTCTAAAACCCATCGGGGCAAGAAAAAAAGAATTAGAAATAGAATATATAGAACCTGTGCAGTTATAATAGTATTAGCAATACTTATAATTATAATTTGCAAACAATTCTTCCCTAAAACATATGCTAACTACCCAATAACGTTTTGGATGGAAGTTGTGGCGGTAGAAGCCTTTGGTTTTTCATGGCTGGTAAAAGGTGAAGCCATACTACAGGATTCTGAAAAGGAGAACGATGAACGTAAACCTTTTCCAGAAGAATTCTCGTAAAGTTATACAAACTTCTAACAAAAAAATCTACGCAAACTTCCTCGATATTTGCGCTTTTTTTATATTTAAAATTTTTTAAAAAACAATTACTTTTATAACAAAGTAAACTCAAATGAATTAGATACTTGGGTGTCTTTTCTTTCTATCAAACTTCTTTCTAAGCAATATTCCCCAATCCATCTGGAAAAGGTCGATAAGCATAATACGACAACACTTCTTCAATCGCCATTTTTAAGGCTTCATTTATAGGGATTAAGATAACTCCCATTCTAAGATCAATTTGTGCCAGTCGCATGTAATAATCAGAGAAAATAGGAACATACATTTTCTTGTTTATAAGTTCTTCTGCTTTGGTGAAATTTTCAGTTTGTTGTTCTTTTATTATTTTACAAGTAGCCATTCGCAATTTTCCGAATTTGTCGGTATTTGCCGCATAACCAAAAAGACGACATACCAAACCGCGATAACGATAATTGCTGCAACTTCCTTTTTGATATTCTAATATGGAAATCGAACGATATAAATGACAATTTTTTAATTCATTATTTTTTAATTCAGCTAATGTTTCTTCAGCTTTTCCATTCAAAAATAAATGAAATGCCCAGGGTAAAAATTCTAAAGGTGATGCGTCTATATTTGGAGTAGAACAACATTTGCCACAACCCGCGTTGCAATACAAATGGGTCTCTGATTTAAAAGCGGTTATTTCAATTTCAAGACGATCAAATAATGCTTCAACCTGCTTAACCTTCTCCTCTATTGCCATCTTTTTTTCGTAAGGTAGACTAATAGAAATGGCTCATGCCAGATTAGTATTTTTATTATGATTATAAAAAAATAAAAGCCAAATTAAAAAATTCCAAATTCCAAGCTTTAGACGTTTGCCCCACCTAAAAAAAACCTTAGTTACTTAGAACCTTTTGTCTCTTAGAATCTTAAAATAATCAATAGCCCCGGTAGACCACAAAGCCAGAAAAATCAAAACAGGCTGAAAAAACAATCGAATCAAACGAGCCTGATCTGTATCGAGACCAAAAGCAGATGTTCCGTTTAAATATTGGGCGATATTACCAGGAAAAACCAATACGTAAAATATAGCGAGTGCAATCCCTACGTATACTCTGTACTTTTTTAGAAACAACATACTAAGACCCAGAGCAATTTCTACAATTCCAGAAAGTATAACCACCAGATCTTTATCCATCGGAACCCAATTTGGGACTTGTGCCTGAAAATCGGCTCTTTGAAAAGTAAAGTGACCAAAAGCGGCCGTTATCATAAAGATTCCCAAGAGTATTCTAAAGAAATTTTGAGTTTTGGTAGTTTGTATATTTTCCATTTTTGAGCTTCAATTAAAATTTATCTGAACATTTTATTAACAATATTGCTTATCAAATTTAGCAATAAAAATCGGGAAAAATTTTCCATAGTTTTCGTAAAATCCTTACGTAATGCCCATACTATGAATTTCTTTGCTTCTTTAAAACCTTGTTGCTTTTGCTTCTTTTTTAACTTCAAAAGCGCCCTACAAACCCTTCTGTTCAAAAAAACAATTAACTTTAAAATAAATTTCTTACATAAATAATTATCTTCGCACGGCTATTAAACTCTAACCCCCCAAATTTTAGAATAATGACCTTTTTTAATTTCCTGTTTAAAAATTCAGATTTAGAATGTCCCAGATGTCTGGGAAAAGGATTTGTTGGCCACGAAGATATACGACGTTTAAATAGGCAATTAAAATGGGCGCCCGGTCCATGTGCCTATTGCGATGCATCCGGAAAAGTTACTGAAGAATTACTCTCAAAAGTAGCTGTAGATACCAGTTATCTCACGATCGATTTACCAGAATCTGAAATAGAAAAAATAAAAAATGCAGATCCCGAAACCATAGAAAAAGGGAAATTGCAGGAGCTTTTTATAGACAATCTTATAAAATATATCGAACATCAATATCTACTCAAAAATATGGATGCCGAAAGTATTGCCGATTTATATCTAAGTACCGAAGATGAAAAAGCTGTTTTTTCGGTCGAAAAAGAAAATCTACTGCAATACATTCGCAAAATAATCCATTTAAAGAACTCTGAGCCAAATTAGTTACTATTTCTTGTCAATCATCTGAGACTTTTATCTCAGAAAACACAAAAACAGGTATAAATACGCGGTGCCAAAACTTTTTTTAGTGGTAAAATTGCCATTGAATAATTTTTGTCATTAAATTATAATTTCTCAAAAGGGAAACTATAAATAGTATTATTTTTTTTGGAGCGATAAAGTGGGATTTCAAATCTTTAATAAGGATTGGAAATCTCATTTTTAGTTTTCGGTATTTTGTTAATCAGTTCAATAGAGGATTTTATATTTTTTTACAACTTTAACAAATTCCTCAAAATATCATGCCCTAAGAATTTTTATTAATCATTCAAAAGGTTAACTTCGAAAATTCCTTTATAAAAATGTAAAAAAGTAAAAGATAAAGAGGTCAATTATTAGTTGATTTTTATAGATTTGCAAAACTACATCATATTAAAAAGTACCGGAAACAATTATAAAATTTAAGACAATGAAATTTATTACTTCGACATTTTTATTTTTCATGTTTATTTGTTCCAATTCTTATGCACAATTAAGCTCGGATCAAATATTTGAAAGCTTTAAACAAGGAGAACGAACAAACTGCTCATCAATTGCTTTTATTAAAGCTTCGTTGAATGTTTATGGACTGGACAACCTTTTTGTAACTGACACGGTAAGCGATGGTGTATATAAAATAACATTAAAAAATAATGCTTCTTTTAATTTAAAAAAAGAGGAACTGGATAAAGCTAAATTTTCTGCAGATTTTGTCTATATCAAAGATAACCCAGAAAGCGAAAAAATCACAGAATATGCCATTTTAACTTATGCAGTAATGGCAAAATACAGACAAATTACGGATAAGAAAGAAACTTTTGAAAAAGCTTTGGAAGATCTGGAAGATGGTGAAGTCTATACTCCTACGATTTATAAATACCTCGGCTTTGAAAAAGGCAAACAAATTCAAAAATTAAAACGACAGTCAGGAAGTGAATTTTGTGGCGTTGTTGCCTGGTCTACAGCACATGCCGTATTTGTCTGCGAAGATTTTATGGACTATTATGGCAACAAAAAAAGCCTGTGGCTTAAATATCCGGGGCGTTTTAGGATTATTAAGTCTTAATTATAAATTCCAAGTTTTAAAATTCCAAATTCCAACCTGTTTTTTTAACCGCAAAGATTTACGCAAAGTTCGCAAAGATTATACATATAGCTTTGCGAACTTTGCGTTTTACTAAACTCTTGTATAAAAAGCTTTGCGCTCTTTGCGGTAAAATGCCAAAACAAGATGACGAACTAAAAAACTTAGTATCTTAGTATCTTAGCATCTCTAAAAAAACTTAGAATCTCAGAACCTTAGGAACTTTAAAAAAATCCTTTGTATCTTTGGGCCTTAGTCCCTAAGAACCTACAAACATGACACGAGAACATTATATTCCCTTTAACAAGGAATTTTTACTCGAGCAACAAATAGCCACTTTCGCCGAAGACAAAAAAAAGATTGATGATTTTAAAAAGTTATTCGATATTATCGAACATTATTATCATTATGAAGCTTTTAACCTGAACCGAAATTTAAAGCAAAACTACGCTTTATTTGATCCGGATTTGAGTTTGAAAGAACGTGAAAGTTTTATTGGCAAAAGCGATTTTGGAATTTTTAAAGAAACACTTCGTCAGGTTTTAGAACGTGGCAATTATACCAAAATCGATCATGAAACTTTAGACGAAGCTTTTAAAGATTCTGATTTAATTGGACTGAATCTTTCGATAGATTTTAATGCTTTTAAAGATTACGAATTGTACGTTCGCGGTAGTCACAAAGCAAAAGAAAAAGTCAAAAAATATATTTTCTGGAAGAAGGAAATTGAGATCGAATATTACGATCGTGTTATGATTTACCTCAATTATAACGAAGCCGATTACCTGAAACAAAACAAAGTCAAATTAGGAAGAATGCCAATTGATCCCGGATCTATTGGTTTGAAAATCTTTAAACGTGTTCCTAAAAATGACTTGGAAACCATCTTCCCAAATGCGATTCCGCGAATGTCTTTAAAAGACAAAATGCTGCTTTGGGTACCGGGAATTTTTGGTGGAATTTCGTTATTAAGTGCCCAGGTAATTCCGGCGCTCATTAATATGTATGAGGCTTACCAAACCGGCGAAACAATCGATTTATTAAACAGCAAAACATCATTGAACCAAGGTTTGATTGCATTGGGAATTTTAGCTGCTTATTGCTTTCGTCAATACAACAACTTTATAAACAAGAAAATCAGATATTCTAAAATGCTTTCGGATAGTTTGTATTTTAAAAATCTGGGAAATAATAGCGGTGCTTTTTATTCTTTACTAAATTCTTCTGAAGAAGAAGTGCTTAAAGAAACTATTCTAGCATATGCTTTTTTACATAAAAGCGAAAATCCGTTAACAGCTCAGGAACTTGATAATCAAATTGAATCCTGGTTTAAAACAAAACTAAAAACAGAAATTGATTTTGATGTAACCGATGCTTTACTGAAACTCCAAAACATTGGTCTTGGCATAGAAACAAATGGAAAATGGGAAGTTCTTCCGTTAGAAAAAGCGCTGATTCAAATTGATGAATTGTGGGATAATGTTTTTGATTATAATCAGAAATAAATTTTTGTAGACTTTTGTTTATTCTTTCATTTTTGTCACGGAACGGGGATGACCGGATTTGCTTTGCAAAAACACGGATTGAAACAAATTTTTTTATTTTGTCAACACAGAACCTTGGACATCTTTTACGGTAATGCCAATATTTCTTATAACAACCAATGCCCTAGCCCTGATGGGAGCGACATCCTTTTGTGCCGGGGTTCGGCACAAAAGATATAGCGGACAGCAGGAAATAGCTCCTAAATCTTATTATCAAAACGTTATAAAACAAAAAAGAGAACTTAAAGTCCTCTTTTTTGTTTTATTATTAATGCAGATTATTCGCTATCAACTTCAATAAGATCTTCTATATTTTCGCCTGCATCACCTACTGCTACAATTTCTGGTTTAGAAGCTTTTAGGGCATTAAATCTTTCTAATTGTTCTAAGTCTCCTTCTTCTCCGCTGAAATATGGAAAAACATCCATAATTGGCGATTCTGAAATAGCCGGAATGGTGTAATCGCCCATTGTGTTTTTCATTGCCGAAATCGTATTGTCGTATGCTTCTTTTACGTCATTGGCCTGAACCAGTAAATACATATTTGTCTTGCGTTCTTTTCCGCTTTCTTCATCATAAGCCATTAAAGTAACTTTTGATTTAAACCAGCGATCGGCATTTTCAAAAGGATGAATCTCGGCATAATTTGCCACTTTAATATTGGTGATTTTAAATTCTTCACTAACATAAGCCTTCATTTCTTCATTAATTCTGCTTTCGGCTTCTGTATAAGATATTGCATCTACCAAATAAGGTTCTGTAGTGACCTTTTGTGTTCCGATATCGTCCGTTTTTCTATATTTTACTTTGCATTCGTACCAAGTTGCGCTCATTTTTCATTTTTTTAAGGATGCCAAAGATAGATTTTAAAGGAAATAAAAAATCTTAATTTTCAAAATAGATATTCACAATTTGAATAAAAAGCCAACTCTTAGGCAAATTAATTTAAACACATCAAAACATAGATTTAAAATCTCTGGAAAGCCGTTTCGCTTTTATTATAAAACACGTCGGGCATTACCATGCGAAAGAAATATATTCCTGTTTTCTTAACATTTTTCACATTAAAAACCTAACGTATCTATTTGTTAAATAAATTGTTATAAATTATATCAAATGCATTAAACCTTAAAACAAACTAATAAATATTTAATAAATTTGTAAGTATAGTACATTAAAAACTATAATATCAAAACCCCGAAACTATCCGTATAATTTAAAAAACAACACATGAAACTTACCCAATTTTTAGGCGATCAGGGTTATGACTTAATCGAAGGACCTTTAAGAAGTCATAAACCACTACAATTATGGTTAAAAAAACCATTTGATGAAGCACAGCTTTATTATGCAAATATCGGTCACGCTTTTAAAAGTGATGTTGAATTAATAGAAATCGAAAATCCGGCGTTGAGTGTTGATTATACTAAAAAAGATGACTATGGTTTTAATATCGGAATTACACTTTTGGAAGAAATTCTAAAAACATTAGGACTTGGTACTTTTGAAATTTCTGCCAAAATAAAATCCGGAAAAACTGTAACCATCAGTTATGAAAACTCTGTTACAAAGGAATATGCATTGGGTAATCTCGAAGAATATTTATTCTCTGCTGATTTTTTGCATCCCAATCCTTCTCTTTTAAAAAATGCCAATCGCAATTATCTTCTTCTTATTACGGGAACTGTTTTTGCTAAAAATCTTGTAGTTGATATTGAGACTGATTTTACAGTAGATGCGGGTTTAATTGCCAGCTTAAATGCAATTGCAGACGGTAAACTGGATTTTACGATAAGCAACCAAAGCAAATTAAAAATGACTTCGAATATGGGAATTTATTTTCCTATTGCTGTTCAGGCCAGCAGAATAGATTTTGACAGAAGCCGATTTAAAAAATTAATATTGGTAACAGATAATCTGAATATATTTTAACGTTGCGATGTTTTTTTAACCGCGACGTTTTTTTACCGAAAAGCACGCAAAGATTTTTTTGCTGTTAGCTTTTATAAGATAAAGTCCGCAAAGCTAAACAATACAAAGCTTTGCGAACTTTGCGTAAATCTTTATGGACTTTGCGGTTAAAATTAATTTGTAAGGTTATATATTTTTTGGTTTTATTTAAAGTCAGAAAAATTTTAATAGATTTGTTTACTATCTAAACCAAAAAAAATGAGAACATTAGACCAATGGTTTGACGAATATGCCGTAAGTCATCAAAACCCAAAGAACAAAGCAATACATTATATTTGCGTTCCGGCAATTTACTTTTCGATTGTAGGACTATTGATGAGTATTCCGAGTGGTTTTATTGCCAATACTCTTAAACTGAATGCACCAATTATCGAAAATTGGGCCGTTGTTGTGTTACTTTTTGTTCTTGTTTTTTATATCCGATTGTCAGTTGCAATGGCAATTAAAATTGCTGTTTTCTCTACTCTTTGTTTGATTGTGAATTATTACATCGGTCAGCTTTTACCTTTATGGATGTTTTCTATTGGCGTGTTTGTAATCGCTTGGATTGGTCAATTTTATGGTCACAATATTGAGGGCAAAAAACCATCATTTTTAAAAGACCTTCAGTTTCTAATGATTGGTCCGGCTTGGGTGGTAGAGAATTTATTTTCTAAGAAATAAAGTTATATGTTCAATTTTTTCAGAAAGCAAAAAGAAATTCCCAATTTCAGCATCATAAACAGCTATCAAAAAAAAGATTTATATTTTCAAGAAGTAAGAAATGGGATTGGTTAAATGATAAACAAATTTTTCTTGCGGATAATGATTCCTATGGAAAAATTAAAATGGTTACTCTTGATTTTTGGTCACAAGAGATGTTTTTAGATGCAAACGGACAAAAGACAGTGACAGAATACCTTACTGTTCTTATTAATCAATTTCAGAAAAACAAAATGGAAATTCCTACTGATTTAGACGCATTTATGATTGAAACTTTAGAAAGTTTGAATAATGATTTAAATGCAATTGAATTTAGTAATTTCCCTCTAAAGATTACTCCTGAATTTGATAATTCATTAACAGAACAATCTATGAAGAATTAAAAATAAATAATAAAAACATATTAATATATGGGAATGATCGCTAACTTACTTCGCGTAACTACTACTGAACTTGAAACTTATTTACAAGATAGTTCGCTTTTGGAGGAAAGAATTTACGATGAAAATACAACCGAAGATCGAAACTTAAATGATGTTGACAAAGCTTGGGATGGTATTATCTTTTTGCTAACAGGACAAAATATTCAAAATGCAGATCATCCACTTGTACAGGTTTTATTTAGCGGACAACTTATTGATGAAGAACAGGATTTAGGTTATGGTCCCGGACATTATTTAACTCCTGATCAGGTTAAAGACCTAAGTGATCAAATCTCCAAAATTACAACCGAAGATTTAAAAAAGAAATATAATTCCAAAAAAATGAACGAATTAGATGTATATCCAATATGGGATGAAGATTCTTTTGATTATTTAGCTGAAAACTTTAAACTTTTGCAACAAATATATGCAGAAGCTGCTAACAACGACCAAGCAATAATAACGTTTTTAAATTAAGCAAATTAAAACTTGCATTATGTCAAGACAATACGTTACATACATAAAAGAGCAGTATAATTACGTAAAAGAATCCAGAAATGTGGTTTTTGAATACTGTAAAACTGTTAGTTCGGAAGATTTCATTAATCAAAATACATCATTTGGTCGGGGCGGAAGTATGAGAAACTTACTCGTTCATATTGCCAATACATACGAATACTGGATTGCGAATCTTGCATTGAAAAAAGACCCAAAATATGCAGAATATGAAGATAACTTAACGGTACAAGATGTTATTTTGCTTTTTGATACTGTTGATCTTTTCATGGAAGAATTTATTCGGGAAATGGATCTTTCTGATCGGGAAATAGTCTACGAAATTCAAGGTAATAAAAATTCGGCATCGTCTTTAAAATTTTTTAGTCATGTTATTACACATGAATACCATCATAAGGGTCAAATTTTATCTTTAAGCAGGCATCTTGATTATATTCCTGTTGACACAGATATTATGAGATAAAAAACAAAAAGTAATCAATCTGATCATTTAATACACAATGACTATGAAAATAAATAATCAAGAAATCGAAATCGAGCGCGATGATATTTTCACTTATAGAAGAATCAGGCGGGCAATTGGTTATTTAGGAATTAGCATGCCAATACTTTTGGTTGGTTTGTCTTTTATTTCTTTTTTCAAAACACAACTTCAACCTTCGATAAGTCATTATTATTTCACTAATCTAAGAGAAATTTTCACGGGAACCTTGTGTGCCGTAGGTTTATTTTTAATTTGCTACAAAGGCACAAGTAATGCTTCAATCTGGAAAAATGACAATTTATTGACTAATATTGCTGGAATCATGGCGATTGGCGTAGCATTGATACCAATGAATCCGGATGATTTTGCAATCAAGATTTACACAATAATTCCGTATCCGGAAAAATGGCTTGGCCGGTTTCATTATGGCTTTGCGGCTTTGTTGTTTTTAATCATGGCTTTATTGTCTATTAATGTTTTTACAATTGGTCAGAAAAACGA
Organism: Flavobacterium sp. MMLR14_040; assembly: GCF_033657265.1. Taxonomy (NCBI): domain Bacteria; kingdom Pseudomonadati; phylum Bacteroidota; class Flavobacteriia; order Flavobacteriales; family Flavobacteriaceae; genus Flavobacterium; species Flavobacterium sp. MMLR14_040. Next base: position 101,031 of record NZ_JAWVWO010000004.1, on the reverse strand, counting down.
AACCAGAGATCCTAAAAGTATTCTTAACGAAAATAATATTTATAGGTTTTGCGGATATTCCATACTGGTTTTTATAATTATGGTACCAGTTTCCGAAAGTTTGAAATTTTTCACTTATTCAACGTTAGTTTTGGAGGCACTTGCCCTTTTTGCTTTCGGAATTGCCTGGCTGATAAAAGGTCGCGCTCTTGGCGACAAAGGCATGATCGGTAAAAAATTATATCAGGAAAATAATCCTGTTAATACTGAAAAAGTTTTTGAAGAATAAATAGCTTACTTCAGAGTCCGTTTTGGGTGGTACATTTTTTGGATAAAAAAGTTAATTATTTAGATAATTATTAATTTATAAAATCTATTAATTATGAAGATAACTTATTACGGACATTCGTGTTTTTCAGTTTATGCCAATGGAAAAAATATCTTATTTGATCCTTTTATTACCGGCAACGAATTAGCAAAAGAGATTAATATTAGCGAAATCAAAGCTGACTATATTTTTATTTCACATGCACATTACGATCATATTTTAGATGTCGAAAGTATTGCCAAAAATACCGGAGCCAAAGTTCTTGGCAATTTCGAAATCTATAACTGGCTCTTAAAAAACGGAATCGAAAACGCGCACCCAATTAATCCGGGCGGAAAGTTTGATTTCGATTTCGGATCTGTAAAATGCGTTATTGCACAGCATCCAAGTAGTTTTATGGACGGAAGTTATGGCGGAATTGCTTGTGGTTTTGTGCTAACTACCGTTGATGGAAATTTTTATTATAGCGGTCATACAGCCTTAACTCTGGATATGCAGCTAATTCCGAAATTTACTAAACTTGACTTTGCCGTTTTCCCAATTGGTGATGGCCTTACAATGGGAATTGACGAAGCTATCGAGGCATCAAAATTAGTTGGAGTCAATAAAATATTAGGTGTTCATTATGACACTTTTGGTTTCATAATCATGGATCACCAAAAAGCTGAAGAAAGTTTTAAAAATGCAAATCTTCATCTCTTCTTACCAAAAATTGGCAGTACAATCGAAATTTAATTTTCGAAATATCGCTAAAACATATTGGTTATAGCGATATAAAACAAAACATACGAATGTAAAATTCATTCAATATCCCAAAACTATTGGTTCATAAATATTTTTCACTCAGGGCATTAAAATTGTTTATCTGAATTCATCATTAACCAAAATTCAAAAACAATGAAAACATTTACAATTCCATTTGTTTTATTGCTCATAACAAATTTATCTATTATGAATGCACAAAAAATGACTGCTTTAAATTCTAAAACAGAATTTGCTGATGTTTCAGGCAGAAAAATCGCTTACCGTTCTATAGGAAAAGGAACTCCCATCATTTTAGTAAATCGCTTTAGAGGAACACTAGATACCTGGGATCCGCTATTTTTAGATAAACTTGCCGAAAACTACAACGTCATTACTTTTGATTACACTGGTATTGGCTACTCAACTGGAACTTTGCCAACTGATTTAAAAGATGTTGCAAAAGATGTAAAAGATCTCGCTGATTTTCTGAAAATAAAAAAAACAATTATAATAGGCTGGTCTTATGGCGGATTAGTAACACAAGTGGCTACGCTTCAGTATTCAGATCTTATTTCACAAACTGTATTATTAGGAACCGGGCCTCCGGGTGAAAGAGTTGTTCCGCTGGAACAGGCTTTTCTGGATTCGGCTTTAAAACCGGTTAATGATTTTGATGATGAAATTATATTGTTTTTCGAACCTTCTTCTGAAGAAAGCAAAACGGAAGCCAAAGCATCACATGACAGAATTGCAAAAAGAATTGATGTTTCTAAAATTCCTTCTAGTATGGATGTTTTTCAACTTTATTTTAAAGGAAGTGCTGGTTTAACAGAAGATAAAGATAATTTTAAAGGAAAACTTAAAACTACTAAAACTCCGATTTTAATTATTTCCGGAGATCATGATATTAGTTTTGCTGTCGAAAATTGGTACCCGTTAACCAAACAATTACCAACTGCACAATTAATCGTTCTTCCACAAACAGGACATGCACCGCAACATCAGCATGTAAATCTTGTAGTAAATTATATCCATGCTTTCGTAGAGGATACAAAATAAATTGATGGTCTTTTAAAATATCATTTATGTCAAAACCAAAAAGCCAGTGAAATTACATCACTGGCTTTTTTTTTAACTGATTAGAATAAGATTCTTTATTTAAGCAATCTATCTAATTATTACAAACTCTTATATTACAATTTATAGTTAAGTCCAACTTCAAAAGTATTGTTTGCATAAGCACCACGACTTCCAAAATATTTAGAATAAGCCAGAAAAATACCCAAATCATCAACTGAAATTCCAAAAGCTGTAGAAACAGTTTTATTAGTGTGGTATAATGCAGATATATTCATTTTATAATCTGTAAAATTAAATCTTCCTCCCATATCTAAAATATCTTTGTGCCCTTTAACACCTCTATAGGCAACTATTGGTTCAATATTTAAGTTCTCATCGTAATTTGATAGTAAAAACTTGTAACTAATAGCCGAATAAAAAGTAGTACGATCTGCATAATTTTGCACGCCATTATCATTTTCATAGAAAAGATTATGAAGTTTTGGCAATGACGCCTGGACTGTCAATAGTCTGCTTGTATATGCAATACCCAAATCTCCATCTAGTTTTGCTCCTTCGTTAAAATTCTGAAGTACAACATCATCTTTATCGCCTAATACTTTATTATAATCAATTGAAGCAAATTTTGCACCAGCTGACAAACCAAAATGAAGTTTTTCTTCAGCTCCTATTGGTAAATGGTACGCATATGTTCCCATTATTCTTGTTCTGTTGATTAAACCAGCTCTGTCGCTTGTAACGTTCAAGCCTAATCCGGTTCTGTTTCCAGAATTGTATTCAAAAGTTGCATTCATCAAGATCGGATTTCCCGGAACTTCGTCCCATTGTTTTTGGTAACCTAAGTTCAATTTTACCCCTTCTTGTAACCCTGCCATAGCAGGGTTATTTATATATTGATTTTGAAAGTACATCGACTCGTACTCTGTTAACTGCGCATTTGCGGAATTTGTTCCCAATAGAATCAGGAACATAATCACCTGTAAATAGATTGTTTTTATTGATTTTATTTTCATTGTATTTCTATCTGTATGGTTATCTCTAACCTTTTTTAATATTTTTTCTTTGCTCTAGTATTAGTTTCTAAGAATTGAAATAAATCCTTTTAATTTAGGTGAACCATTTCCTAGATCAATTAGATAGTAATAAGTATCCTCATTAACCGGAGATCCTTTAAAAGTACCATCCCAATCATTGTTATAATTATCTTTAGAATACACTAATCTTGCAGCTCTGTCAAAAACTTTAACTGAATTGTTTGGATATTTATCCAGACCAGGAACAACCCAAGTATCATTTTTACCATCTCCGTTTGGAGTGATAATATTTGAAGGTACAATCACTTGAGGTACATCATCTGCTCTGTTTACAATTACAGTATATATTTCTTTTGTAGTATTATCTTCGGCTGTAACAACTATTGTAATTACATTTTCTCCTACTTTAAGATCTATTGGAGCTGTAGGATCGGTAATCGTTTTTCCATCAACTATCATTTCAACAGTTGCATTTGGATCGATTGTTTTAGGAGTGATTATAATTGAGTCAGTTTCATATGGCACATCTACTCTGTAATCTTTTGTATCTGTATTAAAAGCCGGGCTTAAAGTACCATCACTAATAACAATATCTGATAAACTTGCGTTACTAGAAGGCTTATCGGTAGGCTCTTCTCTTGTAACAATCATTTCATATGGTTCGCCGTATGTACCATCCTCAGCCTTAACAACTATTGTAATTATATTATCTCCTACTTTTAAATCTATTGGAGCTGTAGGATCAATAGTTACATCACCAATTTTCATTTCAACTGATGCATTCGGATCTCTTGGTGTAGGAGTGATTACAATTGAATCAGTTGCATTTGGTACATCTACTTTATATTCTTTATCCTCTTTATTAAAACCTGAATCTAAAGCACTTTCGCTTACGGTAATGTTCTCTAAATCTGCATCACTAGATTTCTTTGGTTCTGCTCTGTTTACAACAACAGTATATTCTTTTTCTGTAGTAAGATCTTGTGCTGTAACAACATAAGTAATAACATTATCGCCTACTTTTAAATCTACTGGAGCTGTACGATCAGTAACCTCTACTCCGTCTACAAACATCTTAACAGTTGCATTCGGTTCCATTGGTATTGGAGTGATTACAATTGAAGTAGTTTCGTTTGGTACATTTACTTTACTTTCCTTTTTATCTTTGTCAAATGGTGTACTAAAATCAACAGGTGTATTTGAATCAACTCCATTTATAACTACATCAGATAAACGTGCTTCACCAGAAGGTTTTCTTATTACCTTTATTTCGTAAGTAGTTTCGGTTTTGTCCTCTGCAATTACTATAGTCTTAATTATATTTTCACCCACTTTTAACTCAATTTCTCTAGAAAATTCTCCGCTATTAACAGCTTTTCCTTCGACTGTTATTGTTGCTTTTGAATCTGAAGTCGTTGCTTTAATTTCAATATTTGTATATTTATTTTCTACAGTAATTTCATACTTTTTATTTTCTTTTGTAAAATCCGGATTTAAATCACCTCTATTAGTAGTTAAACCTATCAAATCATTATTACTTGATTCAGTTACTTTTAAAGTGCCTTTAATATATTTAAAAGTATAGTTTAATGCTTCTGCACCGTCAACTATAATATCGTAAGCTCCAACTGGACTATCTTTAACAGCAGTAGTTGTAATTGTAGGTTTTTTGGTGAAGACAGACTCACTCTCATTATTTTTAAACTCACTATAAATTAATATAAAGGTAGGATCTTTAGCACCACGCTCTCTTTCTGCATCTTTTACTGTAATAGTTAACAAGGCAGGAGTAATAGTTAATTCTCCTTTTTTAGTATAATCAAAAGTGTAGTTTGATGATTCAGCTCCTGTAGCTGTAATTTCATATTTATTTACAGCATTGGTTATTGGGCTTGTTGGAAGTGCTGTAGTAGTAATAGTCGGTAATTTGGTTAAACTATCAACAGTATCTCCATTTAAAAATTTATCATACGCAACTGTTAAATCTGGATCATCATCACCATAAGTTCTTGCCTTATTCTCTGTTATAATTTTTAGTACTGCTTTATTTACAGTACTTTTTGCTATTGCCACTTTTACATCAGCTGTACCAGGGCTTTTTAAAAGAATATCTCCAGAATATTTTTCTATTCCTGCATTGATTGTTCCTTTTAATCGAACATAAACCGTTATACTACTAAAATTTCCAGCGGCTCCAACAGTAATAGAGTCGGCAAAATTAGTATCTTTATTGATACTTACTTCAAAACCTTCAGGAGCTTTAACTGAAACTCCTTCGGTCATAGCAAGACCTGAAATAGTAAAACTTTTTAATTCTGACTGAATAGTTGGAGAACCATAAATAGAGCTTAATGCTTCTAAATTATTTGTACTTACAGCTATAGTCGGTCCAACATTTACGATACCATTATTAAGAGCAAAAAAAGTATCATTTTGATTAACTGCGTTTGATTTTTTGCTTCCCCATGATCCACCTTTCTGAGCTGTATCTCCTAATTTTATGTATTTGGCAGTATGTACTAAATTAGCAGTAAGATCAGCAACTACTCCACTAACGATAGATATAGTTTCATTTATTGTAGTTTTTGCACCAAAAGTTTTAGTTCCAGTTCCTGATAATGTAAGATTATTATAAGTTATTGATCCTGTTCCTAAATTTTGAGCACCTCCATTAAACTCTACTGTACTGGTTCCGGGTATAAAAGTACCTCCAGTACCAATTACATTCCCTGAAAATTTTAAAACACTTGACCTAGCGTTTAATGTTCCATTAGTTCTCTCCCAATCCGTAAATGTATGAGTTAATCCTGTTCCAAGGCTGAGTGTTCCTAAGCCATTAATTATTAATCTTTTTGTATTTATATTTCCTGTAAAAGTAGCTGTACCTGCATTTTTATTCATAGCAACTCCCTTAGAAGATGTAAAACTAGCTATACTTTGACTAACATTTCCAATTAAGTAAACAAATCCATCCGTTTTAAGCGAGCCGTTGTTGTTGATAAAATCACCGCCTAAATATAAATCTGTATTACCAAATACTAATGAAGCATCTTGCCGTACTATAAGTGCAACTCCATCATTAAATTTTTTATCTGTAACACTACTACCCATAGTAACTGTACTGGCAATAGTAAGGCCAGGAGTAGAAATTAAAACTCCTCCTTTTGCTGCAAACGGACTTACCCATTCCGGTCCAACTGTATAAGATACTGCAGTATATTGTAAAGAAGCATCAACACCATACGTTGGCGCTGCAGTTACAGTTGCAGTACCTGCCATATTAAGTTTACCATTTACAATTACTCCCGAAGTAATTGTTCTTACACCAGTACCAGAAATTGTTAAATTATTATAAGTATAATTACCAATATTACGTGTTCCTACACCATTATAAGTTACAGTTCCTTTCTCATCGGCATTTAATACTCCTCCTGTCATAATTCCTCCAATGAGTAAATTTCCATCTCCGGAAAAAGTTACGTCATTTTGAAGTGCATTTCCATTCATTGTAATGTTTCCGGATACAATTACTTGCCCGGTCCCACTGATATTTAAACTACAATCGCTCGTATCCCCACCGATGCTATTCATAACTATGGATCCAGGAGAAAACTCTCCCATTCCTTTTATCGTCAATACAACAGTAGTTCCCGGAGTTGAATTTCTTAACTCAAGATGATTACAAGAAGCACCTGCGTTAGTTATCACAGGCTGATTAGTTGCACTTGTTATTAATACATCATCATTTGCTGTGGGCTTTTCTCCCCCGTCCCAGTTCTCATCAATATCCCATGCAGTACTGACACTTCCTGTCCATGTTTTTAATGTTTGCCCATACCCTATATTAAATAAGAGAAAGGCCAATACAATAAGTAAATTTTTGTTCATTTTTATTTTATTTCTATTCATTTTTGTTTTTAATTTTTTAATTCATTCGTCTTAATTTTCTACTCATCATTTTTGTTTTTAACTCATTTTTTTAATTTACTTTTTAACTGCTTTTTTGGCTTTAAATCCATTATCATTCTTTTAAAACAATTCACGCATAACTATACTTGTTTCTTAATTTTAAAAAAAACTCATAAAAAAATCACCATAATAAGTGATCGTTATTTTTATAAAAAAAGAAACAGCAAGCATAATACACTGATTGCAAAACCATTGTAACTAAACACTAAAGAATCCTTTACACATAAGGGTTCGCGTTATTTAATCATTCAAATATTGCATCTATTAGGATTTAATACCGCCAATAAAAGTTTTTAAGTTGTCAATTAAAGACATTTGTCAGAGAGTAGAATTAGTAAAAAAACATTTGATAATAACAAAGACTTTACATACCAAAAAGTGAGTTATGATATATAAGTGAAGTTTAAAAATGGATAAGGAAGAAATAACTACAAAAGGATGTATGTAAGCTAATATTGAGAAATAAAAAAAGGCAAAATACACAATATGTATTTTGCCTTTTTTGTGACCGCGGAGGGGTTCGAACCCCCAACCCTCAGAGCCGAAATCTGATATTCTATCCAGTTGAACTACGCGGTCTTCTTATTTATGATTTTAGATCTCAGATTTTAGATTATTAATTGGAATCTAAAATCTGAACTCAAAAATCTAAAATAGTATTTAAACTAATAATTTTTTAACAATTGCCGAAATGGTTTTTCCTTCAGCAGTTCCACCTAATTGAGCAGATGCCAATCCCATTACTTTACCCATTGAAGCAATTCCAGAAGCTCCGGTTTCAGCAATAATTTTTGCAATTACAGCTTCTACTTCTTCTTCACTTAATTGAGCTGGTAAGAATTTCTCAATTACTGCAACCTGAGCTAATTCTGGCTCAGCCAAATCAGGACGGTTTTGTTCTGTAAAAATTCTTGCACTTTCTTTACGGGTTTTAACTAGTCGTTGAAGTAATTTTACTTCTTCGTCTTCTGTCAATTCTTCTTTAGAGCCAGAAGCCGTTGCAGCTAATAACATTTCTGATTTAATAGCTCTTAAAGCTTCTAAAGCTACCGTATCTTTTGCTCTCATGGCGGTTTTAATCTCGTCCATGATTAATGTTTGTAAACTCATTTTTGTTTCTTATTTAAATAAGCAATGCTTATAAATTGATTAATTTTTCTCAAAGTTGTTTTCAACTTCCACTTCGAACTGACAAGATTAACTTTAAAACTCAGGAAAAGGAGTCAAATTCTCAAATTCTGTGCGAAGATAAAAAAAATAACCCGAAAATTAAATCCAATTTTCGGGTTATCCTATTATTATTGAATGTAATATTAATCTACGTTATCGTGCAAAAATGAATTGTTTGAACGTAATTGTAAATCGTTATTGCTATCTGTACCAACAGAGATTCTCGAATTAGTTGTATTAGATTGATTATTTGAAAGATCAATACCTAGTCTTTTATAGGCAGGCTCTTTTTCAAGTTCATCAATTCTCGAAACATTATTATGAAATTTATAATTAAATTCTTTTAGTTTCTTTCTTCTTTCTTCTGCTCTTAAACGTAATGTTTCTTCGATTGTTAATTCCATCGGAGAAGCATGATCGGTAGTTGTAAAAGCAGCTTCCTGTGCAAAATCAACTTTTGGTTTTAATGTGATATTTAATTCCTCAGGAACTATATCTTCAACCACTTTTTCAATTGGTTTTGATGTGATCAAATCATTCTCAACTTCCATATATTCCTCTAGAGAATATTTGATGATTCCGTTTTCAGCAACTTCAGTTACCGGAACAAACGAAACTGGGTCGTTTACTTTAATATTACGTGTTTCATTTGTTAATTCAAACAAAATTCTATTATCTTCAACAACAGGTTCTTTCTTTACTTCCGGCTCAGCTCTGAAAAGAGGCAAATCAAAAGAAAATGCCGTTTGTTCTTCCTTTTCAAATACTCTTTGCTGAACTGGTTTTACTTCCTGAAAAGTCTGCGCTTGCGGAGTAGAAATAGTAAAATCGATATCTGTAATTGGTGAAACGATTTCAAAAGTTACATCCAGGTTTTTAATAAACTCAGACATTACCACCAACTCTTCCTGATTGATTACTGGAGCAACAGCAACCGGAGTTGGAATTACGGGAGCAACCGTATCTTCCATTAAATCAAAAACAATTTTTTCTTCTGATTTTGCAGTAGGTTTGTCAATTGTTAAATCGAATGAAGTAAGAGCTTTATTCGTTAAATTATGAACACTTCTTTGTTCATCTTCCAACGTATGAATGATTTTCTTAGGTTCTGTATTTACGATTTCATTTTGTTGTTCAACATCAAAACCGGTAGCAATAATAGTTACGGCAATAGCCTCACCAAGAGTTTCGTCTTCACCAACTCCCATGATAATATTTGCATTGTAACCTGCTTCTGCCTGAATATGATCGTTGATTTCTCCAATTTCGTCAAGCGTAATTTCATCAGATCCAGAAACGATAAGCAACAATACGTTTTTGGCTCCTGTAATTTTGTTGTCGTTTAGTAACGGAGAATCCAATGCTGAAATAATTGCATCTTTTGCTCTGTTTTCACCTTCGGCGACAGAAGATCCCATGATCGCAGTTCCGCTGTTTGCCAAAACAGTTCTTGCGTCACGTAAATCGATATTTTGAGTATAGTGGTGCGTAATTACTTCAGCAATACCTCTTGAGGCTGTCGCTAAAACTTCATCCGCTTTTGAGAATCCGGCTTTAAAACCAAGATTTCCATACACTTCTCTTAATTTATTATTGTTAATTACGATTAAGGAATCAACTTGTTTGCGTAATTTTTCGATTCCTAAAAGCGCTTGTTCCTGACGCACTTTTCCTTCAAATTGAAATGGAATTGTTACGATACCAACCGTCAAAATTTCTCTTTCTTTTGCCAATTGTGCAATTACAGGAGCAGCACCGGTACCTGTTCCACCACCCATACCAGCGGTAATAAATACCATTTTAGTACCACGGTCTAACATTTTTTCGATATCGGCAATACTTTCTATAGCAGATTGTTGTCCTACATCAGGATTTGCTCCTGCTCCTAAACCTTCTGTTAAGTTTACTCCTAATTGAATTTTATTTGGTACGGCACTATTTTGAAGTGCTTGTGAATCTGTATTACAAACGATAAAATCTACCCCTTTAATACCTTGCTTGAACATGTGGTTGATTGCGTTACTTCCGCCTCCTCCTACACCTATTACTTTGATTACATTTGATTGGTTTTTCGGTAAATCAAATGAAATACTTCCAAATTCTGAGTTGCTCATCATCTTTTTGGTTTTGAAATTCTTATTAAATACATTTTTTACTTCTTGACTTGGGGCAAAAAGTAATCCTTTTCGTTTTACTTTATTATTCGGCGTTGTCTAAAAAATCTTTGATTTTATCAACATAGCGATCAAAAAATGATCTTCTTATTTTTGTTTCTGTAGACTCGTCTTTTGTAGCCACGTTACTTCTAACTTCTCTTGGCGGTTCAAAAGCTTCTACTCTTTCAACGTAGTTTTCTTCAACTTCGTATCGCGGCTGAACAGGTTGTTGTACCTGAGGCGGAACGTTTCTGTACACTACTTTTGGCTGCTCATTTACAAGTTCCATTCTAACAGCACTTTGTGTACTATTTTCTATACTGTTCATTACTAAACCAACAGCAGTTGCAAATAATGGACTTGAAATTTCTTCGCTTGAATTTCCTGCTAAATGCTCATTTGGATACCCAATTCTAGTGTCCATACCTGTAATGTATTCAACTAATTGTTTGATATGTTTTAGTTGAGCGCCACCACCTGTAAGCACAATTCCTGCAATTAATTTTTTACGAGGATCTTCGTGTCCGTAAGCTTTTATTTCTGCAAAAACCTGTTCTACAATTTCTACTACACGAGCATGAATAATTTTAGATAAGTTTTTAAGCGAAATTTCTTTTGGCTCTCTTCCTCTCAATCCCGGAATAGAAACAATTTCATTGTCTTTGTTCTCTCCCGGCCAGGCCGATCCAAATTTTATTTTTAAAAGCTCTGCCTGTTTTTCAATGATCGAACATCCTTCCTTGATATCATCCGTAATTACATTTCCTCCGAAAGGAATTACAGCAGTATGACGGATAATACCATCTTTAAAAATGGCTAAATCTGTTGTTCCACCACCGATATCGATAAGTGCTACACCGGCTTCTTTTTCTTCCTGACTCAAAACTGCATCTGCAGAAGCCAATGGTTCTAATGTTAATCCTGACAATTCAATTCCTGAACTTTGGATACATCTTCCCACATTTCTGATAGACGATGCCTGGCCAACTACTACGTGAAAACTAGATTCTAGTCTTCCGCCGTACATCCCGATTGGTTCTTTAATTTCAGATTGTCCGTCGATTTTAAATTCCTGTGGCAAAACGTGAATAATTTCTTCTCCCGGTAACATCGCAAGCTTATTAACCTGATCAATCAAAAGCTGAATATCATTTTCTCCAATTACTTCTTCCGGATTACTACGGCTGATGTAATCTGTATGCTGTATACTTCTGATGTGTTGTCCGGCGATACCCACAACAACATCTTTAATTTTATATCCTGAATTATTTTCTGCTTCTAAGATCGCTTGTTGAATTGATTGAATAGTTTGCGTAATGTTGTTTACAACACCTCTGGCCACACCCAAACTTTTGGATTTACCAATACCCAAAATTTCCAACTTACCATACTCGTTCTTCTTGCCTATCATGGCAACTATTTTGGTTGTTCCAATATCTAGACCTACTGCAATATTATCTTTTTCCATTTTCTATTATTTTGTGCAAACTACTTGTTCCGTAAATCTCAGGTCAATCTTATTGTATTTATATAACGAACTATCTAAAACTGCTTTTTGAAAAAAGGCTTTATAGTTTCTAAATTTGTTATCAACATTCATCGTTCTGCCAAAATCGATGAAGTAATTATAATTTCTATTAAACATTTTTAAGCTACCATTAGGCATAATTTGAATTGCAATGATGTTTTTTTTCAAAAACGCATCGTCATAAATTGTGCGAAATAAGGTAGCTAAATCTTCGTTATTTTTTTTATTTATTGCCCCTGAAACGAGAGGAACACGCGCCGTAAAATTGTCTGATAAAGGCATTTTATTTCCCTCATAGTCAATATAAAAAGAGTTATCACCATCATAAACTCTCGCTATTGGTGTCTTCTGTTTTACTATCGCTTTTAGAACACCATCGATACTTACAAAAACATCCGACTTTTCAATCATGTCTTGCGTATCAAGGGTTTTTTCTATCTTATTCAAATCTACTTCATCTTTTCGGATACTGGAAGCGTCTTTTTTATTTTCTATTAACAATTTATTAACCGCTTCGGGCTTTATGAACAACGTGTTTTCTCCTACAAAAACAACCATAGATTTCTTTAATTTTCTATCCCCATTTCGATGCTGGGCGAATGAATATAAAAAAAGTACAAGCCCAAAAATGAGCACCAATCTTATGTTTGTCCAATTAAATATTTTCATTTAGCATTTTTTTAATTGACGGAACCATTTCTCCAATATCACCAGCTCCTATTGTCACAATTATTGGCGCATCACTGGCTTTAATTTGCGCTAATAAATCATTTTTTGCAACAATTTTTTTATTCGAATTTGTCATTTTTCCTAACAGCCAATCAGATGTAATCCCTTCCATCGGTAATTCGCGTGCCGGATAAATATCCATCAAAAATACTTCATCAAATTGAGATAAACTTTCGGCAAATCCGTCTGCAAAATCTCTTGTTCTGCTAAATAAATGCGGTTGAAAAATAGCCAAAACTTTACGATTTGGATACAATTCTCTAACTGCTTGATGAACAGCATTTATTTCTGTAGGATGATGTGCATAATCATCTATATAAACTAGTTTATCAGATTTAATCTGATACGAAAAACGTCTTCTTATTCCATTAAAAGAGGCTAGTGCTTTTGCAATCGAGTCTGTGGCAGTTCCGAAAGTCTTTGCCATTCCAATAGCCATCAAAGCATTCATTAAATTGTGTTTTCCAGGCAATCCAAAATGCAGGTCTTTCATGATTTCTGATGGCGTCTGCACATCAAAAACATAACTTCCATCTTCTATCCTAACATTAAACGCCTTATATACAGCATCTTCATTTATAGCACATTGCACACCTTCAAGGGGCAATTCTTTGGTTATAAACAAATTGTTTTTATTCTCCACTTTATTAGCAAATTCTACAAACGAAGCTTCAATGGCATCACTCGTTCCGTAAATATCCAAATGATCTGCATCCATTGATGTTATACAGGCAATATTTGGGTGCAAATGCAAAAACGAACGATCAAACTCATCTGCTTCTACAACTGTTACGGTTTTTCCGCTTCCAATTAAATTTGAGTTGTAATTCTCTACAATTCCGCCCACAAAAGCTGTTACATCTGCACCACTTTCGTATAAAATATGCCCTAGAATACTTGATGTTGTTGTTTTTCCGTGCGTTCCTGCAACGGCAAAACTGAAAGTATCTTTAGTGATAAGTCCCAGAACTTCTGCACGTTTTTTAATCTCGTAATTTCTTTCTATGAAATAATTCCATTCAGAATGTGTTTTAGGCACAGCAGGTGTAAAAATCACTAACGTATTCTCTACGAAATAGTCATTTGGAATTAAACTGATATTATCGTCAAAATGAATATCAATACCACTTTCAATTAATTCACTTGTTAGCATTGATGGCGTTTTATCGTACCCCGAAACCTGTTTTCCAATATATTTGAAATAACGGGCCAGCGCACTCATTCCGATGCCTCCAATACCAATAAAATAAACGTTTTGTATTTGATTTAAATTCATTTTAATTTCTAATTTTGAGCTATTTACAGGTTGCTTTATTGTATAAAAAACTAGTAATTAAGCCTTTGTAATTTTCTTATTTTAATAACTCAAAACGCCTAAAAATAGCGTTCTAATTTTTTAATTGAGTTCTATAATTATCTTAAAAAGTTATATTATAACAACTTTTTAATTTCCTCTACTATAACTTTTACCGCATTTGGTCTTGCCAGTTTTTTAATATTTTCACTTAATTGGCTTTGTTTTCCTTTATCTTTCAATAAAGCTTCAAAAACAATACTAAACTGACTTTCCAAATCTGATTCTTTCAACAAAACTGCTCCTTTTGCATCTACAATTGCCTGTGCATTTTTGGTTTGATGATCTTCTGCAACGTTTGGCGACGGAATAAAGATTACAGGTTTCCCCACAATACATAATTCTGAAACCGAGGATGCTCCTGCGCGTGAAATAATCACATCTGCTGAAGCGTAAACAAAATCCATTCTTTCAATAAAATCAACTACTTTTACGTTTGGCTGATTGTATTTTTTATAATCTTCAAAATATAATTTTCCGCATTGCCAGATAATCTGAACATCTTGTGAAAGTATACTTTGCAATTCTTTTTCAATTAACTGGTTAACTCTTCTGGCTCCTAAGCTTCCGCCTAAAACCAACAATGTCTTTTTGTTCGAATCTAAACCGTAAAAAGCGATTGCTTCCTCTCTTTTACTGTCAATATCGATTAAATCCTGACGAACCGGATTTCCTGTCAAAACAATTTTTCCTTTTGGAAAAAATCGTTCTAAATTTTCGTAAGCCACACAAATAGCATTTGCTTTTTTGCTTAGCAACTTATTTGTAATTCCAGGAAATGAATTTTGCTCCTGAATTACTGTCGGAATTCCTGCTCCTCCTGCCGCTTGCAATAATGGTCCGCTGGCAAAACCTCCGGTCCCTATTACTACATTAGGCTTAAATTGTCTGATGATCCTTCTTGATTCTAACAAACTTGTTGCCAATTTCAATGGAAACATCATATTTTGCAAAGTCAGTTTTCTTTGTAAACCGGCAATCCAAAGACCTTTTATTTCATAACCAGCCTGAGGCACTTTTTGCATTTCCATTTTATCTTTGGCACCAACAAAAAGAAATTCTGCATCAGGAAATTGTAATTTTAACTCATTTGCAATAGCGATTGCCGGATAAATATGTCCGCCAGTCCCGCCACCACTTAATATGAATTTATATTTTGTCATATCTTTAAAAGTTATAAGCTCTAAAAGCTATTCTCTTTTTCTTTTACTTATTTAAAACTGCATTCATCGGATTTCTTGAATTGTCTTCGATAGAATACATCGGTTCTCCTTCGTAGATCTCTTCTCTTTCATCAACAGGCAAATCTTCTTCTGCCAATTCTTTATCTATCAATCTTTGAAGTGCTTCTTTCCTTCTTTCCTTTTCTTGTTGCTCTTCTACGATTTCTTCATCTTTTTTAGTTACACTAATGATAATTCCGAGAGCGAAACATGTCATCCAGATCGAACTACCTCCACTACTTATCAGCGGAAGCGTTTGCCCTGTTACCGGCAATAATTCTACTGCTACAGCCATATTAATCATGGCCTGAAATATCATCGGGAAACCGAGTCCAACGACGACTAATTTTCCAAATAATGTATTGGCTTTATGCGATGCAATTACAAATCGGAACAAAAGCAATAAATACAAAAGCAAAATCGAAACGCCGCCCACTAAACCATATTCTTCTACAACAATTGCATAAATAAAATCGGAAGAAGATTGTGGCAAAAAGTTTTTCTGAACACTTTTTCCAGGCCCTAGACCTCCTAATCTTCCTGATGCAATGGCGATTTTTGCTTTTTCAATTTGATAATCATCTTCATCAGGCTTATCTGTGGTAAAGTTCGTAATACGACTTTCCCAGGTCGCTACCCTGCTAAAGAATCTTGATTCCGGAAATGCTTTGGCTACTAATAAAAAGAAAGCCAGCATTGCGATCCCCGAACCGATAATAAAACCGATGTATTTTAATGGATATTTACCAATAAAAGTCAACATCATAACCATTGAAAAAATCAACGCTGTTGTTGAAAAGTTAGCCGGTAGAATAAGTACCAACGTAATAAAAACCGGAATCCAAAGCTGTACAAATGAGGTTTGAAACGGCTCATTCTCTTCTTTGGTTTTGGAAAGATATCTTGCTACATAAATAAACAAAACAATAGAAGCTAAAGTAGAAGTCTGAAACGTAATCCCGATAAAAGGAACCTGAATCCAACGACTTGCGTTTGCACCTGCGATTACGGTTCCTTTCAACAAGGTATAAAGCAATAAAATCCAGACTACAGGCAAAGCAATTTTTGAAATCGCCCTGAAATAATGATACGGAACTTTATGTACCCAATAAATAATCATGAACCCAATACAAATATGCGCCAAGTGTTTTACCAAATAGCCCAATGTATTTCCTGTTCCGTGACCGATATAAGCCAAATTACTACTCGCACTAAAAACAGGCATAAACGAAAACAGCGCCAATAAAGCCACGAATGACCATATTACTCTATCTCCTTTTAATTTATTTACTAGTTCTTTCATTGCTTTAGTTTCAGGTTTCTTTTGTTTTAGGTTTCAAGTTCCACTTAACGTGAAACTTGAAACCTGAAACTTTTTTCTTTTTACAGGTTATGAACTGCTTGCTTAAACTGTTTTCCTCTGTCTTCGTAGTTTTCGAATAAATCGAAACTTGCGCAGGCCGGAGACAATAAAACAGCATCACCTTTTTCTGTTAATCTTTGTGCTGTTTTTACTGCGTCGTTCATGTTGTTTACTTCAACCATGATGTCAACAACAGCTCCAAAAGCATTAATGATTTTATGATTATCAATTCCTAAACAAATAATTGCTTTTACTTTTTCACGAACTAATGACATCAATTCGTTGTAATCATTTCCTTTATCAACACCACCCACAATCCAAACTGTTGGAACATTCATACTGTCTAAAGCAAAGAAAGTAGCGTTTACATTTGTAGCTTTTGAATCGTTGATGTATTGTACATTCTGAATTTTTAATACTTTTTCTAAACGGTGTTCAACACCTTGAAAATTTGATAAACTTTCGCGAATTGTTGCATTTCTAATTTGCATCAATTTTGCTACAGAGCTTGCTGCCATTGCATTTTTCATATTATGTTTTCCTTCTAACGCAATGTATTCTGTTTCCATTGTAAACTCTTCTTGGTTGATCTTTATTTCCATTTTGTTGTTATTTATAGAAGCTCCTTCGTCAAAACTTTTTGTTAGTGAAAAAGGAATTAATTTTGCTTTTGTTTTGTTGTTTTTTAACCATTCTGCACTTGCTTCATCATCTGCATCGTAAATCAAATAATCGCTTTCGGTCTGGTTCATTGTTATTCGAAACTTCGAATCGATATAATTTTGATACTTATATTCATATCGGTCTAAATGATCCGGGCTTATATTTGTAATTATAGCAATATCTGGTCTGTACTCTATTATTCCGTCAAGCTGAAAACTACTTAATTCAAGAACATAGGCATCGTATTTATTTTCGGCTACCTGCCAGGCAAAACTTTTTCCGATGTTTCCTCCCAACCCTACATTCAAACCTGCCGATTTCAATAAGTGATGTGTTAACATTGTTGTGGTAGTTTTACCATTACTTCCTGTAATTCCAATTGTTAATGCTTCTGTGTAAGGTTTAGCAAATTCAATTTCCGAAATCACTTTAATCCCCGCTGCGACAAGCTTTTTTACTATGGGAGATTTCTCTGGAATTCCTGGGCTTTTCATGACGACATCGGCATTCAAAATCAGGTCTTCTGTGTGCTGCTCTTCTTCCCAGGCAATACCATTAATTATAAGAACTTCTTTATAGCTTTCTTTTATCTTTCCAAAATCAGATACAAAAACGTCGTATCCTTTTTTCTTTCCGAGAATAGCCGTTCCAACGCCACTTTCTCCTCCGCCAAGTACTACCAATCTCATCATCTATCTTAATTTTAGGGTAACAATTGATAATATGGCTAACATGATGGCAACAATCCAGAATCGGGTTACGATTTTACTTTCATGATAGCCCTTTTTTTGATAATGATGATGTAATGGCGACATCAGAAAAATTCTTCGGCCTTCGCCAAAACGTTTCTTTGTATATTTAAAATAGGCCACCTGAATAATTACTGAAGCACTTTCTGCCAGGAAAATTCCGCAGAATAAAACAATCAATATTTCTTTACGAACCGCAATTGCCAAAACTGCAATGATTCCGCCAATGGTTAAACTTCCCGTATCTCCCATAAAAACAGAGGCAGGATAGGAATTGTACCAGAGAAATCCGATCAAAGCTCCAACAAAGGCCGATATAAAGACCGTCATCTCTCCCGAATTGGGTATGTACATTATATTGAGGTAATTCGAAAAAATGATATTTCCTGAAACAAACGTAAATATTCCGAGTGCGAGAACAGATATTGCCGAGGTTCCTGCGGCGAGTCCGTCAATTCCGTCTGTTAAATTAGCTCCGTTAGAAACTGCTGTGATGATAAAAATTACTACCGGAATAAAAATTAACCATGCCCATTTTTCATATCCATCTCCTAAAAACGATAAAACTTCAGCATAATCAAATTCATTATTTTTTACAAAAGGAATTGTCGTTGCAGTTGATTTCTCTTCAACAGGAGCTGGCACAACAAGTGTTGTAGTCGTATTTGCTTTTAGTATATCTACTTTGCCAGTATCAGTTCTTACTGTAACAGCAGGATTAAAATATAAAACTGTCCCTACAATAAGTCCCAGACCAACTTGTCCTATAACTTTAAAAATTCCTTTAAGGCCTTGTTTATCTTTTTTGAATATTTTAATATAATCATCCACAAAACCAATTGTTCCCATCCAAAGTGTAGTCACAATAAGCAATACGATGTAAATATTTTGTAAACGAGCAAACAGTAAAACAGGTACAATAGTAGCAAAAATGATAATCAATCCACCCATTGTTGGTGTTCCTGCTTTTTCATTTTGACCAGCAAGACCAAGCTCACGAACTGTTTCACCAACTTGCTGCTTACGCAAAAAATTGATAACCCGTTTTCCGTAAATTGTTGATAGAAGCAACGAAAGCATAAATGCCAACGCTGATCTAAAAGTAATGTACTGAAAAACTCCCGCTCCCGGCATGTCTAATGTTTTTCTCAAATATTCAAATAAATAGTATAGCATATCTTTTTGTTTTAAACTCCAATTTTGAAACTCCAAATTCCAATTTATTCTGTGGTATTTTCGGATTTAAAAACTGATTATTATTTATTTAGCTGATCTAAAATTTCTTTTATAGTTTCCATATCATCAAAATGATGACGAACTCCATTTATTTCCTGATAGGTCTCGTGTCCTTTTCCTGCAATTAATATAATATCATTAGGCTGAGCTAATTGACAAGCCGTTTTAATGGCTTGCTTTCTGTCTGTAATTCTCAACATTTTTTTATAATTCTGTGGTTCAACACCTTTTTCCATTTCATCCAAAATCACTTCAGGATCTTCATTTCTTGGATTATCCGATGTTAAAATCGCCTTATCGCTTAAATCTGTAGCGATTTTGGCCATAATGGGTCTTTTTGTTTTATCTCTGTTTCCGCCACAACCTACAACAGTAATCAGTTGCTCGTTTTTGGTACGGATATCATTAATCGTTTTCAAAACATTGTCTAGTGCATCCGGCGTATGCGCATAATCTACGATTGCCGTAATATTTCCTTCTGAAATAATATACTGAAAACGTCCTGAAACACTTTCTAAATCAGACAATAAACGCAAAGCTTCTAAACTGTCCATTCCTAATTCTACCGCAGTTCCGTAAATAGCCAGAACATTGTAAGCATTAAAAGTTCCGATAAGTTTTACCCAAACTTCGTTGTCATTTACTTTCAATAATAGACCTGATAACTGACTTTCTAAAATTTGAGCTTTAAAATCGGCATAGGTTTTTAATGCGTATGTTCTTTTTCTAGCCACTGTATTTTGAAGCATTACTGGTCCGTTTTTATCATCGATGTTTGATAAAGCAAAAGCCGTTTTGGGTAATGAATCAAAAAATGATTTTTTTACATCTCTGTATTCTGCAAAAGTTGGATGATAATCTAAATGGTCATGCGAAAGATTCGTAAAAATCCCACCCACAAAATGCAACGCTTCTGTACGTTTTTGGTGAATTCCATGCGAACTCACTTCCATAAAACAATGCGTTACGCCAGCTTCAATCATTTCATTTAAATAATGATTAATCGTGATAGAATCAGGAGTTGTATGTGTTGCAGGATATTCTGTTTCATCAACCATGATTTTTACGGTTGATAATAAACCAACTTTAAAACCTGCTTTTTGAAACAATTGAAATAATAACGACGCAATTGTTGTTTTTCCGTTTGTACCGGTTACGCCAACTAATTTTAATTTTTCAGAAGGATTTCCAAAATAATTAGCCGCCATAAAAGCCAATGCTGTATTGGTATCTTTTACTTTTATATAAGTAATTCCTTTTGCAGGATTCTCAGGTAAAGTATCACAAATAATAGCAATTGCACCTAATTGAATAGCTTTTTCAATATAATCATGACCATCAGAAAGTGATCCGCGAATGGCTATAAAAACATCATTGTCTTCAATTTTTCTTGAATCAAAATCAATTTTGTTTACAGCGATTTCTGTCGAACCTGTTACAGACTCAATAGCTACTTTATATAATATGTCTTTCAGTATTTTCACGATAATTCTAATACTATAGTTGTGTTTTTACTAATATTTTGTCCAGCCTGTAACGACTGTTTTTTTACTTTTCCTACTCCGTTTACTTTTACTCTCAAACCTAAATTTTCAAGTAGAGCAATTGCATCCATTCCTGGCATTCCTTTTAAATCAGGAATTCGATTTGATTTTTTATTGGCTTCAACTACATAATATTTATCATAACTTGAATCCTGTTTTGGAACTCTTGAATCCAGTTTTTTAATTTTATTGGTTGATGGCGCATCTGTAAATATCTTTTGGGCAATTCTTTTAAAAACCGGCCCTGCAACATCGGCACCATAATAATTATTCTTAGATGTATTAGGTTTGTGAACCACTACAATACAAGAATATTTAGGATGATCTGCCGGAAAATATCCAACAAAAGAAGATGCATAATACAATGCTGACTTTCCTTCTTTTCCTCCATAATTCATCTGAGCCGTTCCCGTTTTTCCTGCCATCGAAAAATCTTTCGAATACAATTTTGATCCTGTTCCTTTTTTAACCACATTCTCCAATACTGCTTTCAGTTTTTTAATGGTTTCCTGTGAACAAACTTTCGGATTAATCACTTCGATATCAAATTTCTTAATCGTTTTATTCCATTCTTTTATCTCTGATACAAATTGTGGTTTTACCATTACTCCGTTATTAGCAACTGAGTTGTAAAAAGCGAGTGTCTGCATTGGCGTTACCGAAACATTATACCCAAAAGCCATCCATGGAAGCGTAGTTCCTGACCAGCGTTTGTCTCCAGGTTTTGGTATATAAGGTCTTCCTTCTCCTTTAAAATGCAATCCTAATGGCTTATCTAATCCATAACTCTTAATGTGATTCACAAACTTGGATGGATTACTTTTATAGTTGTCATAAACTGCCTGAACCATTACAGTATTTGACGAAAGTTCGAAACCACGTGCTAATGAAACTTTTCCATAACCTCCATGGTGCGAATCAGTAACAGGACGTCCATAATATCTTATTTGTCCACCGTGACTATCGTAAACAGTACTTGTATCTGCCACTTTATCTTCTAAAATCGCCATTAAATCGACTAATTTAAAAGTAGATCCAGGCTCATGAGATTCTGCAACAGCATAATTTGTTGTTTCGTAATACGATCCGTCTTCTGCTCTTCCTAAATTCGAAATTGCTTTTACATGACCGGTTTCTGTTTCCATAACTACGACACACCCGTGATCTGCTTCGTAATCTTCTAATTGTTTCAACAAAGCGTGGTGCGCGATATCCTGAATAAAAACATCAATTGTCGAGATTACATCGTAACCATCGATAGGATCAACTTCGTTTAAATCACGAATTGGTTTCCACTGCCCTTTTGCAATTTTTTGTTTTAAAATTTTACCGTCTTTTCCATTCAGGTAACTTTTAAAAGCCCATTCAATTCCTTTTCCAACTTCTACTCCTGTTTCGGGATCAATTCGGTCGTAACCAATTGTTCTTTCAGCAATTTTTCCTATCGGATGTTTTCTAACTGTCTCTTGTTCGATGATAATTCCACCTTTAAACGGACCTAAATTGAACAACGGAAATCCTTTAATTTTTACATATTCGGTATAACTCAAATTGCGTCCTATTAAATAGTAGCGATTTTTGTTTTCTCTGGCTTTTCTTAGTTCTTTTTCATAATAACCTCCTGGTCTATCCAAAACCGTTGCTAATGAATCTGATAATGCTTTTACATATTTCTCAAAAGTTTCTGTTTTTGGTGCTTTTGCATCAAATCTAATTTCATAATTAGGAATTGATGTTGCCAGCAAACTTCCATCGGCAGAATAGATATTTCCTTTATTGGCCGGAATTACAAAATTCTTAATGGTACGCTGTTTTGCCAGTTTTCTATAGTAATCTCCTTCAACCCATTGAATATTAGTTAATTTAACAACAATAGCAATTGCCATCAAAAAGATGAAAACTGCTACGAGGTAAATTCTGTAGGATATATGTTTATCGTCTACTGCCATATTCTTTTAAAGAAATTTTTTTCTTCTTCTTTTTTAACTTCTATTTTTACAGGAGGAACCGTTGACGGAAAAATTTGCTTTTCCTGCATTTTATCCGATATGGTCGACTCCATTTTTAACTTCATTAATTCTGATCTTCTGTCTACAAATTCTGATCGTAATTCTTTTACTTCATTATTCAGTTTTGCAATTTCAAAAACCTTTTGCTCGTATCGTTGCGTATTGGCAATCATTATTATGGCAAGCAAAATGATGAAAACAATAAACCGCCAGTTTTTGACAGCGTCATCATTTAATAGAAATCTTGCTTTTAATATGCTAAATACTCCGCCTTTCATTTTTATACCTTAATTATATCTTTTCAGCAATTCTTAATTTTGCGCTTCTTGCTCTGTTATTAATTTTAATTTCAGCATCATCCGGAACAATCAATTTTCCAATGGTTTTAAAAGGAACTGAGAAGTTTCCAAAAAAATCACGCTCAGGCTCTCCTTCAAACATTCCGTTTTTAATGAATCTTTTTACCAGCCTGTCTTCTAAAGAATGATAAGATATTACTGAAAATCTTCCGCCCGGTTTTAAGATTTCTAACGATTGCTCGATAAATTCTTTTAAAACATCCATTTCCTGATTTACCTCAATTCGAATCGCCTGATAAATCTGCGCTAATATTTTATTTTTAACTCGTTCCGGTAAATATTTTGCCAGAACTTCTTTTAATTCATCTGTTGTTTTAATTGGCCTGTGCTCTCTGGCTTCTACAATTGTTCTTGCCAAAACGGGCGCGTTTTTCAACTCCCCATAATCAAAAAAAACACGACGTAAATCCTGTTCTTCATATTCGTTAACCACCCGATAAGCATTTAAATCACTTTTCTGATTCATCCGCATATCCAGATCGGCATCAAATCTGGTGGAGAAACCTCGTTCCGGAACATCAAACTGATGTGACGAAACTCCTAAATCTGCCAGAATTCCATCTACACTTTTTACTCCGTGAAAACGTAAAAATCTTTTTATGAATCTAAAGTTTTCATTAATTAAGGTAAACCTTTCATCCGGTAATGCATTTGCAAGCGCATCTTCGTCCTGATCAAAAGCAAACAATTTTCCGTTTGGTCCTAATCGCTTCAAAATTTCTTTTGAATGACCTCCGCCACCAAACGTTACATCTACATATATTCCGTCAGGTTTAATATCTAAACCATCAACTGTAGGATGAAGTAAAACCGGATTATGATATTCCATTGTCGTCGTCATTAATATTTCCCATTACTTCTTCGGCTAAATCTGCAAAATCCATATCTTCGCCGCTTATTGATTTTTCATATAAATCCTTATCCCAAATCTCAACAATATTAACTGCAGATGAAAAAACCACATCTTTCGAAATATTTGAAAATGCAACCAAATCCTTTGGAACCAACAATCTTCCTAATGCATCGATTTCTACCACTTTAACTCCTGCAGTAAATCTTCGAATAAAATCATTGTTTTTTTTTACAAAACGATTGAGTTTGTTGATTTTTTGCATCATCAAATTCCACTCGTCCATTGGATATAATTCTAAACACGGCTGAAAAACAGAGCGCTTCAAAACGAAACCGTCCTGAAGAGAGGAAGCCAATTGCTTTTTTAAAGGCGCAGGCATCATTAGCCTTCCTTTAGCATCGACTTTACACTCGTATGTTCCTACAATTGTGTTCAAGAAAAATTCATTAACATGTTATACAGCAAAAATATAAAAAAAAATACCACATTTTACCACAATCTACCACTTTGTTAATAAGTTTAACCACTTTTACCACAAATCACTTAATTAATAGATAATCAATACGATAGATTATAATTATTGAATCGATAATTCTGTTTAACAATTACAAAAAATACATAAGCTTTCTCTTAAAAATCAGTCATAATATTAATTTTTTAACATTTGGCAATTATTCATTTTTAAGCAATAAAACCTGATTTTTAACCATTTATAAATCCTACTGAAATTATCTAGTTAAAAAATGGCACCAAAAATTAATTTTTATTTATTAAACCCTATATTTGTCCAAATTGAAATTGGCATTAGATTAAATGGACAAAAACTACAAAAAAGAAGGCAAATACAGCTATTATGAAGCTGGAGAAGGAACTCCTATCGTAATTTTACACGGCTTAATGGGAGGTCTAAGTAACTTTGATGCTGTAGCAGAATATTTCCCAACAAAAGGATACAAAGTTGTTATCCCTGATTTGCCAATATATACCCAAAGTATTCTAAAAACGAACGTAAAAAGTTTTGCGAAATATGTAAAAGACTTTATCACTTTTAAAGGTTTTGATAAAGTAATTTTATTAGGTAATTCACTTGGAGGACATATTGCTCTTTACCATACAAAATTATATCCTGAAAAAGTTGCAGGCCTTGTAATTACCGGAAGCTCTGGCCTTTACGAAAGCGCAATGGGAGATAGTTATCCAAAAAGAGGTGATTATGAATACATCAGAAAAAAAGCTGAAGCTGTTTTTTATGATCCGAAAATTGCTACTCCGGAATTGATTGATGAAGTTTACGCAACCGTAAATGACCGTATTAAACTAATCAAAACCTTAACCATTGCAAAGAGTGCTATTCGCCACAATATGGCTAAGGATTTACCAAAAATGACAGTGGAAACCTGTATTATTTGGGGTAAAAATGATGCCGTAACTCCACCAAATGTGGCTGAAGAATTTGATAAATTATTGCCTAATTCATCTTTATACTGGATAGACAAATGTGGACACGCTGCTATGATGGAACATCCTCAGGAATTTAATACAATTCTTGAAGAATGGCTTACCAAAAAGAACATATAGCAACTTAACTTTCGATTTTAAGGAGGTTTTAAAAACAAAACACATGAAAATTACAACCGCCGAATTTATTATCAGCAATTCTGAAGTTGCAAAATGTCCTCAGGAATTTTTGCCGGAATATGCTTTTATCGGAAGATCAAATGTTGGTAAATCTTCGTTGATTAACATGATTACCAATCATAAAAATTTAGCAAAAACATCCGGAAGACCTGGAAAAACGCAACTTATAAATCACTTTAAAATCAACAACAATTGGTTTTTGGTCGATTTACCGGGTTACGGTTATGCTAAAGTATCGAAGAAAACAAAATCTGTTTTTCAGCAATTTATTACAGATTATTTTGAAACGAGAGAACAGCTTGTATGCGCTTTTGTTTTGATTGATATTCGCCACGAAGCTCAAAATATTGACATTGAATTTATGTCGTATATGGGCGAAAGCGAAATTCCGTTTTGCATTATTTTTACCAAAGCAGACAAAATCAGTAAAGTAAAAATCGATTCGCATGTTGCAGCTTACAAAAAACAAATGTTTGCTAATAACTGGGAAGAAATGCCTCAATACTTTGTAACCTCATCTACAGAATCTATCGGAAAAGAAGAACTTTTATCTTATATTGATGAAGTAAATCAGGAAGTTTTTAAGAACAATAGTCAGTTTTAAAATCCCAAATTTAAAAATTCCAAATTCCAATAAAATTCTAATAAAAAGGAATAACCAAATAAAAATCCCAAATTCCAATTTTTAAGTTGGGATTTGGGATTTTTTTTATTTGGAATTTCAATTACAAGAATTGGAATTTGGAATTTAAAAAAATTAGAATTTATTTAGTTAGTTCCAGTTTTTCTGCAAAATAATCACAGAAATCTTTCATCGTATCTGCCATCTTTTCGTCGTCTGTAGCGCGTTTAAACGTATCTGACATTGCTACTAATGTTTGGTGAAAGAAAATTTTCATTTCATCAACCGGCATATCTTTTGTCCACAAATCAATACGCATTGTTTCTTTTGCTTTGCTATCCCAAATAGACAACATTATTGCTTTTGCTTCTTCTGCTTGTACGCCACCATCCTGAGCGCTCCATGTTAATTTTTCAGGAACACGGTTTTCGTCTAATTCTATATTGAATTTAATTTCTGAGTTTATTGTATCTGACATTATTTCTTAGGTTTATATTTGGACTTTTCGAAAATTTCTTTAGCATTTGTTTTTAATAATTCCGGCAGCGTAACATTATTGTTTTTCATGTACGAACGTACCACTTGCCAGCCAATCCAGGCACCCACTCTTCCGGGAGAATCGTTATCTATTTCAAGATAAAATTTAGAAAATGGTGCAGGAGCAATAAATCGGGTATTTAACTTAGGATCTTCACTATACAGCATTTCATTTTCAATAAAATGACGCCACATATATTCTTCATTTTCTTCACACCATTTTATTTGTTCCGGCGTGTAACCCATTTTTTCTGCATCTGTATAATCTGGTAAAAGCAAATCTTTGGCGTACAATTGTTTTCCTTCAAAAATCATTTGAGAAAGTAAAGTTCTATCTGCAGAAGCCGGAATTTTTCTAAAAGAAAAACTAGAAACTACATCGGGCATAATTTGTTTTTCCTCAAAATTCTCTTTCAGGTAATTGGGAAACTCATAAAACTTATGGTTTTTTCCCAAATACAATTCTAATGCAACAATAACCAGACTATCTGCGTAAATTGCTTTTGCATTATAATCCATCTCTCCTATTACTGTAATTACCTTTGGAATTTTAGTTTCAGGAAAATAATATTTTACGTGTTGGAAAAGCGCATTGAATTCTTCACGAACAGGTTCAAAATTCGAATATTTTTTTTCAACTTCTGTATAAACTTCTCTCCAGATCGGATCCTGCATTTTATTCAGCCATACATTATCATCATTTCCTGCGGGAAAAAAGAAGGGATATTGTTTTTTTACTTTGGCCAAATCCTGAGGTTTTGTTTCAAAAAATACTTTATCGAAACGCTCTACTTTTACATCAACCGGAATTTCCTCAACAGCTTTTTCTACTTTACTTTTTTGATCACAAGACAAAAAAAACAAGCACAGAACCACTACAAAGCGATATAATTTCATTTTATTTTAATTAGATTTGTGTTGCATGAATTTAAGTACAACATATACTTAAAAATATTTGTGCAAATATACATTCCAGTATCTTAAACTTGACCTATTATGACTAAAAAAAGCACAATTCAAGCAGAAAAAGTAAATACGCATATTGTTGAGTGGCTAAAAAATTACGCTAACAATGCAAAAGTAAATGGTTTTGTAATCGGAATTTCCGGTGGAGTTGACTCCGCTGTAACTTCTACTCTATGTGCCCAGACGGGTTTAAAAGTTCTATGTGTTGAAATGCCAATTCATCAGGCAGAAAGTCAGGTTTCGAGAGGAAGAGAACATATTGACCAATTGAAAAAGCGTTTTCCTAACGTTTCGGATGTAAAAACTGACTTAACATCAACTTTTGAAGCTTTTAAGGCTTCTGTGCCTTCTACAGAAGATTCAACAAAAGTTAATTTATCACTGGCCAATACACGTGCACGTATCCGTATGACGTCATTATATTATTTAGCCGGAATTCACGGTTTATTGGTGGCAGGAACAGGGAACAAGGTAGAAGATTTTGGTGTTGGTTTTTATACTAAATATGGAGACGGTGGAGTCGATTTAAGTCCGATTGCCGACTTAATGAAGTCTGATGTTTATGCTCTTGGAGAATTTTTAACAATTCCAGACTCAATTTTAACAGCAGCGCCTACAGATGGTTTATTTGGTGATAACAGGACCGATGAGGACCAATTGGGTGCAAGTTACGACGAACTTGAATGGGCGATGGAAGCCTCGGAGTCAGGAAAGACGCCAGCTGACTTCACTGGGAGAGAAAAATCTGTCTTTGAAATTTATAAACGTTTAAACACCAGCAACAAGCATAAAATGGATGCCATACCTGTCTGTTTGATACCAAAAACGTTAAAATAAAACTTTTTAACATTTGTCTGCGATTAATTACAGAATTTATTTATTAATTTTACAGCTCCAAAAAACATGATAATAATTCTAAAAAGGTAAAATTATGATTAAAGTATGTCTTGCAGACAATCATCCTGTGACTCACTTTGGCGTGAAATCTTATTTCAAAGACCACGATCAAATTTCAATTGTTGCTAACGTAGGCAATTTTTCAATGGTTAGAGATATTCTTCAGACGAAGGAGATCGATATTCTAATTCTGGATTTAGAATTAGAAGGTCTTTCGAGCATCTTCGAGGTGAAATCTATCCTAAAAAATTTCCCAAAAACAAAAATTGTAATTTTCAGTGATCTCGCTGAACAAATGTATGCTCCAAACGCGATTAAAGCGGGAGTTTCCGGGTACGTGCACAAAACAGAAAAACTTGAAACTTTAGGTCTTTCTATTATTAAAGTACACGAAGGAAAAATTATTATCAACGAAACTGTACGTAAAAACATGGCTCTTATTGCTAAACAAAGCAAAAGCGAACGCTTGTACAGAAAACTTTCGAATCGTGAAATTGAGGTTTTGCGTTACTTAAGCGATGGTAAAAAGAATAATGAAATCTCTAAAATTTTAAACCTGAACGAAAAAACGATCAGTACTTACAAATTGAGATTATTAACTAAATTAAACGTGACTAATTTAGTTGACTTAGTAAATAAAGCTAAGACATTAGAAATTATTTAATGGTGTAAAATTACTCTTGCTGATATCTTCCAAATATCAGTTGAATAATCCAAAAACCGTAACAAAAGCTCTGTACTAGTAAAATAGTATAGAGCTTTTTATATTTTTAGTGATAAGGAACTACAACCCTGCCCAATTTTCTTGAAAAATTATTCAGCAATTTAGAATAATCAACTACCATAGATAAAAGTTCTGAATTATCTTCCTGCGGATCAGATAATAAAGATTGTTTTAATTCCTGTATTATTTTTGAAACCAAATACCAGCGCATGGAAAAAATGGTGTCAGAAACATTTTGTTCTATTGTTACGTTTTTATGTTTCGGAAAAATATTTTGTCCTTCCCAATTGTGAATAGCCACTTTTTCATCTTCCATTAATATATTGGTCACTTCCTGAGCAAATTCCGGTGGCAAATGCATTAAATATTTATCTAAACTAAAACTTTCGTTTTGGTTGTAGAAATCAATCAAACCATTAAAAATACTTTGGAATAAAGAATTGGAGAGCTCCACCTCATCTTCCTGAAGGCTTAAATATACTTTTTCGTAAACCTTATATTTTCTTTTTTCGCTTACTTCTTTAATAACGCCTTCTTCATCGGCTTTTAGGTAAACATCTTCAAAATCTTCGAGAACACTTCCGTAAAGCAATAATATTTCGATTATTTTGCGTTCAAAACCATATAGAATATCTACTTTTTCTGCCTGCTGCGCCGGATATCCCATATCTCCCGGATAATCCTCTGGCGGCCCCGTTCTGGGATCATCGGGATCTCCTCCTGAATATCCTGTATTTTTTTGATTTTCGTTTCTGTAAACCTGAAAAGGTTTTTGATCCTGCTTTTGCTTTTTATTCGCTTCTGCAACATCTTTTTGAATCAACTGTGCCAGCGTACTTACTAAAACCTGCTCCGAAATATCCATAATTCGGGCACATTCCTGAAGATATACTTCTCGCTGAATACGGTCTGGTATTTTAGAAATACTCGTTACCATATCCCGAATCAAATCTGCTTTTTTTATTGGGTCGTTTTTGGCTTCGTTCATTAAAATCGAAGCTTTAAACTGTATAAAATCTTTACTGTTTGATTCTAAATACGCTACTAAATCATCATGAGAATTTTTTCTGGCAAAACTATCCGGATCTTCCCCATCAGGAAAAGCACAAACTCTTACGTTCATTCCCTCTTCCAAAATTAAATCGATTCCTCGAATAGACGCGCGCAAACCTGCAGCATCTCCATCAAAAAGCACAGTAATGTTTTTCGTTAAACGATTAACCAAACGAATTTGATCTGGTGTTAAAGCCGTTCCTGAAGAAGCTACAACATTCTCGATTCCAGCCTGATGAAACTGAATTACATCGGTATAACCTTCAACCAAATAACAATTGTTTAGTTTTGCGATCGATTGTTTGGCCTGAAAAATTCCGTAAAGCACTTTACTTTTATGGTAAATGTCACTTTCGGGAGAGTTTAAATATTTGGCTGCTTTTTTATCATTGGTTAAAATACGTCCTCCAAATCCTAAAACCCGTCCGGACATACTTTCGATAGGAAACATTACACGACCTTTAAAACGGTCAAAAGGACGATCTTCTCTGGCAATTGTCAAACCGGTACTTTCCAGAAATTCAAGTTTGTATCCTTTACCCAACGCTTCTTTGGTCAATGCATCCCAGGTTTCCGGTGAATATCCTAAACTAAATTTTTTGATGGTTTCGTTGGTAAAACCTCTTTCTTTAAAATAGGAAAGTCCAATTGCTTTTCCTTCTTCTGAATGTAAAAGTGTATTGTAAAAATATTCTTTTGCAAATTCCGAAACCAAGTACATACTTTCGCGAACATCCGTAATGGCTTTTTCGGCATCTGTCTGTTCAGTTTCTTCAATTTCAATATTGTATTTTCTGGCTAAATACCGAATGGCTTCCGGATAGGTAAATTGTGAGTGTTCCATTAAAAATTTAACAGAATTCCCACCTTTTCCCGTACTAAAATCTTTCCAGATTCCTTTTGCTGGCGACACCATAAACGACGGAGAGCGCTCATCTGAGAACGGACTCAGACCTTTAAAATTACTTCCGGCGCGTTTTAAATTTACGAAATCACCAATAACCTCCTCTACGCGAGCAGTTTCAAAAACAGTATCAATTGTATTTTGTGAGATCAAAACGTAAAATATTTTTAAAATTTAGAGCCTGTAAAAGTACATAAATCAATCTTGAAATGGGATCATTTTTTCATAAAAAAAGCACCTCTTTCGAAGTGCTTTTCTACTAACTAAACTTAACTCAATTTTTAATTTAAATCGAAACGTAATCCTAATGAAATATTTTTTTCGTCAACCACATTATCCTGAAACAAAGGGTTTAAATCATATTTTGCATACAAACTCAACGATTTGTAACCAATGTAAGAACTTAATCCATAAATAAAATTATTTACATTATAATCCCCTTTTATGGTTGTTTTATATTTTAAATCTTCTTCTTCAAATTTTAAAATTTGTTTCGATTTTACATTAATTCCTGCATAACCTCCAATTCCGAAACGGAAACTTTTATGTGTTTTAAAATATGTTTTTCCGTTACTTACTGTTGGCTTTGTAAAATCAAATTCTAAATGTACAGGCAATACTAAATACACATTTCTAAATCGGGATTCATTGAGATTTGTCGCATTGACCTCCAAATTTGTTTGATCTTGATTTACTATAAAACTGCGATTGTCTGTTGGACGAATATTATTATACATTAATGACAATCCGTATTTTGCATGCAATAAATTATTGTTTTTCATTAATCTTGAATTATAAGTAAAACCCCATTCATAAAAATGTGAACCTATAAAACTGTAATTCGAATCCTGAAGTTTGCCATCGACCATCATATTATTTAACCCCATTGCAAATACAAATTGCGAAGTGGTTCTTTTTTCACCATGAATAGAATCTTTTGCTTTTTTTCTGTCTTCCCAGTTTCGGTCATTCCAATGAATAACCAGCATATGTTTTTTTGTTGAATCCTGCTCTTTGATTTTTCCATCTACTTTTTGCTGTACCAGATCATTAAGTTCATTTTGAGCCAAAGTAACTTTCTCTTCGATTATTACGGCTCGGGCTTCGGCCAGCTCTTTCTTGCGTTTATCAGCTTGTTCCTGAGTTATTTTTCCTTCTGATAATTGCACATTTACAGCTTCAACTTCTTCTTTTAAAGTTGCTTTTTCTTCTTTTGTAATCTTTTCTATTTTGTCGGCAATTTGCTTTGCTCTTGATTCAAAAGTTTCCTGCCCCAGCACTTTGCTGACAAATAAGAAAACTAAAATTACGAGGTAAACGGTAAAATTTTTCATGATTGATTTTTTAATTTGATTGTTGATTGATGATGATTAATTGTGAATTGTAGATACTTTTATTCCATCTCCGTCGGATTAAAACCCGACGCTACAATATGGATCGTTCCTCCGAAACTAAAATCTATATTCTATTTTCTTTACTCTTTATTCTTTACTCTTTACTCTATTTTCTTTACTCTTCCTGATTTCTATTCGCCAATGCCACTTTTACGGTTTGATAATTTTTATTGACTTTTGTAATCACTTTTTCTCTAAACGAAGTTTCTAATTCGCCATCGACCTGATTGAGCAAATCACTGGCGTTGATTTTTATTTTCGATTTTGGCCTAACCGAATGTTCTGCCACAACAGTTTTTTCGGCTGCGTTTAGCAATTGATCGACATTTTCATTTTTAGAAGTTTCGACAACTGATGTTTGATTATTGATTGTTTGTTTTTCCTGATTGTTTTTGATGATGATTGAAGACTCCGCTATTTGATTTTTTTCATTTTTTATAAGTTGTTTTGATTTTTGTACAGAAACATCTGGATTACTATTTGCTTCTTTTGTATTTACTCTTTTAATTGTTGCTTTTTCTGAGGCTACAATTTCTATCTTACCAGAATCTATCCTGTTTACAGTAGGTTTTATTACCGAATCTTTCTTTGTAACCTCTTCTACAGCAACATTATTCTTTGGAGTTTCAACAACATTTTTCTTCTGATTGAAAAAGAAAGTTCCAACTACTAAAAAACCAACAATACTTGCTGCGATATACAACCATTTATAGTTCTTTTTAGGCTGCTTTTCTTCTGCAATACTCAACATGGCATCTAATCGATCCCAGGCTTTGTTGCTTGGTTCAATTGTACGTTGGTTTAGTTTTTCACGGAAATCCTTTTCAAAATTATTCGGTTCCATTATCTTGTTTTTTTAATGTATTAATTTGTATCTGCAGCATTTTTCTGGCGTGCGATAATTGCGATTTTGATGTTCCTTCACTTATACCTAACATCTTGGCAATTTCATTGTGTTTGTAACCTTCAATTGCATATAAGTTGAAAACCATTTTATAACCGTCCGGCAAAGCATCAATTAAAAACTGAATTTGTTCTATCGAAAACTGACTGTCAATTGCATTGAAACTTTCTTCGACATAAATTTCGTCTTCGGTAAATTTTACCTTTTTCTGAACTCTTAAATACGAAATACATTCGTTCACCATAATTCGGCGAATCCAGCCTTCAAAACTTCCTTTGTTTTCGAATTTATTCAGGTTGGTAAAAATTTTCATGAAAGCGGTAATCATTACATCTTCTGCCAGTTGAATGTCTTTTATATATTGCCGACAAACACTTAACATTTTTGGAGAAAACCGACCGTAAATTTGCTGTTGTGCTTGTCGATTATTCTCGACAGCCAACTTTATAATTTCAGCTTCTTCCTGATGTAAATGAATAATTTTCATTAATAAGCGTTCCGGTTTTGTTTTACTAACAGACTTCTATTAGCATAGACGAGTTTGGTTTGGAAATGGTTGCATGGGAAATAAAAAAATCAAAAAATAAATTCCAAATTCCAAAATAAAAAACAAAAGCAACTGATTTACAACATAGTAAAACAATTTTATAATTTTCTAATTGGCAAATTATCTAATTACTTCTTTCTCTCAATAACGTAATTTACCATTAAAATAAGGGCATCTTTAAACTCAGAATCGGGGTAATTCTGTAATAGTGAAAGTGCTTCCTGTTGGAATTCGATCATTTTATTTTCGGCGTAAGCCAAACCATTATTATTTTTTACAAAAGCAATAACTTCTTTTACGCGTTTTTTGTCTTTGTTGTGGTTTTTGATGGAGTTTATCAGCCACTTTTTTTCTTGCGGAGTACAAGTATTTAAAACATGAATTAAAGGCAAAGTCATTTTTTGCTCTTTAATATCGATTCCGGTTGGTTTACCTATGGCTTCTTCGCTGTAATCGAATAAATCGTCTTTGATTTGAAACGCCATTCCGATAAGTTCACCAAATTTGCGCATGTTCTCGACCTGAATATCATCTTCAATTACCGATTTTGCACCAAGAGCGCAACAAGCCGCAATAAGTGTAGCGGTTTTTTTTCGGATAATTTCGTAATAAACCTCTTCGGTAATATCGAGTCTTCTGGCTTTTTCTATCTGAAGCAATTCTCCTTCGCTCATTTCGCGAACAGCTACAGAAATAATTCGAAGTAAATCGAAATCACCATTGTCTATCGAAAGCAATAATCCTTTCGACAATAAATAATCACCAACCAAAACAGCAATTTTATTTTTCCAAAGTGCATTAATAGAGAAAAATCCGCGGCGGCGATTACTATCATCAACCACATCATCGTGTACTAAAGTTGCAGTATGAATCAACTCAATTACAGATGCTCCACGGTATGTTCTTTCGTTTACAATACCTCCTGAAACCATTTTTGATGTCAGAAAAACAAACATCGGACGCATTTGTTTTCCTTTTCGATTTACAATATAGTACGTAATTCTATTCAGCAGCGCAACCTTTGAGGTCATCGATTCATGGAACTTTTTTTCGAAAAGTTCCATTTCATTAAAAATGGGCTGTTTTATTTGAGAAGTAATGTTCATTTCGACTCCAAATATACTATTTTAAATAAAAAAACGTTGACTATTTTATGTTAGTATATGAACAATTTATGTACTAATTAAAAAATTAACCAAAAAAACATCTAATTCCAATTCCCAATTTGAATTCATTAATTAAAAGTAAAACCTAAACTATTTATTATGAAAACAAAATTTTTATTAATTGGAACTTGTATCACTTTATCATTTTTTATTAGCTGTAATTCTGATGAAAGTGGAAACGACGGAACGAATGCTAAAATTTCAAATGATGAAATTGTTACCAATTCTAAAATTGATGCCTCAATAGAGGATGTAACCAATATTGCCGAAGATCAATTTGATGCTCAGCAAAACAGTACTAATAAACCTGGCGGAATAATCAAAAACTTTTTACCGGACTGCGCTACAATCACTATGGTTTTAACCAATAATACATGGACAAGAACAGTTGATTTTGGTGTTGAAGGCTGTACGCTGGACAATGGAAATGCTGTAAAAGGTAAAATGGTTGTTTCGTTCTCTAATGACTTTTCTGCAGCGACACAAACCATCAGTTATACTTTTGAAGGTTTTTATCACAATGGCAAAAAAATTGAGGGAAGCAAGAGCATTGTTCGAACTAAAAAAGCTACCGATTTGCTTGCAGAAGCGCATCCGGTTTTAACAGCAACAATTGACATGACTGTCACTTTTGATGATGGAGGCGTTTATATGCGAAAAGGAACTTTGATAAAAGAAACTATTTCCGGTTATGATACCTGGTTTAATTGGGACGATAATAAATCTGTTGTAACAGGAAGCGGAACCACAACTTTCCCGAATGGCGATACTTATTCGGCAGAAATTACAACTCCGCTGGAATTTAATGCCGCGTGCAAAAAACCATTTGCTGTAAAAGGTGTTTTATCGTTAACTAAAAACGGAGCCAATGCGGTTATTGATTATGGAAATGGAGATTGCAATACTTTGGTAACTGTTACAAAAGATGGCGTAACCGAAGAAATAGATTTGAAAAAATAAAGCCTTTTTTGCCCAAAAAAAAGCATTAAAAACAAGATTGGTCTTGTCTTTAATGCTTTTTTATTTATTATAAAGTAAGTCCCTATTGGACATTTTTATTTTGTAGTCGTTATTCTTTTGCTACCAATATGTAATCCAAACGGAATATTTATTGTAGATTAATGTTGGGATCGTTTAATTCTTTTGCAAAATATATCTCGGAGAGATTATATACTGGTAGAAATAATATTCCACCTATGTTATTTTGTTCCGTAAGGACTACACATATAAATATTTACAATTCATTCCCTTCTTTATTGGCCAATTGCCCACACGCTGCATCAATATCTTTTCCGCGGCTGCGACGCACTTTTACTACTACTCCAATATTTTCTAAGGCTTTTATATAAGCCATAATAGATTCTTCTGAAGCTTGTTGAAACTCTCCGTCATCAATTGGATTGTATTCGATTAAATTAACCTTACATGGCACATATTTGCAGAATTTAACCAAAGCATCAATTGAAGCTTTATCGTCGTTAATTCCTTTCCAAACCACGTATTCGTATGAAATTTTGCTTTTGGTTTTTCTGTACCAATATTCAAGTGCTTCTCGTAAATCTTTTAAAGGAAAATTTTTGCTGAAAGGCATAATCTTCGCACGGATTTCATCAATTGCCGAATGCAGGGAAACTGCCAATTTAAATTTCACATCATCATCGGCCATTTTTTTAATCATTTTCGGAATTCCTGATGTCGAAAGCATAATACGCTTTGGCGACATTCCTAAACCTTCCGGCGACGTGATCATATCGATTGCTTTAATGACATTATTATAGTTCATTAAAGGTTCTCCCATTCCCATAAAAACAATATTCGAAAGGGGATGATTGTGATACAAACGGCTTTCTTTATCAATTGCCATAATCTGATCGTATATTTCTCCAGGTTCCAGATTTCGCATACGCTTTAATCTTGCCGTTGCGCAAAAATTACAATCTAAACTACAACCAACCTGACTTGAAACACAAGCTGTTGTTCTGGTATCTGTGGGAATCAAAACCGATTCTACCACTAAACCATCATGCAGACGAACGGCATTTTTTACAGTTCCGTCACTGCTGCGCTGCATAGTATCGACTTTAATATGGTTGATTACAAAATTATCTTCAAGCATAGAACGTGTTGTTTTGGCAACATTCGTCATATCCTCAAAACTGTGTGCTCCTTTGCTCCACAACCATTCATAGACTTGATTTCCACGAAAAGCTTTGTCATTATTTGCGACAAAAAAATCTCGTAATTGATCTTTTGATAAGGCTCTTATGTCTTTTTTCTCCAATTGCATGGTGCAAAGTTACTGTTTTTTTCTTAAAAAATTCTGACGATATCCTTCCGCTTATTACCTGCAAATACTTGTTTTTGTTTTGGGAACTATACCATTTTCAATTTTACAAATTATAGTTATTTAATAAAATCCTAACTATGATTTTTATCATTCTCTGTGCTATGTATTCACCATAAATTTGGTCTAAGAAATAAGGGGAGTTTTAATCTTTTAAAAATTCAACTGAAGTTTTCCTTATTCCAAAAACAAACTAATACCATATCAAATGAAAGTAATTAAATCAATTTTATTGACAGTGATTTTTACAGCAATGTCATTACAGGTAAATGCGCAAAGAAATTATACTATAGCAAGATCAACTTTTGAGGTTGCCGGAACTTCAAACGTACACGATTGGTCAATGAAATCTTCAGATGGAAATGGAATCGCCAATTTAACAGTTATAGATTCTAAACTAGCTGATATAAACAATTTAACTATTACATTATTAGCAGAGAGTTTAAAAAGCACTAAGACAAGCATGGATGATGTGGCTTACGAAACTCTGGACACAAAAACATACAAAAACATTAAATATGTTTTAAAATCTGCTACTAAAGTAAACGAAACAACCTGGAATTTAACCGGAATATATACAGTTTCAGGAATCAGTAAAGAATTTAAAACCGTTGTAAACGTAACATCTATAAATGGCAGTTTTATTTTGAAGGGATCTAATCAGGTTACTTTTGCAGATTTTGGAATGTCTGCCCCAACAGCAGCATTGGGCGTGGTTAGAGCAGGAAAAGATTTAACTTTAATTTTCAATCTTACTTTTAGCGAACTAAGCATGAAAGGATCTTTAACACAAAATTGATTGCTATAATTTAAAATAACAAAAACTCAAAAAGAGCTATTTGACAAAAATCAAATAGCTCTTTTTTTTATGCATTGATTTTAACAAAAATGAAAACGTTGTAGTTATTAAATACAAATTTAATAAAATTTTAACAATGATTATTATCATAAAAATCCAGGAATAACGGGGATAAATTTGAAAAAGATAATAAAACACGTGGTTAAATTGAATTCAAAAAAATGTCTCACTACAATAAATAATAGTAAAAATGAAATCAAACAAAATTAAATTATTCGCCTTTATCATTTCTTTTTTAGGGATGACAACATTTGCAGTTGCACAAAAAAATTATGTATTAGACAGCAAACCTGCGTTTTCAGTTTCAGGCACTTCAACTTTACATGACTGGGAGATGAAATCAAATTCAGGAACAGGAACGGGAAACTTTACAATAGCCAATTCAAAACTTACTGATATCGAATCTTTATCCATAAATCTTTTAGCAGAAAGCGTTAAAAGCGAGAAAAAAAGCATGGATAAAGTTGCTTATAAAACATTGAAAACCGATACGCAAAAAAACATAAAATATGTACTTAAATCTGCTCAAAAAGTAAACGAAACAACTTGGGAACTAACCGGAACATATACCATTGCAGGAGTAAACAAAATCTTGAAAACTACTGTAAAAACAATCCTAACAAAAGATGTATTAAACATGCAGGGATCTAACAAAATTACTTTTACCGAATTTGGAATGAAATCT
Source organism: Flavobacterium sp. MMLR14_040 (assembly GCF_033657265.1). NCBI lineage: Bacteria > Pseudomonadati > Bacteroidota > Flavobacteriia > Flavobacteriales > Flavobacteriaceae > Flavobacterium > Flavobacterium sp. MMLR14_040. Next base: position 61,721 of record NZ_JAWVWO010000004.1, on the reverse strand, counting down.
CCAACCGCAATGTTAGGAACTATCACAACCGGTGAAGATTTGACTATAAAATTCAACTTAAACTTTAATTTATAAACGCCATGAAAAAAATTTATGTATTCATTATTGCATTAGTCAGTACGTTTACCGTCAATGCGCAAGTTAGTTTTGGACATATTCAGAATCAAATTCCACGAAATCAAAAAGGGTTTAATCAATTTGATGTTAAAAAAGATACTGTTGCATTTAAGGGTTTAAGTGTAGACATGGGAGCTGCATTTGCGCTTCAGTTTCAGGCTTTGAATTCCTTTAATGATCAAAAAGGTTTGGCTACAGCGCCTGGTTACAGATTGAATAATCTGGAAAATAATTTTAATTTACCCAATGCCAATTTCACTATTGGAGCTCAGCTATATGATGGTGTTCGTGTGAATTTAGATGTTTATCTGGCTTCAAGACATCACAATGAAACCTGGGTAAAAGGAGGTTATTTGCAAATTGACAAACTGGACTTCATTAAAAAAGATTTCCTTGCTGATTTTATGCAATATACAACGATCAAAATTGGTCAAATGGAGAATAACTATGGTGATGCACATTTTAGAAGATCTGATAACGGAAATGCCTTTATGAATCCGTTTGTTGGAAATAACATTATGGATGCGTTCATCACAGAAATGGGAGCAGAAATTTATTATAACAGATCTGGTTTTGTAAGCATGATTGGAGTTACCAATTCTAAACTAAATCAAAATGTTGCAGAAATAGTACCAGCAACTCCAACGACTCTAAAACCAGACTCTAATACCACTATAAGTCCATCTATACTTGCAAAACTAGGCTGGGATAAACAGATTAACGAAGATTTGAGAATTAGATTAACAGGATCTTATTACCATACGGCAAACTCTAGTGGAAATCTATACGCTTCAGACAGAGCAGGAAGCCGCTTTTATGGCGTAATGAGCCATGCTGATTACAGTATTATTGATCCCGCTACCGGAAATGTTGTTACAGCTGTAGCAAACAATTTTGATCCGACTGCAAATAAAGACACAGGAAGATTTAATCCCGGATACGGAAACTGGGCAACATCATACATGGTAAACCCATTTATAAAATATAAAGGCCTTGAATTTTTTGGAACTTTAGAATTTACTTCAGGAGGAGATTTTAAAGGCACTGACGACACTCGTAAAATAAACCAGTATGTTGGAGATTTAGTTTACCGTTTTGGCGAAGGAGAAAGATTTTATGTAGGTGGAAAATATAATTTAGTTGATGGAAAATTGGCCAACGCAAATACCCAAAGTATTCAAATAAATAGATTTGAAGCTGCTGCGGGTTGGTTTATGACTAAAAATGTTTTGGCAAAACTAGAATATGTTGATCAAAATTATAAAAATTTCTCTCAATTTAACGGAGCAACTCCTAACGATCTTTTTGGTGGCAGCTTTAAAGGATTAATGTTCGAGGCGGTAATTTTATTCTAATGAAATGAAACGCTTGTTTTTAAATTTAATTTTGGGGTTAGTATTTTTTTCATTCTTAGGAAGTACTAAACCCACTTTTTTAGGTGATCCTCTTTTAATGATTAATAAAATCAAAATAGAAATTACGGGAGCCTCTACCGTTGGCAAATACAATTGTTCAAATACATTTTCTAAAACAGATACAGTTTATTTGAATTCTAAAAAAAATAATTTCACTACCGAAATCAAAATGACAGATTTTGATTGTGGCAACAAAATAATGACTAAAGATTTACAGGGAACTGTAAAAGCAAAAAAATTTCCAAACAGCACTGTTTTTCTTTCCGACATTAAACCTTGCGGAAAAAACTACAAATGCAATCTCACTTTTTTAATCACTAATAAAACACTCAAATACAAAGATTTTATTTTATACAATGCAGAAGATAAAATTCATGGATTATTAAATTTAAACTTTTCTGATATTGAACTGGAGCCGCCGGTAAAAATGGCCGGTTTAATTAAAGTTAAAGATGAAATTGTAATTAATTTTAGTTTATACAAAGCACCATAAGATCACTTGATTATTAATTCAACATATACTCTATATTTATTTACATACTTAGTTAAACCGATTTCAAAATAATTTAAATCTAAGTTTCAGGAATGAAAATTTTGGCACGGGAATTGTCTTGCTCCTAAGAGAAAAATAATCTTACGAAGAGCGCTTAATTTTAAAATTTGTATTTTTATTTTTTCAGCTTTATAACCTTTATATTTTATCACCTTTTAAAAATGAATTAATCATGAAAAAACAAATTTTAAGCTTAGCTGTTATCGCCTTATTGGCATTCGCCGTACAATCTTGCGGAGACAAGGAATTAAAACCTAAGGAAGACAATCTTACTCTTGGAAACAAAGTTGATTCTTTAACAACAGATATTGAAGAAGTAAAAGATACTGCTGTAGTTAAAGTTGAAAACGCTGCTACCGAAGCAAAACAAGCTACTAATAAAACCGTTGAAGAAGTAAAAGATGCCGCTAAAAAAACAGCAGCAGACGTAAAAGAAGCTTCTCAAAAAGCCGCGGATAAAGCAGAAGCTGCTGCGAAAGCTGCAAAAGACGGAACAGTAAAAACCGCTAAAGACGTTAATGAAGCATTGAAAAAATAATTCCCTTTGAAATCAAAATTGAAACCATCCGCTCGCGGGTGGTTTTTTTATGCAAAAAAGTAAGCCGATATTTTTTGTATTTTTGTCTTCAATAAGAACTACAATAAGATGCATTTTATATCACAAGAACTAGAAGATTATATCGAGCAGCATTCTGAAAACGAACCAGAATTGCTGGCGAAACTAAATAAAGAAACCTACCAGAAAATACTTTTGCCAAGAATGCTAAGCGGACATTTTCAGGGTCGCGTTTTAAGCATGTTGTCTAAATTGATTCGTCCGGTAAATATCCTCGAAATAGGAACATACACCGGTTATGCAGCTTTGTGTTTGTGCGAAGGAATGCAGGAAAACGGACAACTGCATACGATTGATATTAAAGAAGAATTAGTCGATTTTCAGCGTAAATATTTTGATGCTTCACCGTGGGGAAAGCAAATCTTTCAGCATTTAGGTGAAGCTATAGACATTATCCCAACGCTTGACGTAAAATTTGATTTGGTTTTTATTGATGCCGATAAAGAAAATTACCTAAATTATTGGGAAATGATTGTTCCAAAAATGAATAAAGGCGGCATTATTTTATCTGATAATGTTTTGTGGAGCGGAAAAATCCTGGAACCTGTTCACCCAAATGATGTAAGTACAAAAGTGCTTTTAGAATACAATTTACTTTTAAAAAACGATCCGAGAGTAGAGACGGTTTTATTGCCTATTCGCGATGGGTTGACGGTGAGTAGAGTGCTTTAGAAAAGTTGCTAAGTTTCTGAGATACTAAGATCCTGAGTTTTTTAGAATACCATGTTATTAAACATAGCCAACGGTTTCAACCGTTGGAACGCATAGATTTCACATTGTACCCCACGGTTGAAACCGTGGGCTATAGTTGAAACCTTATAGAATTTAGAAAAAATAGCTCCTAAAAATTATCCCGGAAAATATTGCGGTTTTAGTCGTCTATAAACCAAATAAAGCAACGATCCAAAAACTGCTCCGAAGAAATAACCGGTAAGAATATCTCCTGGATAATGCAATCCTAAATAAATTCGGCTGTAAGCGAAGATTAAAGGCCATAAAAACAATAATCCGAAATACTTGAAGTGGCGCTTTAAAATCCAGAACAAAAAGGTCGCAACCGCCATAGTGTTCGCCGCATGTCCTGAGAAAAAACTATATGAATTACGAATCTGAACGGCACGAATAACACCTTTAAGATCAGGATTGTTACACGGACGCAAACGCGCAAAAGTATGTTTAAAAAGATTTGTGGTCTGATCTGTAAAAGCGATCAAAACTGCAATAAAAAGCAATATATATAAAGTTTGCTTTACTCCTATTTTTTTGTAGATCAGAAAGAAAAGAAATAAAAAGAATGGTGTCCAATACAATTGATTGGTAATAATAAGCCAAAAGCCGTCAAATTTTTCAGAACCTAAACTATTAAGATATACCAATAAATTGATATCAAATTCTTTTATTTTTTCAAGCATTATTTTTGGCGTTTTACAGGTCCTGAGATTGTTTCTATGTCTTCTTTTACTTTGTCGATTTCTGTAGCAGTATCACCCAATAAATTAGTAGACACACTTGTCGTATCGCCTAATAAATTAGTTTTTGCCTCGTTAATCTGCGCATTGATATTGCCGGTGATATTCGTCAAAGTTTGAGAATCAAAACCATTAGCTTCTGCTCCTTTATGAATCTCACTTTTAATATCGTTGGTTGCGTTTTTTAACTGCGCCATTGCTTTACCCATAGTACGGGCAATTTCCGGCACTTTATCAGAACCAAAAAGCATTAGAACTATAAATAGTATGAAAACTAATTCTCCTCCTCCTATACCAAACATAATTTTTATTTTAGTGTGTCACAAAGATATTAAATTTTGTAGCTCGCGAACTTTAAAATTTCCTTAAAAAAAAAGACTCTATTTTAGTTACCATCTAGACATAGATAAAAAAACACGAATTTACTTCGTCCGTTCGCTATCGCTCGGGTCACTAATTGACACTAATTCGTTCGTGAAATTAATTTTACAAATTAAGTCAAACTTTGAATTTGTGCAAATCCTTGCAATTCGTGTTTAAAATTTCTTATAAAAAAAAAGACCCTTTTCAGAGTCTTTTAATTGTATGCTTAATCAAATTTTGATTTTTCTTCTACTTTTGGCCATGAGTTGTTGGTTACATCAATATCGGCAGTCATCAATTTTGGATCTATCTGAATGCTTTTTATTGCTTTTTCTGTAGCGTAAACTTTTTTGGCAGTATCATTGCTTTTTCTCCAGATTTGAGCCGGATACTGGAAGTTTTGTTTAGAACCATCTTCGTAAGTAATCTCCACCAAAATTGGCATTATCATTCCGCCTGGTTTGTTAAACTCAACTTCGTAGAAATATTTAGGTGATTTTAAACTTGCTTTTTCTTCTGCTGTAAAAGTTTGGTCAACATAATCAGATAATAATTTTACATCATCCACTTTCAACGCTTTTTTCTTCGAAGCATTTACCTCAGCGTTATCACTCGCTACTAAGTAAACGAAAGGTCCTTTTTCAAAACCAAAACGTCCTTTTCTAACTTTTACATCTTTAAGATCAGCAGTTGGAGTATCAGAAACGTAATATTGTTTCACCTCTTTAATTCCGATATCTACAAAATCAGTAGAATAAAACCATCCTCTAAAAAACCAGTCTAAATCTACAGCAGAAGCATCTTCCATAGTTCTAAAGAAATCCTCCGGAGTTGGGTGCTTGAATTTCCATCTGTTTGCGTATGTTTTAAAAGCATAATCAAACAATTCTTTCCCCATTACTACTTCTCTTAAAATATTAAGACCTGTAGCCGGTTTTCCGTATGCGTTATTTCCAAATTGGTGAATAGTTTCAGAGTTAGACATGATTGGCTCTAAAAACTTTTGGTCTCCACTCATGTAAGGAACAATATTTTTCGCAGGTCCGCGTCTTGAAGGGAAATTTGGATCTAATTCCTGTTCAGCCAAATATTCTAAAAATGAATTCAAACCTTCATCCATCCAAGTCCATTGACGCTCATCTGAATTTACAATCATTGGGAAGAAAGTGTGTCCAACTTCGTGAATTACAACACCAATCATTCCGTTTTTAACTTCTTTGCTGGTTACTCCATTTTCGTCAGGACGACCAAAATTCCAGCAAATCATTGGATATTCCATACCCTGATCTTCTGCAGAAACTGAAACTGCTTTTGGATAAGGATAATCAAAAGTATGAGAGGAATAGCTTTTTAAAGTGTGCGCTACTGTCATTGTAGAAGTTTCTCCCCAAAGCGGATTCGCTTCTTTAGGATAAACAGACTCTGCCATAACTACTTTACCGCCTAGTTGCACAGCCATTGCATCGTAAATAAACTTTCTTGACGAAGCAATACCAAAATCACGTACATTTTTAGCACTAAATTTCCAGGTTTTTTTCTTTTCTGAGAAACCTTTTTCAGCTGCTTCAGCCTCGGCCTGTGTTACAATTACAACTGGTTTGTCAAATGATTTTTGAGCTTGTTCGTAACGTTTTACCTGTTCTGCAGTAAAAACTTCTGCTCTGTTTGTCAATTCTCCTGTGGCATCAATAACGTGATCAGCAGGAACTGTAATGTTTACGTCAAAATTCCCGAAAGGAAGAGCAAACTCTCCGCTTCCCCAAAACTGCATGTTTTGCCATCCTTCAACGTCATTATAAACGGCCATTCTTGGATAAAACTGTGCAATTACATACAATTTGTTTCCATCTTTTTCGAACAATTCATAACCGGAACGTCCGCCTTCTTTTCTATAATTATTGATGTTGTACCACCATTTTATGGCTAATGAAATTTTTTCACCCGGTTTTAAAGGAGCTGCCAGATTAATACGCATCATCGTTTCGTTGATCGTATATGACATTGGATTTCCCTTAGCATCTTTTACCTGTTCGATGTTAAAACCACGCTCTAAATCTTTTTTCAAATATTTGCTTGAAAAACCATCAAGTGGCAAAACCTGATTGATTTTTTCGCTTTCAGCCAAAGTTGACTGCGTATTGGCTTTTGCCTGATTTTGATCTAACTGAATCCATAGATATTCTAAACTATCCGGAGAATTATTAGAATAGGTAATAACTTCAGAACCCGTTATTTTTGATTTTTTATCGTCTAATTCGATATCAATTTTATAATCTGCCTGTTGTTGGTAGTATGCAGGACCCGGCGCTCCGGAAGCCGTACGAAACATATTAGGCGTTGCTAATAAATCATACATCTGGCTGAATTTATTCGTATCGTATTTTCCTTGTTGTTTTGGAGCAACGACCGAAGTTGATTTTTCCTGAGCCATTAATAAAGCAGGAAAAATTAATAATAATGAAAGTTTTTTCATAAAAATGTAATAGGTAGTTTTGTCAGCGTGTGAAAATAATAATTATAATGGTAATTTTGCTTATCCATTAATACTTTAACACTTCTTTCCTTGAAGATTCTGTAAAGAGAACACTCTTTTTGGTACCAAAAGCTGAAATATGTGTAATATTCTGCTGCTCAGCATTCCAATCAACTAAAATTGTATTCGAAATCTCAATTGTTTTAAACTTGTCAATATCTTTTATTCTTGAATAACAAACTAGAACATCGCCAGCCTCGACTTCTTTAGACAAAAAAGTAATGGGTTTTGATTGTCCGTTTATTTTTATGGTGAAATTTTCTGAAAGGTATTTTTTCAAAAGATCTAAATCTTCCTGTGTTTCTTTCTCTGTTCCAACAAATGTTTTTTTATGGTATTTTTTTTCCATACCATTATTCAAATCATCAATAAAAATACGCGATGTAATTTGAATCATTTTTTTTTCAGCCACATAATTGACCTGATAAACGCCCATGTAAAACTTATGAAACGCAAAAGATGATAACGATATAAACAATATTCCAATTAAAAAATAAACTAACTTTTTTTTCATTTCTGTTTCATCTCCACTTTTTTGAACTCTTTATTTTTATTAATCATAAAGTCCATTAATTCAAATTTTTCTTCTGGTTTTAAATGTTTCTTAGATTCTGCATCATTAGAACAATACATTAAAAACAAGTCAATTTCATCCTCTTTTAACCCCAGTGTTTTGGTAAAAAAGTCGGGAGTAAAATTACCTTTCGAATATTCAACAAAAGCAATATCACTAATTACTTCTTCCTGTACATCTTCATCTTTACGAAACAGCTTTTTTACGTCTTTAAATATCCTAACAAAATCAGTTCCGTATTTAATAGTCTGATCAGAGTACATTGCCTTATTTTCTGGACTTGATAATTTATCATCTTCAAACTGCATATCAACAATTCCTTGCGATCCGCCCTGCAAAGATTTAACTTTTAATTCTTTATGAACCAAAACTTCTTTCAGCTCTATATTTACCAAATCCAGCGGCACTGTAAAAAGTACTTCTGCACAATCTTTCTCTGTTAATACCACTTTTTTAGATTGAAATGCAATTCCGGTAAAGAGCAAAGTGTCTTTTGGTCTTGCCATAATATCAAACAATCCGTTTAAACCAATAAAAGTTCTAACATTGGCATTTACATTCATTACATACCCACTTTCTATGGTAAGTGACTTATTAACAACTTGTCCGTGTAATGGTTTCCTTGAGTTTTGTCCAAGCGCAATTTGACAAAATAAGCACACAACGAGTATTCTTAGGCTATTTTTCATTTTCGAGAATTTTTAGATATTTTCTGGCTAATTCAGTTATTAAAAACATACTCATTGTTTTGTTTTTACTATTCAAAGATACGGCAAATTCAGAATCTTCTATGCAATATAATTGAAATCCTTTGATATCTTCTACCGAAATTTTCAATCTTTCTGTATAATATTTTTCATCAAAAAGGTATTCTACTTTCCTGAAAAGTGCTTCTTTTTTCTCGACTTCCACTTCTTTTTTCAACATCGAAGTTCGCCCTGAAATCGCATTTAACAAAGCATCACCCGGAGTTGATGTTGCTGTAGACACTTTTCTTTCTGCAGCCGTATATTTTTTTTGCCCTGCCGGAATAATACCCAGATTTTCAGCGTTGATGTTTGCATTTTCATTTACGACAACTTCTTTCAATTCAATTTCCTTAGCGGTCATTTTTATCTGAAGCAGATTAGATTTCAAATCTTCAATTGTAATTCTTCGTTTAAAAGGTTCCAAATTAACTGATGAAAAAACCAAAACGTCGCCTTCTTTAGCAACAATCAAAAACATTCCGCTTGCATCAGAAACCGCCGTAACCTGCGTTTCATTATTGATAATATTAACTCCTTCAACAGAAGTGGATTGTTCGAATATTTGGCCAAGAATTTCTTTGGCACCAGTAGTTTGTCCAAACGAAATTTGAGTTATCCAGAGAAAAAACAGGAGTAAGGTTTTATTTGTTTTCAACAGCAAGTATTTCTTTATATTTTACAGCTAATTCTCCTAAAAGAAATTCTGTCGAAGTTTTATTTTTAGAATTCAAAATGGTCGTAAACTTATCGTTTTCGACAGCATAATATTCAAATCCTTTTACATATTCATTTGGAATTTTTAGTCGGTTTACAAAATGATCCAGACTAAACATATTCTCTAAAAGTTTCATGAAAAACTCTTTTTTCTCTACCGCCACTTCCTTTTTCAGCATTGCCGTACGTCCTGATAAAAAATTCAATAACGGATCTGCAGAAATTGAACCTCCGGCAAGCGAACTTGTACTTGCAGTTGCATTCAACGCGGTAGCAGTATGTAATTTTCTTTCCGCTTCGGTATATGTTTTTTGTCCCGCAGGAATAATTCCTAATGCTACAGCATTTATATTATCGTATCTTCTTATTATAACCTCTTGCAATTGATGCACCACAAGATTTAGTTTTACAACAAAATTAAGGTTAGAAAAATTTTCAGGAGTTAATAAAATTCTATTTTCTTTAAATTGAATTGATGAAAACACAAGCGTATCTCCCGCTTTTGCCAAAATAGAAAAAGCTCCGTCTGCTTGTGTAGTTGTCATTACTTCAGTTCTGGCATTAACAACATAAACTCCTTCCAAATCATTTGTATTAGAAACAATTTTTCCGCTTAAAATAATGCGCTCATCATTTTGAGTCCACGCAGTCTGGCTCAAAACAATACACAAAACACATAAAACTTTGTTGATCAAAATGAAAAAATTAAAATTATTCTTAAAAGTGTAAAAATATCTTAATGTGTTCCAAATTTAGTATTAACACCTTGGTAAAAATATGTTAATTAAACTGTGAATTTTAAGCCGAAAAAAGGAGTTTTTAATATCTTTAACCACACAATCTGAGATTAAATTTTATGAAAAATATTATCATTGCCAGCACTTCTACTTTGCACGAAGGCAGTTATTTAGAGTATTTATTGCCTACTTTGCAAATTCATTTTAAAAACTGCAAAAGCATTTTATTTATTCCATATGCGCGCCCGGGCGGAATTTCGCATGATGAATATACAGCAAAAGCTGCTCAGGCATTTTCAAAAATTAACATAGCCGTAAAAGGAATTCATGAATTTGAAAATCCTGAAGATGCGATAAAAAAAGCAGAAGGAATATTTACCGGAGGCGGAAATACTTTTTTACTGGTAACAAAATTATACTACCATAATGTGATGCAGATTCTCTCTGAAACTGTAAAAAACAGAACTCCCTATTTAGGAACAAGCGCAGGAAGTAATATTTGCGGATTATCAATGCAAACTACAAACGACATGCCGATTGTTTATCCGCCAAGTTTCCAGACTTTAGGATTAATTCCTTTTAATTTAAACCCGCATTACCTGGATGCCGATTTACAATCGAAACATATGGGCGAAACGCGCGAAACGAGAATTAAAGAATTTCATGCTTTTAACTCTATTCCCGTTTTAGGTTTAAGAGAAGGAAGCTGGCTTGAAGTAAAAGGAGATAAAATTACTTTGAAAGGAAATTTAAAAGCAAGACTTTTTAAACAAAACGAAAGTCCAGAAGAATTAGAAACAGAAAGCGATTTAAGCAACTTAAAATAATTTTTAAACCATATAAGTTATATAAGTTCATTTAAAAAGTTTCTAAACTTATAATTTCTTATATAACTTATATGGTTTAAAAAAAGCACTAAAAGCAAAAATCCCCAAACAAATGTTTGAGGATTTTGAAGAGCGAAAGACGAGGCTCGAACTCGCGACAACCAGCTTGGAAGGCTGGAGCTCTACCAACTGAGCTACTTTCGCATTAACAGGGTGCAAATATAAACAATTAAATCATTTTAAAAAATAAAAATCAAAAATTATTCAATTTTGATAAAAAAACCGAAATAATGAAATTTCGGTTTTTTAGAGCGAAAGACGAGGCTCGAACTCGCGACAACCAGCTTGGAAGGCTGGAGCTCTACCAACTGAGCTACTTTCGCATTACTGGTGCAAATATAAAAAATAAGTTCAGTTCAAAACAAGCTTTTTTGCAAAAAAATTAATTAAAAAACAACGATTTCTTATAACCTATTTAAAATTAAAAAGTTATACTTTTATTTATTTTTACAAATTATGAATATTATCAAAGAAATACCGTCAAAAGAGACCTATATTGTTCGTCAACCCGTTCTCAGAAAGGGAAAACCAATAGAAAGCTGCATCTTTGAAGACGATGATTTAAATACTACACATCATTTTGGATTATTTGAACAGGAACAATTAACAGGAATTATTTCGTTATTCTCCCAAACCAATACTATATTTGCCGACGAAAATCAGGCTCAGATTCGAGGAATGGCTATTCTGGAAAATCATCAAAAAAAAGGATTTGGTGAAGCTCTGGTAAAACATTGCGAAGATTATTGCAAGACGCAAAATGTTGATTTAATTTGGTTTAATGCCCGAACAGCAGCTGTTGGGTTTTACAAAAAAATGAATTATCAAATAATTGGCGAGCCTTTTGATATAAAAGATGTAGGCGAACACTATTTAATGTTTAAAAAATTATAAAATGAATAAACTCTACTTTCTGATTGTAATATGTTTTTTTATTAGCTGCAAAAAAGAGGAACCAAAAGTTATCCGTGTAAAAAAAACTCCTCCACCGGCAATCATACTTACTGAAGAAAGAAAAGTACCTGTCGATACTGCATTAATAAATGTTTTTAAAAGTGAAACACTGAAACAATTTTATATTGCTTCAGAAAATAAAAGCGTGTGGGGAAACCTTAAAAAAAGAACTTACGTTTTATCCCAATTAAAAAAAGCAGAAGAATTAGGTTTAAATCCGGAAGATTATAAGGCCGCAACACTCGAAAAATATGAGAAAAGAATCAGTTCCTTAAACGATAAGGAATTGGCTACTTATGACATATTACTGACTTATAATTTTGAATTATACTTAACTCATTTGTATAAAGGAAAACTAGATCCTAAAAAACTATATACTGATTGGGATTTGGAAGAAAAAACATTTGATCCGAATAGCACTCTTATTAAAGCTTTCAATAAAAACAAATTAGACAGCATTGTAGAAAATATTCAACCAAAACACCAAACCTATAAAGAGCTTTTAAAAGCACTTGAAATCATCAATACTTATCCGGAAGAAGAAATTACAGATACTATAAAATCTGCGGATAAAATAACACTGAACGACACAAACAATGCTTTAATAGCGATTAAAAAGAAACTTTTATTTTGGGAAGATCTGGCCGGAAAAGACAGTCTGACCAATAAATACGACAAAAAAACATTTGAAGCCGTAAAAAGATTTCAGGAAAGACACGGTTTAGCCGCTGACGGCGTTATAGGAGCAGGAACTTTGAGCGCTTTAAACTTTACTAAAGAAGGAAGAAAACAACAAATAATTGCTAATCTTGAAAGATGGAGATGGTATAATAATGATTTTGCAGAAAATTATTTCATTATCAATATTCCAAATTACAGTTTGAATGTTATTGAAAACCAAGACACCACTTTCGTTCGAAATGTTGTTGTGGGAACAAGTAAAAGAAAAACACCTATTATTACATCAAAGCTAAAAACGGTCGTTTTTAACCCGACATGGACAGTTCCTCCCACTATACTGAAAGAAGATATTATTCCTGAGATGAAAAAGAACAGGAATTATTTAGCCAAAAAAAGAATCACCATATTTGATTCTGCAAATCGAGAAGTAGACCCGAAAAACTGGAACGAAAACAAACCCAACAGTTACCGTTATGTACAAAGTCCGGGTTATAACAACTCTTTGGGATTAATGAAAATTTTATTTCCAAATCATCATAGCGTTTATTTACACGATACCAATCATCGTAATTATTTTGGAAGAAACAATCGTTCTTTAAGTTCAGGATGTGTGCGTATTGAAAATCCATTAGAATTGGCAGAACATATTTTAAATGATACTATTGCCACAAACTGGCCAAAAGAAAAAATCGATTCTATTATTGAAACCAAGAAAACAATAAACATCAGAATCACCAAAAAATATGCTTTATACCAATGGTACTGGACAGCATGGAGCAAAAAAAATCAGCTCATTTTCAGAGCTGATATTTATAATCTCGATTCGGATTTGTACAGTAAACTAAGAAATTAGTTTTTCTTCCATCGCAAAACTTCTTGAAGGATGGTAGATATACAAACACGATTTATCTTTTATTGTTTGGATGATTTCATTTGTTAATTCAAATGGAATCGCCGGACAACCCTGGCTTCTGCCTAATCTTTTGTTGTTTCTGATAAAAGATTCAGAAACATAATCGGCACCGTGCATAACAACCGCTCTTTCGCGGGCATTATCATTTACACCTCTTTCTAATCCGTCTAATTTTAATGAGGCACCGTGTTTTCCCTGATAAATTTCGCCAGTTGAATAAAACCCTAAACTGCTTTTAAAAGACGAGTTTGCGTTTGAAAATGCCGATGCAAATTCTTCTCCTGTATTTCTTCCGTGGGCAACCAAAGAATGAAATAAGATTTTATTTGAATCTAAATCAATTACCCAAAGGCGTTTGATGTTTGACGACAAACTAAAATCAATCAGCGTTAAAATATCTTTTTTGATAATTCCTTTTTCTTTCAATAAGTAAAAGCCTTTTAATGCTTCAGAAAAAGTTTTAAGTTCCGGTAACTCAAAATGATTAGAATTTAATGTATTATAAACATTTTCAATTTTAGCATCTACCGACAGTTTTTCAACTTTTGCAATACTTCTGGCAGTTACTTCTTTTAATTCTGGAGTGTTTTTTGTGTCTTTTCCAAAAGACAATAGCAAAAACACCAACAAGGGATAAATTTTGTAAATCATTGAAATTCTTTAGGTTAATAATAAATTTGGGTTCAGCAAAAGTATAAAAAAAATATAGGGCACAAAATAAATCTCTGTAAATCAGGCATGTTTTGTTTAAATTTTAACAGATAGAAAAGAAAATTTTAGCATATCGACGGAAAAAACCTATTTTTACTTAATATTTTAAGTTTTAATACGTAGCCATAAACTTACATATCTTTAAAAGATATAATTATTGAATATTAAAGTGTAACATTTAACACAAACCGCTGTCTATTTACAGGCAATCATTATCCGTTATTTTATTCAAAAATGAAAAAATTTTTCTTTTTAAGTTTTTTACTATCAACATGCTTCGTTTTTAGCCAAAAGAAAACTTTACAGGCACAGTCTATTTCGCAATCTATTGTGGTTGATGGAAAACTAGATGAAGCCGCATGGGAAAATGTTCCTGTTGCTACAGACTTTGTAATGTTTGAGCCCGATAACGGAAAACTTATTCCTGATGCTAAAAGATCTGAAATTAAAGTTCTATATAATAATGACGCCCTTTATATTGGTGCAATGCTATATGATGATGAGCCAGATAAGATTTTAAAAGAAATCTCCCAACGCGATAATTTTGGAACCGCAGATATTTTTGGCGTTTTCATTAATGGCTTTAACGATGGGCAGCAAAATTTTGAATTTTTTGTTTCTGCTTCTGATGTACAAGGCGATTGTATCATGACAGATGCAAATGGTGAAGATTTTACCTGGGACGCCGTGTGGATTAGCAAAGCCCGATTAAGCGATAAAGGATGGATTGTAGAAATCAAAATTCCGTATGCAGCATTGCGATTTTCAGGAGAAAACAAACAAACCTGGGGAATTAATTTTTTTAGGGAAATAAAAAGAGAACGTAAAAAATATACCTGGAATTTAATAGATACCAAAATTGGCACTTTTACGCAGCAAAACGGTAATCTGGACGGTATTGAAAACATCAAACCTCCTACCCGATTGTTTTTTATGCCTTACGCTTCTTATTATCTAAATGCCGGAGAGGGACAAAAAACGTACGGAACAATGAAAGGTGGAATGGATATTAAATATGGTATAAACGACGCTTTTACACTCGATGCCATTTTAATTCCTGATTTTGGGCAAACAAAATATGATGATCAGATTTTGAATTTAGGTCCGTTTGAACAGCAATTTAACGAAAACAGGGCTTTTTTTACAGAAGGAACTGATTTGTTCAACAAAGGAAATATGTTTTATTCGAGAAGAATTGGAGGCGCACCGTCAATTGATCCGGATCTAAATGACGATGAAAAAATTATCGAAAATGTTCAGAACGTTAATCTTATTAATGCGCTAAAAGTTTCGGGAAGAACTAAAAATGGTTTGGGAATTGGAATTTTAAATGCCGTTACCGAGAAAACATTTGCTGTAATACAAGATACCATAACTGGCGCAACCAGACGCGAGATTGTCGAACCTTTGACAAATTATAATGTTTTGGTTGTAGATCAGCGCTTCCGCAAAAATTCATCGGTAACTTTAATCAATACCAATGTTTCCAGAAATACACATTATCGCGACGCCAACGTAACCGGTTTGGCCTGGGATTTAAATACAAAAGCGAATACCTATAATTTATCCGGGAATGTTAAATACAGTTTAATTAATGCCGAAGAAGACAAAAACGGTGTTTATTCGACTATTGGCTTTGCCGAAACAAGCGGCAATTATCGCTACAGTTTTGGTTCAGATTTTGTTTCTAAAGATTTTGATCCGAATGATTTGGGAATTAATTTCTATACTAATTATTATAACTTTTACGGAAACGCCAATTACAGGATTTTAAACCCAACAAAACTTTTTAACAGCTTTAAGATTAACCTGAATATGTATTCGGAATTTAATAAAGAGTCCGGAAAAGTACAAGACAACAGCATCAATGCAAATGTGAACCTAACGACCGTAAAAAACAATTATTACGGAACAGGAATTACGTTTTATCCATTAGAATCATACGATTATTATGAACCAAGGGCAGACAATAGATATGTCGCGCTTCCGCAAAGAATAGAATGGTGGGGAAGTATTTCGACCAATTACAATTATAAATTTGCTTTGGATTTAAATCCCACTTTATTATTTTTTAATGAATCAGGAAGATTGAATTATGGTGTTGACATTGGCCCAAGATATCGTTTTAATGATAAACTATTGTTGACCTACACTTTTAGTTACCTAAGAAAAGACAACAACAAAGGGTATATTGACAGTGTTGATGAAGATGATAATGAAATTACACCTGAAACTATTGTTTTTGCAAATAGAAATGTAATTACCTACGCTAACACTTTGGGCGGAAAATATGCCATAAACAGTGCAATGACGCTTAATCTGGCCGTTCGCCAATATTGGTCATATGCCGAAAACAAAGATATTCTTGAACTGGAACAGGACGGAACTTTATCACCACATCCGCAATATACCGAAAACAAAAATTCGAGTTTTTATTCCTGGAATGCCGATCTTTCCTATTCCTGGTGGTTTGCTCCGGGCAGTCAGGTTTCGGTTTTATACCGAAATAGTGCGGCTAATTTTGAACGTAAAATTGACAAAGAATTCAAATCGAATGTAGCCGACTTATTAACCAATACGGCATTAAAACATGTTTTTTCTGTAAGCGTAAAATACTTTATTGACTATAATGCAGTCAAAAATAAAATTAGAAAGCGAGCGTAGTCTGAATTAATTTTAAAAAATAAAGACTTATATAATTAATTTAATATTTTTCACAACAATTCATTTTATTAAACATAAATTATGACATTGCTTTCTTGCTCATTTTATAAATGGTTTATCTTTGTAAAAAACTAAAAATGATGAACAAAAAAGTAATACTTATGATTTTAGACGGTTGGGGAAAATCTCCTGACCCTAAAGTATCTGCAATAGACAATGCAAACGTTCCTTTTATAAACAGTCTTTACCGAAATTACCCAAGTGCACAACTTAGAACTGATGGTTTAAACGTAGGTTTACCAGAAGGTCAAATGGGAAACAGTGAAGTAGGCCACATGAATCTTGGTGCCGGAAGAATCGTATATCAGGATTTAGCTAAAATAAATCTGGCAGTGGCACACAAAACGCTTGCAAAAGAGCAAGTATTGGTTGATGCTTTTAAATATGCCAAAGAAAACAATAAAAAAGTTCACTTTTTAGGATTAGTTTCTGATGGAGGTGTTCACTCTCATACTTCACATTTACGCGGATTAATTGACGCTTCTCAGGAATATGGTTTAGATAATGTTTTTATCCATGCTTTTACAGATGGTCGTGATGTTGACCCAAAATCAGGAGCAAAATACATTCATGATTTAGAAGAATATATTAAAGAAACTCCTGTAAAAATTGCTTCGATCATTGGTCGCTATTATGCAATGGATCGTGACAAACGCTGGGAAAGAGTTAAACTTGCTTACGATTTATTGGTAAATGCAAAAGGAACCCATTCTCAAAATGCAGTTGCAAGCATGCTAAGCAGTTATGAAAATCATGTTACCGATGAGTTTATCGAACCAATTGTTATGGTTGATGAGAAAGAAAATCCATTGGCTACAATTACTGAAGATGATGTTGTTATTTTCTTCAACTTTAGAACAGACAGAGGCCGTGAACTTACTGAAGCGCTTTCGGAACAAGATTTCCATGAGCAAAACATGCACAAATTAAAATTGTATTATGTTACGCTTACCAACTACGACGAAACGTACCAAAACGTAAAAGTAGTTTACAATAAAGATAATATTACTGAAACTCTTGGTGAGGTTTTAGAAAAAGCCGGTAAAAAGCAAATTCGTATTGCCGAAACCGAAAAATATCCACACGTAACTTTCTTCTTTTCCGGCGGAAGAGAAACTCCGTTTGAAGGAGAAAGTAGAATTTTAAGAAACTCTCCAAAAGTAGCAACTTACGATTTACAACCAGAAATGAGTGCTTTTGAATTGAAAGATGCACTTATTCCTGAATTAAACAAAGGCGAAGTGGATTTTGTTTGTTTAAATTTTGCAAACGGAGATATGGTAGGCCATACCGGAATCATGAGCGCTGCAATTTTGGCGTGTGAAGCTGTCGATGCCTGCGTAAAAGGGGTTATCGAAGCAGCTCTTGCAAACGATTATACTACCATTGTAATTGCCGATCACGGAAATTGCGAAACTATGATTAATCCTGACGGAAGCCCAAATACGGCGCACACAACAAACCCAGTGCCGATTATTTTGGTTGACAAACAATTAAAAAACATAAACGATGGTGTTTTAGGCGACATCGCTCCTACTATTTTAGAATTAATGGGCGTGCAGCAACCAGCAGCAATGACTTGTCATTCGTTGTTGTAGTTTTTTTAAAACCATATAAGTCATATAAGTTCATTAAACTTCGTGTGACTTAACTTTAAACCATATAAGTTATGTAAGTTGATTTAAAACCTCCATAACTTATATGGTTTTGCTTTTTTTTTAGAAAAATAAAAACCACAGTGATTATATTTACTTATATAACTTATATGGTTTAAAAAACGTCACACTAAAAAAAAGTGATAAACCCACTCCACACCATAAATCACAAGTCCGATCATTCCTCCTACCAGCGTTCCGTTGATTCTGATGTATTGGAGATCCTTACCTATTTCCAGTTCTAATTTTTCAGAGACTTCTTTTCCGTCCCAGCTTTTTACTGTTGAAGAAATTAAATCTCCAATCACTTTTTTATTATTTAGAAGTACTGATAATAAATCAATTTTGATAAAATTATTGATTTTGTCGATCATTATGGGATCATCTTTTATTCCGGTTCCGAAACCCTGGATTAAATTGGAGATACTATTTTTGATGGAAGATTGATCCCCTTTTTCCAAATCATTAGAAATAGACAATTTTATTTCATCCCAGATTCCGTTTACATAATCCTGAACTTCTTTTTTGCCTGCAAAACCAAGAATCAAGTTGTTGATTTTTACCCGCATTTCTTCTGAGTTTTTTACCTGATCCAGAAAATTATAAACATATTCGTCTATTTTAATTCGTACAGCGCTATCAGGATTTTTGGCTTCCTCTAAAAACTCGGCGAGTCCATTAAAAATTCCTTCTGAAATGCTTTTATCAGCTAAGCCAAAACTCAAAAATGGCGTTGATTCTTTTACTTTTTTGCGAATCAAATCTTTATTATTAGCCAATTCGGTACTCATAACTTCCATTAAATTGGTTAGCATTTGGTCTTTTACATTTCCTTTTTGCAAAGGTTCCAAAGCCAAAGCAACCCAATCTCCAAAATTAATTCCTTCCAGTTTTTCCTTAAACTGAGCCTGAATTAATCGTTTTACATCTTCATCTTTTATCGTTTTTAAAACACCCGGAATAATATTTACAACCACCAAATTGGCAATTTTATTGGCATTTTCTCCTTGTGAAAGCCAATCTGAAGCTTTTGTCGCAAAATTGAATTCTTCTATTTTAATTTCCAGTTTTTCACGATTCAGGAATTCCTCCGAAACAAAACTGCCCAGATTTTCTCCAATTTCATTTTTTTTGGTTGGAATAATCGCCGTATGCCAAATCGGGATTCCCATCGGATGACGAAACAAAGCCACAACCGCAAACCAATCGGCGATTCCACCCACCATTGCTGCTTCGCTAAACGCCTGCAGCATCGGAATCTTAAAATAAATCGCAATTATAAATAAAAGAACCGCAAAACCTAAAAGTGCCAAAGCGTTTCCTTTCATTTTTCGTAAAGCTTTTTCTTTGGATATATTTTCCTGGACTATCGGAGTTTTCATGATTTAAACGTTTTTACTACTAATTTACGTTTTTTCTGTCAAATATTAATCTGAAAAAGCTTTGAGTTTTTAATAAATCAATTTAGAATTAAAAAGGTTTGCCACGAATTTCACTAATTTTCACTAATTAATTTTTGTGTGAATTTTAAAAACGATGAATTCCTAAAATTCAATTTTGTATTAATTTTTAATTTGTGCTAATTCGTGAAATTCGTGGCGAAAAAAACAATTCGTGGCGAAAAATTTATATTAAAATTGTACTTTTGCGAACTGAAAATCTGAAAAATATGATTATCCAAAAAAGTAGAGAGGAAATTGAATTAATGCGCGAAAGTGCTTTGATCGTATCTAAAACATTAGGAATGATTGCTTCTGAAATTAAAGAAGGAGTCACCACATTATATCTTGACAAGTTAGCCGAAGAATTTATTCGTGATCATGGTGCCGTTCCTAGTTTTCTGGGATTGTATGATTTTCCGAATTCGCTTTGCATGAGTCCGAACGCACAGGTTGTACACGGAATCCCGAATAACACACCTTTGAAAAATGGTGATGTTATATCCGTAGATTGTGGCGCTTTCAAAAACGGATATCACGGTGATCACGCCTACAGTTTTGAAATTGGCGAAGTTGCTCCGGAAGTTAAAAAACTTTTGAAAGTAACCAAAGAATCTCTTTACGTAGGAATCAGGGAATTTAAAGCAGGAAATCGCGTGGAAGATGTTGGAAATGCGATTCAAAAATATACTGAAGCTCACGGTTACGGCGTTGTTCGCGAATTAGTTGGACATGGTGTTGGACAAAAAATGCACGAAGAACCGGAAATGCCAAACTACGGAAAACGCGGCCGCGGAAAACTTTTTGTTGAAGGAATGGTTGTTGCAATTGAACCTATGATTAATATGGGAACAAGAAACATCAAACAACTAAAAGACGGGTGGACAATCCTGACTGCTGACGGAAAACCAAGTGCGCATTTTGAACACGACGTTGCCTTAATTGACGGAAAACCAGAATTGTTATCAACTTTTCAATACATCTACAAAGCTTTAGGAATTGAGAGTAATGAAGAGGATGAATTTAGACAAGTGCCGTTGGTATTATAACACGAATTTCACTAATTAACACAGATTAAATATTGCGGTGAAATTTCACTAATAATAGTGATGAATGAATAATGATGAGTGAGTTATATTTAAAAGAAGAGTCCTATAAAATTATTGGGATTTGTATGGAAGTCCATAAAATTTTAGGAAAAGGGCATAGTGAAAAAGTGTATGGCGATGCATTAGAATATGAATTTCAAAGAAATGAAATTCCTTATAACAGAGAATTAAAATATAATATCGCTTACAAAGACATTATATTATCAAGTTATTATTTTGCAGATTTTGTAATTTTTAATGAAATCATTTTAGAGTTAAAAGCAATTACAGCACTGTCAACAAGCGAAATTAAACAAACATTAAATTATTTGGCTGCGTCAAAAAACAAACTAGGTTTACTGGTAAATTTTGGCGAAGACAGTCTAAAATATAAACGAATAATACTATAACCAAATCAAAGGTTCGTGAAATTTCACACACAGAATAATCCGTGTAAATTTGTGAAATTCGTGTTCAAATCTATTAAACTGTGAAGAAACTTTTCAAACTAATACTTAATACAATTCCGCGTCCATTATTAATTCGTTTGAGTTATGTGGCGCGTCCGATTTTGGCTTTATCATTAAAAGGAGATAAATATACTGACCCTATTGATGGGAGAAGTTTTAAATCGTTTTTACCTTACGGATACGGAAAACAACGTAACAATGTACTTTCGCCAAGTACACTTTCGTTAGAAAGACACCGTTTGCTTTGGCTGTATTTGAACGATCAGACCGATTTTTTTACTGCTCCAAAAAAAGTATTGCACTTTGCTCCGGAACAAGCTTTTTATAAATTATTCCGCAAGCAAAAAAATCTTGATTACACCACAACCGATTTATTTTCGCCTTTGGCAGATGTAAAAGCAGATATTTGTAATTTGCCTTTTAAAGACAACGAATACGATGTGATTTTGTGCAATCACGTTTTAGAACATATTCCGGATGACACAAAAGCGATGCAGGAATTATTTCGTGTGTTAAAACCAGGCGGAATGGCAGTTTTACAGATTCCGCAGGATTTATCGAGAGAAAAAACTTTTGCAGACGATACAATTACAGATCAAAAAGAGCGTGCTAAAATATTTGGACAATACGATCACGTTCGTATTTACGGAAGAGATTATTTTGACAAATTAAGAAGCATTGGTTTTATTGTAATCGAAGAAGATTACACCAATAAAATTGCACCAGAATTGGTAGAGAAATATTGTTTGGCAAAAGGCGAAATTATTCCACTTTGCTTTAAACAGGAAAACTAAACAGATTTTTTTTTACCATATAAGTAATGTAAGTTCATTTAAAAAGTCGAATACTAAGATAAAATAAAGAAAAATCCGTTTTATCTGCGTTCTTTTTATAGTTTTCGATTTTTTAAATTAACAGAACTCTCAATTACAACCAAACTTCTCCCTAATCTTGAAACCTTCAAAATCATTTCAATTTTGTTTTGACGTCAGTTTTGACAAAAACCTGAATACTTATCTTCCAACTTCTTATGTCGTTGAAGACACCGATGACATTAAATACTTAGACAAAAAAGCGACTTCCGGAATTCTTAAAAGCTTCGGAATTATATTTGATGATTTAGATTCTAATTCAAAAAAAATACTGACGGCTTGCGAATCTTTAAAGCCAGAGTTTATTTTTAAAAAGTTTAGTACCAAAATCAAATCGGCAAAAACAATTGCAGACTTACAGAAAGACTCTAAAATTGAATTTGCCATTCGTCAGCATTTGCAACTAAATCTGGATTGTTTTTATACTTTAATTGTAAAAGAACAACTTCCGCTGTCAATTAATATGAGCGCTGAAAAGGATTTTTTTCGTTCAAGAGTCGATATTGAACTTCGTTCTTTTGAACCTCAAATTCAATTTGACAAACACGATGAAGGCATTACATATACTTTATCTTTAAAAGAAAACGAAACTACTTTTTTACCCATGAATAGTAGTGTCGATGTTCTTTTAGACGAGCCAGGCTGGTTAGTTATCGATAAGAAATTAGGACAGTTAAAAGATCTTAATTCTAAAAAACTTTCGCCTTTTTTAACTAAAAAATCGATCGAAATACCCTCAAAATTAGTTGACAATTACTTTAAGAATTTCATTCCCGAAATTGCTAAAAAAATTGACATCCAGGCAACCGGTTTTGAAATTGAACTTCGTGATACCATTATTTCCTGCACGATTCAGCCTGTTTATGATTTCTTCAAAAACTGTTATTATCTCAATTTGTTTTTTGATTATAATGGCTATTCATTTGATTCAGCCAAAATAAAAAAAACACATTCGTTTGTTGATTTCAGTATTATCAATGAACCCAAAATAATTCAGTTTAAACGAAGTGCTGATGAAACTTTATACACAAATAAATTACTTGAAATTGGTTTCATAAAAATCAAAAACGAATTATTGGGGTTGAATTCTGAAACAGAAATCAGTGATCCTTACACCAATATTCAATTCGTTATTGATCGCAAAGAAGAACTTGAAAATCTGGGATTTACTATTCAGAATTTAAAACTCGAAAGCAAAGAAATCATTACAGAAAACCATACGGTTTCAGCTTCAAAAGAAACAACCGGAGATTGGTTTGACATTAAAATAATCATTACAATTGGAACTTATACAATTAACTTTAGTGATATAATTCCCAATATAAAAAGCAAAGAAAGACTCTTTTTATTGCCTGACGGAAACTATTTTTTGATTCCGTTGGAATGGTTCAGTAAATATAGTTCGCTGGCAAAACTGGCAAAAACAGAAGACGGAAATCTTCTTTTGCGTAAAAGTAATTTTACTGCTTTGGATGCAATACCGGAAATCAAAAATGACATTGAACCCATTTACGAAGCTGAATATGTAGCTTCTGATTTGCTAAAAGCTACTTTAAGACCTTATCAAATTGATGGTGTAAAATGGCTTTTGGGTCATTTTAACTCGAATCTTGGTGCTTGTCTGGCTGATGATATGGGACTGGGTAAGACATTACAAACCCTGGCCGTTCTGGTTGCCGTACAGGAACAATTAGGATTTACAACAAAAACCACGAATTTTGATTTGTTTCAAAATGAAACTACTATAGAAAGAGAACCTTTAAAAACGCTGATTGTTTTACCTTCTTCATTGGTTTTTAACTGGTACAATGAAGCTGCGAAATTTACACCGCACTTTTCGAAAATGCAATATGTGGGTAATGACAGGAAATTATTAGCGAGCAGATTAGACTCTTGTGATTTAATTTTTACGAGTTACAGTATTGTGCATCGTGATATTTCAATCTTAGAAAAAGTCAATTTCAGGTATTTAATTTTAGACGAAAGTCAATACATTAAAAACAAGAATTCTAAGATTTTCAAAGCGATTAATAAAATAAATACATATAATAAAATTGCGTTGAGTGGTACGCCAATAGAAAATTCGCTTGACGATTTATGGTCGCAAATGGAATTTATAAATCCGGAAATTTTGGGCAGTTATAATTTTTTCGCGGAAAATTTTAAAATTCCGATTGAAAAAAAGCAGGATGAAAACAGTTTATCTGAATTAAAAAATCTGATTCAGCCTTACATATTAAGAAGAACCAAAGAACAGGTTTTAAAGGATTTACCAGAATTAACAGAGCAGATTTATTACTGTGACATGGATCCTGAACAGGAAAAATTGTATGAGCAGGAAAAATCAAAAGCGCGTAATTTTTTATTAAAAACAGACGGATCAAGTCCTGACAAAATTAGCATTATCAATACGTTGATGAAGTTAAGACAGTTGAGTAATCATCCAAAAATGGTGGATCAGGAATCTGAAATTGATTCCGGAAAATATATTGCGGTTACTCATTATCTGGAAAGCTTAGTAAAAGGAAAACAAAAGACTATTATTTTCAGTTCGTTTGTTACTAATCTGAATTTTTATACGGATTGGTGTAAAGAAAATAAAATAGCATTTTGTGAAATTACAGGTGAAACTCCGGCAAGTAAAAGAGAACAGCAAGTAAAACTTTTTCAGGAAAAAGAAGAACCGTTGTTATTTTTTATTTCGCTTAAAGCGGGCGGTGTTGGTTTGAATATTACCAAAGCTTCTTATGTTTTATTTCTGGATCCGTGGTGGAATCCTTTTGCTGAAAAACAAGGAGTTGGGCGGGCACACCGAATTGGTCAATTGAATAAAGTAAATGTTATCAGGTTTATTTCAAAAAATACGGTAGAAGAAAAAATAATTAAATTGCAGGAAAACAAAAAGCTATTATCTGATTCGCTTTTAGAAGAAAGTTTTGTTAATGATGAAATCGAAGTTAATCTGGATTACATTTTGGGTTCTTAATAAATTGTTTTTAAAACCAATAAAACGTACTATTTTTCGTTATATAAATTGTTATATTTACAATCTTACAACGCAATAAGATGTCAAAATTTTTGTTTCAGAACTTTCTTTTGTTTTTCATTTTTACTTTCGCGACAGCGCAGGAAGTACAAAGAGAAGTTATTCCTCCTTATAATATAAAAACAGTTTCGTTTGTTCAAAACGGAAATAATGTTGTGCCGATATTTGAATTAGGCTCCACATTTGAATTGCAATTCGATGATTTATTTGGTAATGAAGCCAATTATTATTTCGATATTACGCATTGCGATTATAATTGGAAACCAACCGATATTCCGAAAACAGATTTTATTCGTGGTTTTGATAATCAAAGAATTACCGATTATGTAAATTCGTTTAACACGCTTCAGGTTTATTCACATTACCGACTTGCTTTTCCCAATCAGTTTACAACGCAATTAAGACTTTCAGGAAATTATATTGTAAAAATTCTGAACGAAGATAAAGAAGTGGTTTTCTCAAGAAAATTTATTTTATACGAAGAGCATTCGACTGTTGCGGCTCAGGTAAAAAGAAGCCGAAACCTCAGCAATATAGACTATATGCAAAATCTTGAGTTTACGGTACTTTCTAATGATATTGCTTTTCAAACGCCTTTGCAAAATGTGAGAGTTCTTTTGCTGCAAAATGGAGATTTTAATACCGTAATTAAAAATATTCCTCCGCAATATACGATTGGCAATCAGTTGGTTTATAAATACGGACAGGAAACTTTGTTTTGGGGAGGAAATGAATTTTTATATTTTGAAAATAAAGACATTCGGGCCGCTAATAATAATGTAGGGAAAGTAGGGTCTAATAATGATATTTATAACTCTTATTTGTATACCAATGCCGCAAGAGCCAATCAAATTTATACCAATTATGAAGATGTAAACGGTAATTTTGTAGTTAAAAACATCAATGGTTCTAACAACGAAATTGAAGCCGATTATGCCTGGGTTTATTTTACACTTTCGGCACCAACATTCAGGTCAAATAATAAAGACATTTATGTTACCGGGATGTTTAATAATTACAGCCTGTCGCCAGAAAATAAAATGGATTACAATCAGGATAAAGGTGTTTTTGAAAAAGCTATCATGATCAAACAGGGTTTTACCAATTTTCAATATAAAATTGCAGATAAAAATGGTATTGTTGATTATGAAAATGCAATTGACGGCAACTTCTACCAAACCGAAAATGAATACACAATATTGGTATATTATAAGCAAAGTTCTGATCGATATGAAAGAGTTATCGGAAAAGGGAATGCTAACTCTATCAATATCACCAATTAAAACATTGTTAAAGGATTTCGGGTAAACGATTTTTTTTCGTAAGTTTGCCACTATAACACTCACATATATACGACGTTAGTATGGTTTCTCAGATTACAAGAGGCATAAAAATATCTGTTTTAACTAGTTTTGAAGGTACTTACTTCAAGAACTACAAGATTCATTTTGCCTTTAGCTATGTAATTACAATTGAAAATCATAGTAAAGATTCGGTTCAGTTGACATCTCGTCACTGGGAAATTTTCGACTCTCTAAACGACCTTGAAGTTGTTGACGGAGAAGGAGTTATCGGAAAAAAACCTGTTTTAAAGCCTGGTGAAAATCACACTTACAGCTCTGGTTGTTTGCTTTCATCTCCATACGGAGCCATGAAAGGTCATTTTAATATGATCAATTTTACCACCACAAAAACATTCAAAGTAATTGTTCCTACTTTTAGAATGTGCGCACCTTTTGCATTAAATTAATTTATTGCAACTTCTATTATTCCCTCTTTTGTAATTGCGTAAACTTTGTCTTTTTCTGTTGGAATTAAGTATGAATTTCCTGTAAATTCTCCAAAAGCCGGAAAAATTAATTGATTTGGTTTGTGAAAAAAACACGATAAACTTAAAAATTGTCGTCCTAATCCTCTTAATTGTATGCCGGGATGAATGTGTCCGCAAAAATTAAAAAAATCTTCTTTCTCTGTTGGATGATGGGTTAATAAAAAATTGCCTATTTGTAATTCGGTATAAATTTCAATATTTAAATCTGAATAATTTTCTTTTGAGATAATATCGTGATTTCCTTCCACTAAAATTATTTTCTGCGAATGTTCTTTATTCCATTGCACAAAGAGATCCCATTCGTTATTGATTTTACTATGAAACAAATCGCCCAAAAAAACGATTGTTTTTGGATTAAATAATTCTAAAACCGTTTTTAATCGGGTGAAATTTTCAAAAATGGCATTGTTTGGAATTCCGATTCCGTGTTTTCTAAAATGCGCCACTTTTCCTAAATGCACATCTGAGATTAAAAGTATTTTTTCTTTTTCCCAAAAAACAGCACCAGACTGATGCAGAATGAAATCCTGATTGTTTATTATTATGTTCATTCCCTTTGACTATAAATTATTTCAATACATAGAAACATAGATTTACGGAATATCGAAAAAACGTATTATAAAGTCAACCTTAAACACGAATTTCACTAATTGCCACTAATTCGTTCGTGAAATTAATTTCACAAACTAAACTAACGATTAAAATTTGTGCAAATTTGTGAAATCCGTGTTTGTTTTATACTATGTGCAGCCGGTAAAATTCTATCAGGCTATATGTGACAAACTAGTTTCTTTTTCTGATCACCTATCCAAATATAAAATCTATGTTTCTATGTGTTTAATATTTGTTTATCCAAAAATCAGTCCAAAATTATTTCATGTAACTGGCTGTCATTTTTTTAATTCTTTCTGCCAATGTTTCACTTGATAATTTTTCCCGAAGTCGGTCTGTAATGATTGGGAAACTAAAAGGTGTCGGTTTATTACATTGTTTCCAAACAATGGTTTGCCTGTTAATTCGTTCTAAAGCCTGAATCAAACGGCCTTCTTCTAACTGATGTTCGAATGTTTCGATATACGCCTGCTGAAGCAATAAATTGTCGGGTTCATAATCTCTAAACACTTCAAAAAGCAATTGCGAACCGCTTTGCAAATGTTTGGTTTTAACTGGTTTTCCAGGCATTCCGGTAAATACCAAACCGGCAATTACAGAAATATCCCTGAATTTTCGTCGCGCCATTTCGGTCGAATTCAAACTTTTTTGCAAATCATGATGTACATATTCTGTTGAAAATAAATTATTATCAAAAACACTTTCCATATCAATTTCCTGATCTGAAAGTAATTCAAATCCGTAGTCATTGTAAGCTAAAGAAAACGTGATGGAAAACAATAAACTAATTCGATAAGACAACATACTGGCCAAAGCTTCGTGCACGAACCGGCCTTCAAAGGGATAAAAAATAGCATGAAACCCTTCTCTGGTTTTAAAAGTTTCAATTAAAAATTCATTTGCATCCGGAACGATGCTTTCTTTTCTTTGTCTGGCAAAAAGAGGTTGCAATGCAATTAGTTCCGGCGTCAACTTATCAGTATTTGCGGCATATAATTCTTCTCTCAACAATTCACTCATTTGTACCGATAAAGCCATACGCCCACCCATCCAGCTTACTACTCTTGACGCTTTTTTAGGATCTGCTTTTCGCACTAAAACCTGCATATTTTTTACCCGAAATAATTCCAGTCTTTTACCGGCAAAGGTAAAAACATCGCCAGGTTGTAATTTTGAAGCAAACCATTCTTCTATAGAACCTATATAACCGCCGCTTAAAAACTTAACATTCAGCGCGGCATCGCCAACAATAGTTCCAATCTGCATTCTGTGGTGCATCGCAATCAGTCGGCTATTAATTTTAAAGCGTCCGTCTTCTTCGATTTCTACTTTTTTGAATTCGTCATATGCTTGTAAACTCTGACTTCCGTTGGTAATAAAATTCAGAATCCAGTTCCAGTTTTCTTTTGTCATGTTTTGATAACAAAAGGTGTTTTTGACTTCTTCAAAAATTTCATCTGGATAAAACCCATCCGCAACTGCCAGCGTATTTAAATACTGAACCAAAACATCCCAACTGTTCAAGTACGGAATTCGGTCTTCGACAATTGTTCTTGCAGCTGCTTTTTTTAATGCCGAAGCTTCTATTAATTCAATAGCGTGAGTGGCAAGAAAATAAATTACGCTTTCCTTTCCCGGCTGATGCCCACTTCGTCCGGCTCGTTGCAAAAAACGTGCAACGCCTTTTGGCCCGCCAACCTGAATAATGGTTTCAACAGGAGCAAAATCTACTCCTAAATCAAGACTTGACGTACAAACTACTACTTTTAAGTCTTCACTTCGAATCGCATTTTCAACCCACAATCTGGTTTCTCTACTAATGCTTCCGTGGTGCATTGCCATATCTCCGGCAAATTCAGGATATTTTTCTAATATCGCCTGAAACCACATTTCGCAGGCAGAACGGACATTGGTAAATATTAAAGTCGTTTTACTTCTTCTGATGATTTTTGCCACCTCATCAATCAAATGCAAACCCATATGACCTCGCCATGGATAACTGTCCATTTTTTCAGGCAGAATCGAAAGCACTTTTATCTTCTTATTGATATTGGCCTTTATCAAAACCGAATTTTGATAGGCTTCAGAATTTAATCCTAATAAAACTTGCTGTGCCAATTCTAGATTTCCAATTGTGGCTGAGATTCCCCAGATTCGCATTTTGGGTGCCACTATTTTTAATCTCGACAAAGCCAATTCCATTTGAACACCCCGTTTTGTGCCTAACAATTCGTGCCATTCGTCAACCACAATGGCGGAACAATTGGCAAAAGTTTTCGCAAATTCTTTTGATGCGAGAAGCAACTGTAGACTTTCAGGCGTTGTTATCAGCAAATCCGGCATTTTTTTGCTTTGCTTCGCTCTTTCGCTTTGAGAAGTATCTCCAGAGCGGATTCCAACGGTTAACGGCAGATCTAAATCTTCGACGATTCGTTCTGCAGCTTGTTTTATTTCAACAGAAAGTGCTCGTAAAGGTGTAATCCAAATGGCTTTTAATCCGGGTTTATGTTTCGTTTTATAATCCGGATTTTTTTTCATGTAATCAAGAACTATCGGAAACCATAAGGCATAGGTTTTTCCGCTACCGGTTGGCGCGTTTAGCAAGCCGTTTTTTCCCTGCAAAAATGCGGTCCAGGTTTGGGTTTGAAATGGAAAAGCTTTCCAACCCTGATTCTGAAACCAATTTTCTGCAATTGTATATAGTTCTTCTCTATTCATTTTTTTTTAAGGTTCAAAGTTGCAAAGGCTCAAGGGACAAAGTTTTAGCTGTTTCGTAAAGTTTTTTCTTCGAAACTTTGCCACTTTGTTCCTTTGAACCTTTTACGAAATCATGCTTTTTAAGTCTTCAATCGAATTGGCATCTTCAATTTTTTTATCGTGTCGCCATCTCAAAATTCTTGGGAAACGCGTTGCCACACCGCTTTTATGTCTTTTTGAAAGTGCAATTCCTTCAAAACCAATCTCAAAAACCAATTGTGGCGTAACGCTTCGAACCGGTCCAAAACGTTCCAAAGTGTTTTTCTTTATAAAATCATCGACTCTTCTGAATTCAGCATCGGTTAAACCAGAATAGGCTTTTGCAAAGGTGACCAATTCTTTTTCGCCTTTGTCATTGGTCTGCCAAAGAGCAAAAGTATAATCAGTAAATAAATTAGACCGTCTTCCGTGTCCTCGCATCGCGTACGTTAAAACGGCATCGATTACCAAAGGCTCAATTTTCCATTTCCACCAATCGCCTTTTTTTCTTCCAACCAAATAGGCAGAATCATTTCTTTTAAGCATCAAACCTTCGCTTTTCATTTCGCGGGCACGCATTCTTTCGGCCGTCACATCATCCCAGGAATGGAGCAAAACTCTTTCTGATAATTGAAACGAAGCCGTTTTATCTTTAATGGTATCGTATAATTGTTCTAATAATAATCTTCTTTCGGCATAAGGCAAATAGCGAATATCCTGCCCTTCCCATTCTAAAATATCGTAGGCTTTTAAAATTACGGGAACTTTTTCGAGTAAGCTTGCTGAAATGGTTTTACGTCCTATTCGGGTTTGCAAATCATTAAAAGTTCCGATTTCGCCTTCTGGAAAAGCCAAAATTTCAGCGTCGATTACGGTTCCATTAGGAATTAAACCAACAAAAGATTTAAACTCAGGATATTTATCAGTAACCAACTCCTCGCCTCTTGACCAGACATAAATTTCGCCTTCGCGGATGATGGTTTGCGACCTGATTCCATCCCATTTATGCTCTATTGACCAATCCTCGGGGTTTCCCAAACTTTCAACTTCACCTTCAATTGGATATGCGAGATAAAACGGATAAGGTTTTGATAAATAATCACTGCTTTGTTCGTCTAAAATCAATTCCTGAAACGTGATTGTATTTGGATCCCAATTTCCCATTAATTTATACGCCAATGCATCTTCCTCTACATCTTCAGCTTTAGAAAGTGCTCTTGTCATTAATTTTTGGCTTACGCCAATTCTTAAACTTCCGGTAATTAGTTTGGTAAATACAAAGCGTTCGTAATAATTAAGTGCCAGCCAGTTTTCATGTAAATATTCCTTTTTTTCAGCATCTGTTTTTTTGCGTAAAGCAATAATTTCCTGAAGATATTCTGTTAAACTTTTATCAGAATGTTCTTTTGTAGTTGGAATAATTAGCGCAATCGTTTCGGCCAAATCTCCAACAATATGGTAACTTTCTTCAAAAAGCCATAACGGAATATTGGCCAGTTCATTTGCCCAAATTCGCAATAATGTCGTATTTACAGGTCTTGGCGGCCGACGGTGTGAAAGAATCGCAATCGTCCAGACTTTATCTTCCGGCGATGCATTCTTAAAATACAAGGTCAGTGCATCGACTTTTACGTTTGTTTTATTAGAACTGTCAAGTGTCTTTATGAGTTGGGCGAAATTTTTCATTCCTGAATTTCTTTCTGAGTTTCAACTTCTTTTTGCATTTCTGCCGTTTCACCTTCATATTGCGTTTTTTCTGTTCTGGCATCGTAACCCAATTCTCGTAAATATTTGGAGAAAATATCGGTATAACCGTGTGTGCAGATTATTTTTTCTGCGCCTGTTGCTTTTATACTGTCCAAAAGAGAATACCAGTCGCAATGATCACTTAAAACGAAACCTTTATCAATCGCGCGTCGGCGTCTGGCTCCGCGAAAAGCCATCCAGCCACTTGCAGAACCTGTTACGAAAGGCGTCATTTTTCTAATCCACGTACTTCCATGTGCGCTTGGCGGTGCAAGGACAATGTTTCCTAGTAAATCTTCTTTTTTAGTTTCGTAAGTCACCAGCTTTGTTGGCGGAAGATCAATTAAAGGACGTACCACTTTGGTCATATTTTCAATGGCGCCGTGCGTATATATTGTTCCGAGATCTGTATCTAAGTATTTTAAAAGCCTTTGTGCTTTTCCTAAAGAATATCCGAAGAGAATTGAAGTTTTTCCTTCTGCTTTATTTTCTGCCCACCAATTATTGATTTCTGTAATAACTTCGGCTTGCGGTGTCCAGTTAAAAGCGGGTAATCCAAAAGTACATTCGGTGATGAAAGTGTGGCATTTCACCACTTCATATGGAACAGAAATTCCGTCGTCTTCCACTTTATAATCGCCTGTAAAAACCCAAACTTCGTCTTTATGTTCTACACGAATTTGTGCGCTTCCAATAATATGTCCGGCGGGATGAAACGAGAATTTTACATTGTTGATTACAAAGGTTTCGTTCCAGTCTTTTCCTGTCACATTTATTTCGCCCAAACGATGTCGAATAATGGGAATATTAGTATGATGTGTAATATAATTTTGATGCCCCCAACGCGCATGATCAGAATGTCCGTGTGTAATAATGGCGTTTTTCACCGGTCGCCAGGGATCGAGATAAACATCGGCCTGCTGGCAATAAATTCCGTTATCGTTAAAAGCTAAAAGAGGCACTTTCATAGTATTTCCATTTAAGAAATTATCAAATATTCTGGCGTATTTCTATCAAATTTAATTATTAATTGATTCAGGCTCTTTACAATTTCGCCAGATTAGTTTATTTAATTACAACTTTTAATATTGTGTTATGATATAATCAAAATATCCTTTGTACTTTTGTAAAAATTTAAATAATTCGTAATTTTAAATACTTTCAACCCATGTTAAAAGGATTCTTTCATGTACCAAAAGCGGTAAACGAACCAGTAAAAGGTTACGCACCGAACTCACCAGAAAAAGCAGCTGTTCAGGCAGCATACACTTCAATGTGGAACTCTAAAATCGATGTTCCATTATACATTGGTAGTGAAGAAATCAAAACCGGAAATACAAAAACCATCTCAGCACCTCACGATCACAAACATATCGTAGGAACCTATCATTTAGCTGAAAAACAACATATCGAAAAAGCAATTGCCAATGCACTTGAATCAAGAAAAGCATGGGCAAATATGGCATGGGAACAACGTGCTGCTATTTTCTTAAAAGCTGCTGAACTTATTGCAGGTCCATACAGAGCTCGTATTAACGCTGCTACTATGATCGGACAATCTAAAAATATTCATCAGGCAGAAATTGATGCTTCTTGCGAATTGATCGACTTTTTACGTTACAACGTAGAATTCATGACTCAGATTTACAACGATCAGCCAAAATCTGATTCTACAGTTTGGAACCGTTTAGAATACAGACCTCTTGAAGGGTTTGTTTACGCGATTACTCCATTTAACTTTACTGCTATTGCTGCAAATCTTCCGGCAAGTGCTGCTATGATGGGTAACGTTGTTATTTGGAAACCAAGTGACAGCCAGGTCTATTCTGCAAAAGTTATTATTGATGTTTTCAAAGAAGCTGGTGTCCCTGATGGTGTTATCAACGTTGTTTTTGGAGATGCTTTAATGATTACAGATACTGTTTTGGCAAGCCGTGATTTCGCCGGAGTTCACTTTACAGGATCTACTCATGTATTTAAAGATATCTGGGCGAAAATTGGTGCAAACATCAACAACTATAAAACTTACCCAAGAATCGTTGGAGAAACTGGTGGTAAAGATTTTATCATCGCGCACCCAAGTGCTAACGTAAAACAAGTTGCGACAGGAATTACTCGTGGAGCATTTGAATTTCAAGGACAAAAATGTTCTGCAGCTTCAAGAGCTTATATTCCACAAAGTTTATGGCCAGCTGTAAAAGAACAATTAATTGCTGATGCAAAATCGATGAAAATGGGTTCTCCGGAAGATTTCGGAAACTTTATTACAGCAGTTATTCACGAAGGTTCTTTTGATAAACTGGCAAGTTATATCGATCAGGCTAAAAAAGATGCTGACGCTGAAATCATTATTGGTGGAAACTATGATAAATCTGTAGGATATTTTATTGAACCGACTGTTATTGTAACTACAAATCCAAAATATACTACAATGGAAACCGAATTATTCGGACCAGTTATTACTATATACGTATATGAAGATGCAAAATGGGAAGAAACTTTAGAATTAGTTGATACTACTTCTGAGTACGCTTTAACAGGAGCTGTATTTAGTCAGGATCGTTATGCTATTGAAGTAGCGACTACGAAATTGCAAAATGCTGCAGGTAACTTCTACATCAATGACAAACCAACCGGAGCAGTTGTAGGAATGCAGCCTTTTGGTGGAGCAAGAGCTTCTGGAACTAACGATAAAGCAGGTTCTGCATTGAACTTATTACGTTGGGCTTCTCCTAGAACTATAAAAGAAACTTTTGTAACTCCTGAAGATTACAGATATCCGTTTTTAGGATAATACATTTAGATTATCTAATTTATAGAACCCACAGTTGTCTTTTGATAATTGTGGGTTTCTTTTTTTTAAACAACTCATTTTTAAACAATTGTAAATTTTGTAGTACTTTTCTTATGTTGTTAAAAATCAGCTACTTAACTCCTGAAAAATCCTAATTTATCATTCAAAAAACTTATAGGATCAGGTTAAAAATAAGCTAACATATAATTTTGTCAAAGTTTTAAATCACTAAGAAACAAGTAGAAAAAATAGTTTTACTGATATAAAACATGACACTAATTCTAAATTAAAAAGCTTATGAAAAATTTAAAAAATGTTCCTGAAATCATCGTAAAATCAAAATGTATTGGTCATCCAATTAATTTTAAATGGACAAAAAAGAAAATTGACGCACTATTAGATCCTTTAGAAGGAAATGAAGAACTTGAAATCGCATTGGCTCAAATTAACCAGAAAGCTGCTGTAGGTTTAACAGCAGCTCTTTTAGAATGGGTAAATTGGCGCTTTACAGGATATACAAAAGCAGCAAATGATATCGACAGCCGTATCGAAGCACTTTGGTGTTCAATAGCCGATCGTGACTATTCTCATCCTTTGGATTTTGATACAGATTTAAATATTCCTGCAACAAACTCTGTAAATGGACCAATCTGGATCGCGCTTATGAATGTGAAAATGGTAGATGTAAGATATAGAAAAGGATCATACTATCTTCAAAACGAACTTGTTGGTTTAGTTTTACTTGCACGTCACATTTGTCCAAAAAAGAAAGTATTCGATAAATGGTTTAGTAGTACAATAATAGAATTAGCGCGTTTGTTTCCTTGCCAATATAATGATGAGGATATTGACGAAACTGACGAAGCAATTTATGATTCATCCAATGAGCCTGTAATTTGCAGAGAATTTTTCTTCGATCCTAAATATAAATATTCTCCTGAAGCAGCAACACAATCTCTTAATGAGTTTATAGATCATGTAGATCAAAAAAGAAATTCATTTTTGCAAATCGAAGAAATGGTTTATTAGTACAATTATTAATTTCGAAATCTAATAAAAAACCGAATCTAAAATTTAGATTCGGTTTATTTATTTTCAAAGGTTTTTAAACCTAAAACTTTTGAAAAAAAATTTAAGGCTGAAACTTCAATGGCAAATGCACGACTTTTTTAGTCTCAAAAAAATCACCCTCAAAAATAGTCGACAAATCATATAATGTTGCTTTTGGGAAATCTTTTAATTCTTCTGCCAAATCTCCACCTTTAAGATATAAAATTCCGTTTTTTAATGTATGCTTATGCTGCTTTTTAATTTTATCCTTAATCCACGAAACAAAATCCGGCATATTTGTAACGGCACGACTTACAATAAAATCAAAATCTCCCTTTACCAATTCGGCACGTTTTTGTTCAGCTTTTACATTTTTTAGTTCCAAAGCATCAACAACGCCCTGAACGACTTTTATTTTCTTGGCAATAACATCAATTAAATAAAAACGGGTTTCAGGAAAAAGAATCGCTAACGGGATCCCTGGAAATCCACCTCCGGTTCCAACATCAAGAACAGTTGCTCCAGGTTCAAAGTTCATAATTTTTGCAATTCCAAGCGAATGCAAAATATGTTTTGTATATAAAGCATCAATGTCTTTACGTGAAATAACATTGATTTTTTCATTCCAATCGTGATATAAAAAGTCTAATTTTTGAAATTGTTCGATTTGAATGTCGGTCAAATCAGGAAAATATTTCAATATCTCATCCATTGCTCTAATTTTTTAACAAAAGTACTACTTTACGATTGAAATATTTAACTCAATTTTGCAAATTGAAAATTTATAATAATTACCTTTGAAAACTATTTAAATTAATTATGAATAACACTGCGCCTACATTTGCTAAGCAAGACAATCTGAAGTTCTTCAGAACACTTAACTCACGAGTAAACAATTACTTCAAAGAGAACAACATTCAGAAAACCGGAAACTGGAAGCTGCACTTAAAAGCCGTTATTTTGTTTGCCGTATTTTTAACGCCATACTTTTTGATCTTAACTCTTAACATGCCTTTTTGGGCACAATTGTTACTAAACATTCTTATGGGAGTTGGAATGGCCGGAATTGGTATGAACGTAATGCACGATGGAAATCATGGATCTTACTCTTCTAAATCCTGGATCAACAAAATTATGGGTGGAAGCATTTATGTTTTAGCCGGAAATGTACACAACTGGCAAGTACAACACAATGTACTTCATCATACTTATACTAATATTCACGGTCATGATGAAGATCTTGATGCGGGAAGAATTATTCGTTTTACAAAAAATGCTGAATGGCATAAATTTCATAAATTTCAACATTATTATTCTTTTTTCTTATACGGACTTTTGACTTTTAATTGGGCTTTAACAACCGATTTTAAACAAATGAAAAACTATCTGAAAAGAAAATTATCATACGGAACACCACAAAGTCCGGCTAAATTATGGACCGTTTTAGTGATCACTAAAATAATTTATGTTTTAATCTGGATGGTTTTACCAATGGTTTTAGGTGTAACATGGTGGAAAGTTGTTATTGGCTTTTTCGTCATGCATTATGTTGCCGGATTAATTTTAAGTATTGTTTTTCAATTGGCACACGTAATTGAAGAAACTTCAAATCCGGTTCCAAATGAAAACGGCGAAATGGAAAACACATGGGCCATTCACCAATTATACACAACGGCTAATTTTGCTCCAAAAAACAAAATAATCAACTGGTTTACCGGAGGGTTAAATCATCAGATAGAGCATCATATTTTTCCGAATATCAGTCACATTCACTACGGAAAAATTGCTGAAATTGTAAAAGAAACCGCAAAAGAATGCAACTTGCCTTATCATGAATTCAGAACCATGAGAGGAGCTGTTATAGCACATTACAAGCACTTAAAAGATCTTGGAATGAAACCGGAACTAGCATAAAAATCAAAAATCTATTAATAATTAACCATCCTTAATTAAGTTGAAATTAAGGACATTCAAAATTTTTATAATGAATCATATTCTTTCAGACAGAATTAACAACTTAGCGACATCACAAACCTTAGCAATGGCTGCTTTAGCACGTGAATTAAAATCGCAGGGAAAAGACATTATCAGTTTAAGTTTAGGTGAGCCAGACTTTAATACACCAGATTTTATTAAAGAAGCTGTTAAAAAAGCAGTTGACGAAAATTACAGCACATATTCTCCGGTAGAAGGTTATTTAGAATTGAGAGAGGCTATTTGCAGAAAATTCAAAAGAGATAATGATTTAGATTATAAACCAACTCAAATTGTAGTTTCGACAGGAGCAAAACAATCTTTATATAATATTGCACAAGTGATGTTAAATGATGGTGACGAGGTTATTTTACCAGCACCTTATTGGGTTTCTTATTTCGAAATTGTAAAATTGTCTGGCGGAGTTCCTGTTGAAGTTCCAACGTCTGTAGATACTGATTTTAAAATTACACCAGCACAATTAGAAGCTGCCATTACACCAAAAACAAAAATGATGTGGTTCAGTTCTCCTTGTAACCCATCTGGATCTGTGTACAGCAGAGAAGAGTTAACAGCTCTTGCAAAAGTGTTAGAAAAACACCCAAATATATATGTGGTTGCCGATGAAATTTATGAGCACATCAATTTCTCAGGAACTTTCTGCAGTATCGGTTCAATTCCTGGAATGTTTGAAAGAACAATTACTGTAAACGGAGTTGCAAAAGCATTTGCTATGACAGGATACAGAATTGGTTACATAGGTGCACCGGAATTCATTGCAAAAGCATGTACAAAAATTCAGGGACAAGTAACTTCAGGAGCAAATTCTGTTGCGCAGCGTGCTACAATTACGGCTGTTGATGCAGATCCTAGCGTATTAAACCACATGGTTAAGGCTTTCCACGAACGCAGAGATTTGGTTGTTGGGTTATTAAAAGAAATTCCCGGAGTAAAAATCAACGTTCCGGAAGGAGCATTTTATGTTTTCCCAGACGTTTCTTCTTTCTTCGGAAAAACTTTAAAAGGAACAGAGATTAAGGATGCCAACGATTTATCAATGTATCTTTTAGGCGAAGCAAACGTAGCAACCGTAACTGGTGACGCTTTTGGAAATCCAAACTGTATCCGTTTCTCTTACGCAACAAGTAATGATATATTAAAAGAAGCTTTACGCAGAATCAAAGAAGCTTTGACTGTGTAAAACCATATTAATTCTACTAAAAGGGTGCTTATAGCACCCTTTTTTTATTCCCGTCATTGCAATACTAAAGCGGCAATATCTCTTGTAAGCGCAGTTGGCGAATTACAATCACAATTGCTCAATCCTATTACATAAACCTGTTCATTAGGTTCATAAACTCCCATTGATTTAAAACCGAAAATACTCCCACCGTGCTCACGTACCAATTTTCTATTTAAATCTTTTATATGCCACCCATATCCATAATCAATTTTACTGCCATCGTTTAACGTATAATTTGTAAACGCTTTTTCGGCGCTTTTTGAACTAATTAATTTATCAGAATCAATTGCATTTTGCCACTTTAACATATCATCTACATTAGATATAATTGAACCTGAAGCATATGGTATCGAAAAACTAATATAATTTGCATTCACCAATCCATCCCTGTTACGATAACCGGAAACTCTGTTTTTTATTATTTTATCGTGGCTTGCGTAGTAACTGTTGTTCATCTCGATTTTTTCGAAAATATGATTTCGTATAAAATCTTCATAAGTCTGACCCGACACAATTTCGATAATATATCCTAAAACAACATATCCTGAATTACAATACTTAAACTGTTCTCCGGGTTTAAAATCGATGGGTTCATTTTTAAAAAAATCAATTAATTCTTTTGGAGACAAATCTTCTCTGGCAATATTTTTAATAGTTTTCATACTCGTAAAATCTTTAATTCCAGAAGTGTGTGTCAATAAATGATGTATTGTAATAACATTTCCGTTGGTTGGATAATCCGGAATAAATTTCGTGATATCATCATCCAGCTTAATCCTGCCTTGTTCTACCAGCATTAAGATAGAAACAGCCGTGAATTGTTTAGTCATAGATCCAATTTCAAAAACAAACTCAGGCTGCATTTTAATATTCATTTCTAAATTTGCCTCTCCAACGGCTTTCCTGTAAACCACTTTTCCTTTTTTAGAAACTAAAAAAACAGCTCCAGGACCGTCTGGTTTAAATTTCTCGTTTACCAGCTTATCTATTTTAGATTCTAAATTTTGGCTAAAAGCTGCAGAATAAAATATTAGAAAAAACAACATGTACACTTTAAAAATTGATTTCATTTTTACTATTAATTAATGATTGATCTACTTTTGACGACATCAACATTAGGTTGGTTACAAAAACAAATTGCACTTAAATATTTTGGGCGTGTTTCGCCGCAGCGAATCGGGCTATTCGCTGCAAGTCCTAGCATTTCCTTCGTCAGGCTTTGGGCTTTCCGTTGCTATCCTCACGCAAACTGTAACAAAAAATTTTAGTTTTTAAAATTAAATTAAATCTGCTAAATCTGCTTGAGAAATAAATTTTACTTTCAAAATTTCCATTCCACAATCTTATAAACACTGTATGTAATTCTATAAGACATAAGGCTTTATAAAATCCCAACTTTGTATTATACATTAATTTAAAATTAAAGTCATGACACATACAGATGAAACAACGACAGAAGCAGTAAGTACATTAAACGGATTAATTTCTATTTTGGAAGATGGAAAACTGGGTTATACAAACGCCGCAGAACACGTAGAAAATCACGCAATCAAAGCCGAATTTTTGGATTATGCCCGTGAAAGAGCCTTATTTATTGTTGAATTACAAGATGAAATCAACAGATTAGGAAAATCAACCGATACTTCAGGCGGTGGACCATTAGGAGCTTTACACCGTACCTGGATTGATATTAAATCATCTTTTACAGGTGGAGATACAGAAGCAATTATTAATGCTTGCGTTACAGGTGAAGAAGCTGCTATTGAAAAATACAAAATGGCTCTGGAAAAAAACGAATTAGACGGAAGTCAGATTGCAATTGTTTCAAAACAATTAAACAGTATTCAATCTACATTAGATAGAATCAAAATGAAATCGAATTAATCTTTAAAGATATTTGTTCTGAAAACCTCCTCAACTTAAAATAAAGTTGAGGAGGTTTTTTTTTAGCTAACAATTCGTGAAAAAAACTACATTTGATCAAACTATAAAAACTATGAAAAAAATATTACTTACTTTAATTTTTCTAACATCAATTAGTTACAGTCAGGAAACATATAAAATTGGTTCAACTGAATAT
Source organism: Flavobacterium sp. MMLR14_040 (assembly GCF_033657265.1). Classification (NCBI taxonomy): domain Bacteria; kingdom Pseudomonadati; phylum Bacteroidota; class Flavobacteriia; order Flavobacteriales; family Flavobacteriaceae; genus Flavobacterium; species Flavobacterium sp. MMLR14_040. The sequence goes on along the minus strand of NZ_JAWVWO010000004.1, from coordinate 20,375 downwards.
ATTTACAATCAATACTATTCAACTACTGGCAAACCAGTTGTAAAAAGAAGCGAGACAAATAAAAAAATATTTTTAAATTCACAAGGATATAAAGCAACACCAAAAGGCTATCAAATTGATCATATTATTCCATTAAGTGAAGGTGGAACTGACGAGCCTTACAATATGCAATTGTTAACCATAGAACAGCATAAACAAAAAACAGCAAAAGAACGAGGAAATCGAGGATATGCATTTTCATCTACAAAATCTTCAACTCAAAATTCGACTTCTAATGATTTGTATGATCCACAAATAATAACTGCGAATTATTCAAGAACTGATACAGATGGATCATTAATTTATAAAGAAGTATCAGGAGATGAATATTCAGTAAATAGTTTTGGTAAAAAGAGTTATGTAAAAAAAAGTTCAACATCATATTCCAACTCATTAAACTCTTCATCAGATTACTATCCTACTTCATCTTATTCACCTTCTTCAAATCCAACTACATCATCGAGAGATATTCAAATTGGACCAAGAGGAGGCACATATTATATTAATGCAAATGGGAATAAAACATATACTAAAAAATAAAAATATCAATTTATCGCTTAGTGTAATATGTTATAGTGGAGTTTTGTATTAAGATCTGCCAAACAACTTCCAGAATTTTTACAGCGGAATTTTCTTTTCCGACTGATTAGTAACAAAAAAATCTTTAATTCCATGGGGAAAATTATAGGTGTAATAATATTAATTTTGGGAATCCGATTCGCTTACAAATTTTCAGACATAGGCAGAAAAACACCTGGTCTAAAAGATAGAAGTAAATATGATTCCTTTTTTATCATAATTTTTATCTTTATGCTAATCGCCGCAGGTGTAAGTTCCTTGTTTGATTAACATACTTGTTATATCAACAAAATTCAAACCATCTTACCTATCATCATTCCATATTAGTTAACTATTTCAAAAAAAGTCCCTTCAGCATTAGCAAACTCAAAATATTTATAAGAACTTTGCACACTTTTTTCCGTGAATACCACAAAAGCTTAAAGTTCTAAAAATGAAGAAGAAAATTGAAATATTAGCTCCTGCTAAAGATTTAATTGGAGGAATGGCCGCCATTAATAGTGGCGCCGATGCAGTTTATATTGGTGCGCCGCAATTTGGCGCAAGGTCAAATGCCAACAACTCTATAGAAGATGTTGCCGCTTTGGTACAATATGCGCATTTATTTAATGCTCAGGTTTTTGTAGTAATGAATACCATTTTGTACGACAACGAACTGGAAACGTGTCGCTCAATGATTTGGGAATTATACGAAATTGGTGTTGATGCCCTGATTATTCAGGATATGGCGATTATGGAAATGGACTTACCTCCTATCGTCCTTCACGCCAGCACACAAGCCAACAATCGTGACGCCGATAAAATCAAATTCCTTAAAGATGCCGGAATCAAACGTGTGGTTTTAGCCCGCGAATTGAATTTGCATCAGATTAAAGAAATCTATGACAAGGCTGATGTTGAATTAGAATTTTTTGTAACCGGAGCTTTATGTGTTTCTTTCAGTGGAAACTGTTATATGAGTGTGGCCAATGGAGAACGCAGCGCCAATCGTGGTTCTTGCGCCCAAAACTGCCGTTTACCTTATAACTTAATCGACGGAAATGGAGAAACTTTAATTAAAAACAGTCACTTACTTTCTATTAAAGATTTAGATATTTCAGATCAGATTCCGAATTTAATTGAAGCTGGAATCGTTTCTTTTAAAATTGAAGGAAGATTAAAAGATGTTGTTTATGTAAAAAACAACGTATCGTTTTTACGTCAAAAATTAGATAGTTTCTTAGAAGGCGAAGGAAGCGACAAATACATGAAAGCTTCATCAGGAACTTGCACCTATACTTTTGATTCTTCTCTAAGCAGAACTTTCAACCGTGGCTATACGGACTATTTTGTAAACGACAGAAATCATAGTATTGGATCTTGGGAAAGCCCAAAATCAAAAGGACAATATATTGGTAAACTAATCAGAACTGTTGGAAACGCCTACGAAATCGAAAACGGTGAATTTTTAAACAATGGTGACGGACTTTGCTTCATCAACGAAAATAACGAAGCTGACGGAATTTATGTCAACAAAGCCGAAAACGGAAAAATTTATCCAAACGTTTTAAAAGAAATTAAAGACGGAACTTTCATCTACAGAAATAACGACGCTGCTTTTATCAAAATTGTAGAAAGAGAAGATAGTGCGGTTCGAAAAATCAGCACGACTTTATTACTTACAGAAAATGAAACCAGTTTTGAATTAATCGCAACCGATGAAGACGGAAACGTTAGCATCGTAAATTTAGAGCATTCAAAAGAACAGACTAAAACTGGCGAATCAATAGAAGAAAACATCAAAACGCAATTGGCAAAAACAGGTTTTACACCTTATACAGCTAATGAAATTAATGTAATGTTTTCTCAAAACTGGTTCCTTCCTATTTCAAAAATCAACGAAATGAGAAGATCTGTTTACGATCAGTTAACTGAAATTCGTTTGAAAAATTACAAACGTGAAGAACACCAATTGGTAAAAACATCACATCCGTATCCTGAAACCAAATTAGATTTCATGTACAATGTTTCGAACAAAACGGCTCGTAAATTCTACGAACGTCACGGTGTAACTGAAATCGAAAAAGCATTCGAATTGCAATGGGATCCGGGAAAATCTCGTGTAATGACAACTAAATACTGCATTAAATACGAATTGAAAAAATGCCCAATACACCAAAAAGACATCATGGGTGTTAAAGTAAAAGAACCATTGGTTTTAAAACAAGGCGAGCTTGAATACAAACTAAAATTCAACTGCAAACCCTGTGAAATGGAAATCTGGGAAAAAGACGCCGAATTTGAAATCGAAGAAGATCATTTTCATTAAGAATATTTAACCGCAAGGTTCGCAAAGAATTTACGCAAGGTTCGCAAAGGTTTATTTTAAATCTTTGCGAGCCTTTTTTTCTACATTTCACCAATCTTGTCATTACGAGGAATCTCCGCGAGTAGCTCTACAAAGATTGGCTTATTGGAACGGAGTTACTTGCGGAGATTCCTCGTTCCTCGGAATGACAAACTACACGGTCACTTTTATAATTTAAAAATCAAATTCCAATTAAATTAAATCTGTTGAATGTCCAAAATCTGTGTGAAATTCTTTGCGATCTTTATGTAATTCTTTGCAAATATAGATTACATAGACGCACTGCGGTGTACACCTACATTAAGACATCTAAATAGAACTTTGCGGTTAAAAACATTTTTTCCTACTTTTACTATTCCAAAATTCAAACTTTCCCCTATGAAAATACTACTCCTCGGTTCAGGTGAATTAGGCAAAGAATTTGTCATTGCCGCTCAACGAATCGGACAAATTATAATTGCAGTTGACAGTTACGAAAATGCTCCCGCAATGCAGGTTGCTCACGGTTTTGAAGTCATCAACATGCTCGACGGAGAAGCTCTTGACCGAATTGTAGCCAAACACAAACCAGATTTTATAGTTCCAGAAATAGAAGCCATTCGCACAGAACGTTTTTATGATTACGAAAAACAAGGAATAACGGTTGTTCCTTCTGCGAAAGCAGCCAACTTTACCATGAATCGTAAAGCTATTCGTGATTTGGCAGCAAAAGAATTAGGTTTAAAAACAGCCCAATATCAATACGCAACTTCGGCAGAAGAATTGCAAAAAGCAGTTCAGGAAGTTGGAATCCCGTGTGTGGTAAAACCTTTAATGTCTTCATCTGGAAAAGGACAATCAACAATTAAAACTGAAAGTGATATCGAAAAAGCATGGCAATATGCCGTAGCAGGTTCTCGTGGAGATGTTATCGAAGTTATTGTAGAAGCTTTTGTTGATTTTCATTCAGAAATTACCCTTTTGACTATTACTCAAAATAATAATCCAACTTTATTTTGCGCTCCAATTGGTCACAGACAGGAACGTGGTGATTATCAGGAAAGCTGGCAACCTGCTTTAGTTTCAGAAAAAGACTTATACGAAGCTCAGGATATGGCAGAAAAAATTACAGAAGCACTTGGCGGAGCTGGACTTTTTGGTGTTGAATTTTTCCTGACTAACGAGGGTGTTTATTTCTCAGAACTTTCTCCTCGCCCACACGATACAGGAATGGTAACTTTGGCCGGAACTCAAAACTTCAACGAATTCGAATTGCATTTGCGTGCGATTTTAAGTTTGCTTATTTTCGAAATTACTTTAGAAAAAGCCGGAGCCAGTGCTGTAATTCTAGCTTCTGAAGATTCTGCAAATCCAACTTTTACCGGAATTGAAAAAGTAGCAGCATTGCCTAAAACTGATTTCAGGATTTTTGGTAAACCAACTTCACGACCATACCGCAGAATGGGAGTTGTTTTAAGCAACGATTCATTAGCAACCCCAATTGAAGAAATCGTAGAAAGAGCAAAAAAAACGGCAAAACTTATAACTGTAAATTCTTAAAAAATGAAAAAAATACTATTTATGATTTTCCTGTTTATCGGAATTTCAACCCAGGCACAAACTAAAGTAATTGATAAACCTCAAATTGTTGAAGCATCTTGCGGAGAATGTCAGTTTGGAATGAAAGGCAAAAGCTGTGATTTAGCCGTTCGAATTGACGGAAAAAAATATTTCGTTGACGGAACAACTATTCACGATCACGGTGACGCACATGCAGAAGACGGATTTTGTAATGCTATTAGAAAAGCTTCTGTAACGGGAACAATCGAAAAAAACCGTTTTAAAGCGACATCATTCACTTTAATAGACAACAAAAAATAATGGAGTTAATTCTTGAAAACATTGCCAAACATGTTTCACTAACAGCAGAGGAACAAGCGCTTTTTTTATCCAAATTAGAAACAAACACTTACAAACCCAAAAGTATCTTATTGAATGCCGGCGAAATCTGCAAACATTCATATTTTGTAAATTCCGGAATTTTAAGAAGTTTCAATATTAATGACAATATTGTTGAACATGTTTTATCGTTTGCCTGCGAAGGCTGGTGGATGAGCGATATGTACAGCTATTTTTCGCAAAAACCGGGGCAGCTTTTTATTGAAGTTTTAGAAGAAGCTGAAGTAGTTTCATTATCAAAAGAAAATCAGGAACAACTGTTTCATGATATTCCAAAACTAGAGCGCTTTTTCAGAATTTTAATTGAAAACTCATTAGTTGCCAATCAGCAAAGATTAATGGATAACTTAAGTTTACCCGCAGAAGAACGCTTTGAGAAATTCACTACCAAATACGGAACATTGGTACACAAAGTTCCGCAAAAACAAATTGCTTCATTCATTGGCGTTACGCCAGAATTTTTCAGCAAAATGAAAGCAAGACTTTTGAAAAAATAAGTTTTTCAGCCACAGATTGCACAGATTAAAATGATTTTTTGTTCGCCACGAATTTCACTAATTTTCACTAATTTATTGACTTAAAAGTCAAATTAAAATTCGAGTGAATTCGTGAAATTCGTGGCAATATTTTTTTTAAATCCTTTCAATCTGTGCAATCTGTGGCAAAAAAACAAAAACACAGCTAAGCAGCCGTGTTTTTTATTGAATTAAAATTGCTCAACCTCTGTAGAATGTTTCATTGCAGTTGTTGTTGATTTTCCAATTGTTACGGTGTTTTGAACCGCATCAAAATAAGAAGTTCCCACAAAAGCCTGATGTTTTACAGCTCTGAATCCGTTTTTCTGCAAAGCAAATTCGCGTTCCTGCAATTCAGAATAACCAGCCATTCCGCGTTCTTTGTAGGCTTTAGACAATTCGAACATACTTGTATTCAAAGCATGGAATCCTGCCAGCGTAATGAACTGGAATTTATAACCCATTGCGGCCAAATCTTCTCTAAAAGTTTCCATTTCTGCAACAGATAATTTTGCAGCCCAATTAAAAGAAGGCGAACAATTGTATGCCAACATCTTGTCTGGAAATTCTTTTTTCATCGCATCGGCAAACTTTTTAGCATAAACCAAATCCGGATTACTTGTTTCCATCCAAATCAAATCGGCATACGGCGCGTAGCTTAAACCTCTTGCAATTCCCTGATCGATTCCGTTTTTTACATAAAAGAAACCTTCGTTGGTTTTTTCACCTGTAATAAATTTTGCATCTCTCGGATCTGCATCGCTAGTTAATAAATTAGCAGCATCAGCATCTGTTCTGGCAACTATTAAAGTTGAAACTCCCATAACATCCGAAGCTAAACGTGCCGCAATTAGCTTATTAATAGCTTCCTGTGTTGGTACCAAAACTTTTCCGCCTAAATGTCCGCATTTTTTAGCAGAACTCAACTGATCTTCAAAATGAACTCCAGAAGCTCCGGCTTCAATCATTGACTTCATTAGTTCAAAAGCATTCAGGTTTCCGCCAAAACCAGCTTCGGCATCGGCCACAATTGGAACCAAGTAATCTTTTTTATCTTTAACCTCATTAACCACCTGAATCTGGTCAGCACGCAATAAGGCATTATTAATTTTTTTTACTACAATTGGCACACTATTTACTGGATAAAGCGATTGATCCGGATACATTTCTCCCGCCAAATTTGCGTCGGCAGCCACCTGCCAGCCGCTTAAATAAATCGCTTCCAGGCCTGCATCGACTTCCTGAATCGCCTGATTTCCTGTCAATGCGCCCAAACCAGCAACATAATCCTGACTTTTTAACTTTTTCCATAATTTTTGCGCTCCCATTTTGGCAATAGAATGCTCAATTTGATAAGAACCCTGTAGCGTAACCACTTCTGTAGCAGTATACGGGCGTTCAACACCTTTCCATCTCGGGTTCGTAATCCAATCGTTAATCAATTCCTGAATTCTGTCTTCTGTTGTTTTCATAAATAATATAGTTAAAGTGGTTAGTAAAGCATTTCATTCAATTAAAAATTAAAAATATTTTTTTCACGCAGATATCGCAGATATCGCAGATTTTTAATTTTTAATTCCAAATTTTTAATTGTCTAAAGGTATTTGTAACACGGAATAGTCAAAAAGTCAACAAAATCAGTATTTACAACCAATCTTTCTAAAACTTTTTCCGCTAAAGGAAATTGACGTTTTTCGTAATTTTCTTCTCCTAATTCCGTTTTAATTTTCTGATATTCATCTAAAGCCAATTCGTGATAATAAGCCAAATCTAATTTTCTGTCATTATCCAATGTCACTTTATTTTGAAGCCATTGCCACAATTGCGATCTCGAAATCTCGGCAGTTGCAGCATCTTCCATCAAATTATGCAGAGCCGCAGCCCCTTGACCATTCAGCCATGAAGCCAGATACAAAACTCCAACATTGATGTTTTTTCGAACACCGTTTTCTGTAATGATTCCAATTGGCGGTTCAAGCAAATCTTCTTCCATTATTTTGCGATGTTCTCTTTTAATATGAATTTGATTTGGAGTTGGCATTCCGGCATCAAAAACAGCTTTTGCTAACGAAACCAAATCCGGATGCGCGACCCAGGTTCCGTCGTGACCATTTCGAACTTCTCTTTCTTTATCGGTTTTTACTTTCGCGAAAGCAAGCGCATTGGCTTCTTCATTGTTTTTAATCGGAATTTGTGCGGCCATTCCGCCAATAGCGTGAATCCCTCTTTTATGACATCTTTGAATTACCAAATTTGAATACGCATTCATAAAAGGCGAAGTCATATTTACCTGATCGCGATCCGGAACGATGAACTTTGGGTTCTTGCGAAATTTCTTGATGTATGAAAAAATATAATCCCAGCGTCCGCAGTTCAATCCCACAATATGTTCTTTCAATTCGTAGATAATTTCATCTAATTGAAAACTTGCTGTTATGGTTTCAATCAAAACCGTCACTTTAATGGTTCCTCTTTTCAATTTGAAATAATTCTCTGTAAAATCAATTACATTATTCCACCAGCGTGCTTCTAAATAATGTTCCAATTTTGGGATATAGAAATACGGACCTGAATTGTCTTCCAAAAGCTTTTTATGATTATGAAAAACATACAAACCAAAATCTACTAAAGAACCAGAAACTTCTTTTCCATCAATTAAAAGATGTTTTTCTGGCAAATGCAATCCCCTTGGACGAACGATTAGCGTTGCGATTTTTTCATTTAATTGATAACTTTTGTTTTTAGCCGAATCGGTATAAGAAATCGTTTTGTTTACAGCGTCAATTAAATTCGTCTGACCATCCATTAAATTTTGCCAGGTTGGAGATGTACTGTCTTCGAAATCGGCCATAAAAGTTTTGGCTCCCGAATTCAACGCGTTGATAATCATTTTACGATCGACCGGCCCGGTAATTTCCACTCTCCTGTCTAATAAATCTTTGGGGATTTCTCCAGCCACCCAATTACTTTCTCTGACGGCCTTGGTATCTGAAGGAAAAGAAGGCATTATACCAAGATTCAAAGCGACTTGTTTTTGGTCGCGCTGTAATAATAGTAATTTTCTTTGCGCTTCGAATTTTCGATGCAATTCTGTTATAAAAGCAATTGCTTCTTCTGTCCAAATGTTTGGATAAGAAAACTTTTTTTCGGCTAAAAATTCCATTGCCGTTTCGGTAATTTCTAATTGGTTTTTCATAGCTGTGGTTTTTATTTCATTAGTAAATCAAAATCGTTATTCAAATTAGAATTGACTTGTAAAAAACATTTTGATTATAACAATCTGATATCTAATAATTTCTACACCACAATATTAGAAAAAAGTTTTTTACAAAACAAGCGAACGTTCGCTAAATATTAAAAATAATTTTTTGGCGATTATTTTTTAAATGGCTATATTTGAATCATGGATATCGAAAAAGACTATATAAAGCTGATATTTGGACTCAAACTGAAACAAGTTAGAACCCAAAAAAATCTTTCGCTTTTTGGCTTAGCCAAATTGACAAATCTTTCAAAATCGTATTTGAACGAAATTGAAAAGGGAAAAAAATATCCAAAAACAGATAAAATTTTACTCCTTTGTAAACATTTGGATGTTTCTTATGACCAAATGATCTCTTTAAAACTTGATAATAACCTCGCTCCTATTGGCGAAATCTTAAAATCGGGAATTTTAAAAGAGATTCCACTAGAACTTTTTGGAATTCAGGAAGCCGATTTAATTGATATTATTGCTAATGCGCCTGCAAAAGTCAATGCGTTTATAAGTACCATTATCGAAATTGCTCAGCATTATAATTTAAGTCGGGAGAGTTTCTTTTTGGCTGCATTGCGTTCTTATCAGGAAGCGCACAGCAATTATTTTGAAGATTTAGAAGAGAAAGTAATCGAATTTTCGAAATCATTCCAGATTAATTTAGATTCGAAAATTACGGTTGAAGAATTAGAAGCCATTCTTAAAGAAGAATACGATTATACTATAGAAGAAATTGCCTTTACAGATCAGGAAGCTTTAGAGGATTTACGCTCTATTTATGTCCCAAAAAGCAAAACTTTATTACTTTCAACCGAAATTGATCATCCGCAAAGAGCTTTTATTTTAGCTAAAGAAATTGCTTATAATTATCTTAAAATATCCGATCGTTTACTGACTTTCAGCTGGATAAAATTCGATAATTTTGATCAGGTTTTGCATAATTTTTATGCTTCTTATTTTGCCGGAGCTTTATTATTACCAAGACAACTGGTGGTTAATACAATCAATGATTTCCTAACCAACGAAAAACCAAACCCGGAAGAATTTGTTGCTTTAATCGAAAGTTTTGAAGTTTCTCCGGAATCTTTTTACCAGCGATTAACGAATTTGCTGCCGAAAGATTTTCATCTGAAAAACTTATTCTTTTTAAGAATGTCTCATAAAATTGGCTCTGATGTTTATCAAATCAAAAAAGAATTACACATTACCAATCAGCAGGAACCGCATGCGAACGAAACCAACGAGCATTATTGCAGAAGATGGGTTTCGGTAAAAACCATAGATGAAGCGATCAGACAAAATAAACCTCATTTTTTTGATGCACAGATTTCCAGTTATGTACATAGCGGAAATGAATACCTGGTTTTTTCATCAGCCACAAAAGATCCTTTTATAAAAGACAACATTCGCAGTATTTCTGTTGGAATTTTGATCAATCCTACAATGAAAAAGAAATTCAAATTCATTGAAGGAAAACCACTTGCAAAAAGAATTGTAGGCGTAACCTGTGAAACCTGCGACGTAAAAAATTGTCTTGAAAGAGCCGCGCCGCCAATTGCATTGGAAAAGAAAAAACGTCATGAGAATACTGATGTTGTTGTACAGCAGTTTATCTCGCAGTATAGCTAGTTGTAGATTGTAGATTTTAGATCGCAGATTTTAGACTTTAGATTGAAGATTTTACGCAATATATTAAAAGCTCCAGCGGAGCATCATATTTATAGCAAAAATATATAATCCTACACCAAAGCTCCAGCGGAGCGAAATAGTAGTGCTAAATAAATATTTCGCTCCGCTGGAGCTTTGATTATTCGTTTCTCATTATTTTCTACAAACATATTGTCCCGCTGGGACTTTTTTATTTCTATTCATATTTTTAATAAATCAAAAAAACCTTAGAATCTTAGTCTCTCAAAACCTCAGCACCTTTTTTCTTAATCTACATTAAGTGCTCTTCATTGACCTTGATGGTATCTTTGTACTATAAAAATAACAAAACAGATAAGGTCATGGAAAATATAGTATTACATAAAGCAGAAACAAGAGGAAATGCAAATCACGGATGGCTTAACGCTTATCACAGTTTTAGTTTTGCAAGCTGGTACAATCCGGATAGAATTCAGTTTGGTGCGCTTCGTGTTTTGAATGACGACACGATTGCAGGTGGAATGGGTTTTGGAACGCATCCTCACGATAATATGGAAATTATTACCATTCCGTTAGAAGGCGATTTAGCACACAAAGACAGCATGGGAAATACTGAAATTATCAAAAATGGTGATATTCAGGTCATGAGTGCCGGAACTGGTGTTCAACACAGTGAGTTTAACCCAAATGAAGATCAGCAAACTAAATTGTTGCAAATCTGGTTGTTTCCAAATAAAAGAAATGTAGATCCTCGTTACCAACAAATTACTTTGAATGTTGCTGACAGACATAATAAATTAGCACAAATTTTATCTCCAAATGCTGATGATGACGGAGTATGGATTCATCAGGATGCCTGGTTTAATATGGGGAATTTTGATGCCGGAATTGCTACAGAATACAAAATTAAAAAAGAAGGAAACGGGGTTTACGCTTTCGTTTTAAAAGGAAATGTAACAATCAACGGACAGGAATTAAATACTCGTGACGCGGTTGGTATTTCAGGAACTGATACTTTAAATATTCAGGCAAATACTGATGCTGAATTTTTATTAATGGATATTCCGATGAACTATTAATTCAGGACTTCTTTTCAAACAATAACACAAAACAAATTGGGATTCAAAAATACTTCGTTATTATTTCTTAATCTAGGTTAAGTGCCAAATGAAGACAGCTGAAGTAACTTTGTCCTATCAAAATGAAATTAATATTTTAAAAAATAAAAATTATGGCAACTACAAAATGGTCAATTGACCCAACTCACTCAGAAATTGGTTTTAAAGTTAAACACATGATGTTTACAAATGTTTCAGGAAAATTTGGAACTTACGATGCTTCAATCACTACAGAAGGAAATGATTTTGAAAACGCAGCAATCGAATTTTCGGGCGATATCGCTTCTATCGATACTGCAAATGCAGACAGAGACGGTCACTTAAGAAGCGCTGATTTCTTTGATGCTGAAAACAATCCAAAATTAACTTTCAAAGCTTCTTCATTCAAAAAAATTGATGATGGAGATTATGAAATTACTGGAGATCTAAACATCAAAGGTGTTTCTAAATCAGTAACTTTTCCTGTAGATTTTAGCGGAATCATGACTGATCCTTGGGGAAATACTAAAGTTGGTTTAAGCATTGAAGGAAAAATTAATCGTAAAGATTGGGGTTTAAACTGGAACTCTGCTCTTGAAACCGGGGGTGTTTTAGTTGGAGAAGAAGTTCGTTTAAACATTGAGTTACAATTTGTAAAACAAGCTTAATCTTGTAATAAATAGGTTTTAATTTGGTTGGTTAAAAACCCTGTACTTTTTAGAAAGTGCAGGGTTTTTGTTTTAGAGTTTGCCACGAATTACACTAATTTTCACGAATTAATATTTTATTTTTTTCTGCCACAGATTAAGGGATTATGTGAATTTCAAATCGGTTGAAATCTTTTAATCTGTGGCAAAAAATATTTAAGCTTTGAGAAAAAAATTAGTGGAAATTCGTGGCAAACTAAAAAATCAACGAACAGTATTTCGAAATTCAGTTGGCGACATTCCGGTTTGTTTTTTGAAGAATCTGGAGAAATAGGAGTAATCTTCATAGCCAACAGCAAATGCAATTTCGTTAATAGACAATTGTTTATCGATTAACATTCGTTTTATTTCGAGAATAACGCGATCTGTAATTACTTCGGTTGCTGTTTTCTGTAGAATTTCATTGCAGATTCTATTTAAGTGTTTTAGGGTGATATTTAATTTTTCTGCATAAAAAGAAGGCAGTTTTTCTTTTCTGAAATATTGCTCCAAAAGCCGTTCAAACGTATTAATTTTAATATTATAAGAATGTGTTTGATGTGAGTAAGTCTCACTATATTTTCTGGAAATTTCTATATGAATACAATCTAATAAGTTCAGCATTTTATCTAACTGTAATTTATTTTCCTGATTATTTTCCTGAATTAATAAATCAAAATAAGGCTGGATTTTTGGAATTTCTATTTCTTCAAAAACCATTTCCGGCCTGTTATGAATGGAATGGTAAAAATTATAATCGTTGATATTTTTTTGTCCGAAATATAAATTATAAAGTTCCTGCGAAAAAATAATCACAAAGCCTTCAATATCTTCAGATAAACTCCAATGATGCATTTGTCCGGGTTGGAGAACAAATAAACTTCCCCTTTTTATTTCAAATTGATCAAAATCAACCTCATGCAATCCAGAACCATTTGTAAAAAACACCATTAAGTAGGAATCATGACGATGCGGCTCTTCGACAAAACTGTGGCTTTTTAAATGTTCTGCAAAAGTATTGACGTAAAAATCGCGATGAACATCATTACAGCTAAAATTCTGAACACTATAAACAGGATATTTTTTCATATGCGATTAAATTTAGATTTTAGATTGCAGATTTTAGATTTTGGATTTTGGATTTTTTTATTGGAATTTAAAAACAAAATGTCCTTATTGTGCTATAAGTAGCGAAGATATAAAAAAGACTTTTAATCTATTATAAAATACCTTTGTATAAATAAAAATAACAAAGCCATGTCAACTACATTAACTCATATTTTAAGCAACGAATGTCCTGTTTGTCATAAAGGAAAAGTATTTAAAGACAAAAGTATTTTTTTGACTTTCGGACTTCCAAAAATGAACGAATACTGCAGTCATTGTAATTATAAATTTCAAAAAGAGCCTGGTTATTTTTTTGGCGCCATGTATGTAAACTACGGATTAACAGTCGCTCAGGGAATTGCAACATATTGTATTGCACAGTTTTTCTTTGATCAAACATTTGATTTAAGAATCATTCCGATTATTGCCGTTGTTATTACCTTACTCACTTCTTTCAATCTTAGATTTTCAAGATTAGCATGGATTTATATGTTTAAGGATTATACGAGCTAAAAAAATACTACTTTTGCCTTTCAATTGAAACTAATTTTCAATTCTAAAAAAAAATAAAAATTAAATTAGACAAATGAAAGCATACGTATTTCCAGGTCAGGGCGCACAGTTTACAGGAATGGGCAAAGACTTATATGAATCATCGGCTTTAGCCAAAGAATTATTCGAAAAAGCTAACGAAATTTTAGGTTTTAGAATTACAGATATTATGTTTGAAGGCACTGCCGAAGAACTAAAAGAAACTAAAGTTACACAGCCGGCCGTATTTTTACACTCTGTTATTTTAGCCAAAACTTTAGGAGAAGATTTTAAACCTGAAATGGTTGCAGGACATTCTTTAGGCGAATTTTCTGCATTGGTTACAAACGGAACTTTATCTTTTGAAGATGGTCTTAAATTAGTTTCTCAACGTGCTTTGGCAATGCAAAAAGCCTGCGAAATTACACCCTCTACAATGGCTGCGGTTTTAGGTCTTGCTGATAATATTGTTGAAGAAGTTTGCGCTTCTATCGACGGAATTGTGGTTGCTGCAAACTACAACTGCCCGGGACAATTAGTAATTTCCGGAGAAACTACAGCAGTTGAAAAAGCTTGTGAAGCTATGAAAGCTGCAGGAGCAAAACGTGCTTTAATTTTACCTGTTGGAGGAGCATTTCACTCACCAATGATGGAACCTGCAAGAGAAGAATTAGCAGCTGCAATTGAAGCAACTACTTTCTCTACTCCTATTTGTCCGGTTTACCAAAATGTTACTGCAAACGCAGTTTCGGATGCAAACGAAATCAAAAAGAACTTAATTATACAATTGACGGCTCCTGTAAAATGGACACAATCTGTACAACAAATGATCGCTGACGGCGCTACTTTATTTACTGAAGTGGGTCCAGGAAAAGTTTTAGCTGGTTTGATCAATAAAATTGATAAAGAAGCGGTTACGGCGAATGCTTAATTTGTAGAGAGCGCACTGCAGTGCGTCTTTTGCAAGATATCCAAATAAAAATCCTCATAATATATTTATGAGGATTTTGCTATTATAGTTCTTTTACTTCGGGACTATTATTATTTATTATTGTTGTTATGAAATAATTTTGATCTCTTTTTTCAAAAAAGATATACCAAGTTGTTCTAGCATTTACTTTGTAAAAAACATAATTTAAACCTAGATATTGAATTGATGCTGGAGTTTTGTTATGCAAAGTTTTTTTTATTCTTTCAGGAACTGCATCATAAATATCAGAAACATATTCCTCCGCTGATTCATTAAAACCAAAATATTCTCTCTTATATAAAACATTCACTAAATCATCAAGATAAAGAATCACATTTGGCGCAAAAATCACTTCTATTTTCCCCACCATTCTCTGATCCTTCTAATTGATTCTGCTTTTGCTTCCTCAAGAGTTAATCCTTTTGCAAATTCAGCATCAAAATCAAAAGTCTCGCGATCTATTCCTTTAAATTGAGGTTTTTGAACTTCATATTCTATTCTGGGCTCTTCGACCTTATTATTTTTTTCATTCTCTTTTTTTGAGCCCATAATTCCTACAATTTTATCTTACAAAATTACAAAATAAATCGAATCAAAATAAAAAATCCCAAATAATCTAGATTGATTATTTGGGATTTCAATTATTTCATATCCGCAGATGTCAGATGTATTGCTGTGCATCTCTAGGGAAAACTGTGACTGAAAACAGAGAACTTTATTAAGAACGAACTTTCTGTTCCCATTTCCAGGCGCTTGCCATTGCTTCGTCAAGGCTTAATTCTGCTTTCCAGCCTAAAACATTGTTTGCTTTATCTGTATTGGCATATGCTTCAGTGATATCACCTTCACGACGCGGCATTATTTTATAAGGTAATTTTTTATCGCTTACTTTTTCAAAACTATGAATAACTTCAAGAACCGAACTTCCTTTTCCGGTTCCTAAATTAAAAGTTTCTACTTTTTGTAGATTCTTTTTATTTAATAAACGCTGTAGTGCAATTACGTGTGCTTTTGCTAAATCGACAACGTGAATGTAATCACGAACTGCCGTTCCGTCCGGCGTTGGGTAATCATTACCAAAAACAGATAACTCCTGACGTAATCCCATTCCGGTTTGTGTAATAAACGGAACCAGATTTTGAGGAACTCCTAAAGGCAATTCTCCAATTTCTGTGCTTGGGTGCGCTCCAACCGGATTAAAATAACGTAACAAAATAGCACTTATATTAGTAACTTTTGCAGTATCATTGATGATTTCTTCTCCGATTTGCTTGGTATTTCCGTAAGGAGACATTGCTGCCTGAACGGGCGCATCTTCTGTAATTGGCATTTTTTCGGCTTGACCGTAAACCGTACAAGACGAGCTAAAAATAAAACTTGCCTCAGGTTTTTCTTTTAATTCCTGCAACAAATAAACTAAACTACTAATATTATTCTCGTAGTATAATAACGGATTTTCAACACTTTCACCAACTGCTTTTGAAGCTGCAAAATGAATTACACCTGCAACATCATTATATTTTTTAAAGAAATCCTTTACTGCGGCTTTTTCTCTTAAATCTATTTTTTCAAACAGCGGTTTTTTGCACGTAATATTTACGATTCCCTTTATAACATCTTCTGATGCATTAGAAAGATCATCAATTATTACCACTTCAAAGCCTTCGTTTTGCAATTCGACTACAGTATGCGAACCTATAAATCCTAATCCTCCGGTTACTAATATTTTCATTCTTTTTTAGATTACAGAAAATAGAATAAAGAAGATAGATTATATAAATTTTTCTATTTCTCTTTTTCTATTGTCTTTTATGTTCTTTTTCTATTCTCTTTACTCTATATTGTTTCTTATTTCAAAAACTCAATTACACTGTCGGTAATAAATTTAATCTGCTCATCATCTAATTCTGTATGCATTGGCAAAGCAATCACTTCTTTTACTAGTTGATTGGTAACCGGAAATTGCTCTTCTTTATAACGAACATCAACATAAGCTTTTTGAGAATGCAATGGAATTGGGTAATAAATTGCACACGGAATCCCTTTGTCTAACAAATGCTGCATTAAGCCATTACGGTCTGCATCGATAATTCTCAATACATATTGATGAAAAACGTGATCATTTTCGTTTGCATCAAACTCAGGCGTAATAATATTTTTGTGACCTGCAAAAGCTGCATTATATTTTGTAGCTGCACGACGGCGCGCTTTATTATATTCATCCAACAGAGGCAACTTTGCATTTAAAACACCTGCCTGGATACTGTCTAAACGAGAATTAACCCCTACAACATCATGGTGATAACGCTCGTACATTCCGTGATTTACGATTCCTCGAATAATATGTGCTAATTTATCATCATTTGTAAAAATTGCTCCACCGTCTCCATAACAACCTAGGTTTTTTGATGGAAAAAATGATGTTGCAGCAACATGACCAATCACACCAACCTTAGTTTTTTCACCAGATTTAGAAACATAATCTGCTCCAATAGCTTGAGCGTTGTCTTCTATTACATACAAATTATGTTCGGCAGCGATTTCCATAATAGCATCCATATTTGCAGCACGACCAAATAAATGTACCGGAACAATTGCTTTTGTTTTTGGAGTAATTGCTTTTTTAATGGCTTCGATATCAATATTCATATTTGTAATATCAACATCAACCAAAACCGGAGTTAACTGCAATAAAGCGATAACCTCAACAGTAGCTGCAAAAGTAAAATCGGCAGTAATTACCTCATCACCAGGTTTTAAATCCAATCCCATCATGGCAATTTGCAAGGCATCTGTACCATTTGCACATGGAATCACGTGTTTTGCTCCTAAATAGTCTTCAAGATTTTTTTGAAATTGATGAACCAATGGCCCGTTTATATAAGTATTTGTATCTAAAACTTCTTGAATTGAAGCATCAACAGTGGCTTTTATTTTTTCATATTGACTCTTTAAGTCAACCATTTGAATTTTTTTCATTTATCTTTTTATTTATTTAA
The DNA here is from genome assembly GCF_033657265.1 of Flavobacterium sp. MMLR14_040. Classification (NCBI taxonomy): domain Bacteria; kingdom Pseudomonadati; phylum Bacteroidota; class Flavobacteriia; order Flavobacteriales; family Flavobacteriaceae; genus Flavobacterium; species Flavobacterium sp. MMLR14_040. Next base: position 2,664 of record NZ_JAWVWO010000004.1, on the reverse strand, counting down.
AACTTAAGATTTGATTTTGAAACCAAATCTCTAAACGAAGCACAAAAATAGTTATTTAATACCTTTGGACAATGAAAATAATCGAAAGAAGCGTAATTTAGCAGCAAAATTACATCTATGCTTTTTCTGTACAATTTAGTTATTTCCATTGCCGGTTTTTTTCTTAAAATTGTGGCGCTTTTTAGTCCTAAAATCAAACTTTTTATTGATGGAAGGAAAAACGTTTTTTCCATTTTAGAAGAAAAAATAAAAGCCACAGACAAAACTATCTGGTTTCATTCGGCCTCACTTGGCGAATACGAACAAGGCTTACCTGTAATCGAGAAAATAAAAGAAAAATATCCTTCGCATAAAATTGTTGTTACTTTTTTTTCCCCTTCAGGATACGAAGTGCGTAAAAATAACACAGTCGCAGATGTCACTATATATCTTCCATTAGATACCAAAAAAAATGCAAAACGATTTTTAAAACTCGTACATCCTGAAAAAGCATTTTTTATCAAATATGAATTTTGGCTAAACTATTTAAAAGAATTAGAAACAAGCAAAACCCCAACATATTTGATTTCCGGGATTTTTAGAGACAGCCAAATGTTTTTTAAATGGTATGGCGGTTTTTATAGAAAAGCATTAAAAGCCTTTACTTATTTTTTTGTTCAGAACGAAAGTTCGAAACAAAAAATTGAAGCCATTGGATTTAACAATGTAATTGTTTCAGGCGATACTCGTTTTGATCGTGTAAATGCTATTTTAGAAAGAGATAATTCGCTTGATTATATCGAAAAATTTAAAAATAATCAAACCACAATTGTCATTGGAAGTTCGTGGCCAAAAGACGAAGCCCTGATAGCAGAATATATAAACCAGGCTCCGAATGATGTGAAATTTATTATTGCCCCGCATAATATTAAGACAGAACAAATTTCAAATCTTAAATCGCAGATAACAAAATCAAGTGTTTTATTTTCCGAAAAGAACAATCATGATTTATCAAATTATTCTGTTTTTATAATTGATACAATTGGTTTATTGACTAAAATCTATAGCTACGGAACGATAGCTTATGTTGGCGGAGGCTTTGGAAATCCGGGTATTCACAATATTCTTGAACCCGCAACGTTTGGAATTCCAATTATAATTGGACCAAATTTTTCCAATTTTGCCGAAGCTGTAGAACTGGTTAAACTTAAAGGATGCACCGTAATATCCAATAGCAATGAATTAAAACACGGTTTTGATCAATTGGTAAATGATAAAAATTTTCTAAAAGAAAAAGGACAAATTTGCAAGTCTTACATTCAGGATAATACAGGAGCAACAAACACCATTATGAAAATCGTCTCTCAAGCATTTTAACATAGTTAAAGCTGGTTTGATGTCGTTGTCATGAAAAAGAAGGCCTAAAAGCGCTCTTTTTGACCTTTACGGCTTGCAGAATAATTAGTCAAAAGCAAAATAAACTGCAATGAAGTGAATTAAAATAGCCAATTCTATTATTGAATATTTAATGAAAAATAATTTATACAAAAAATACAATAATATAATAAATTTTTACTAATTTGGCACTATCTTTGATAAATAAGATAATCGTGAGCAATGAAAATATTTTAAAAAAAAAATAAAAAAATATTTTACATATTAAAAAATTTATATCTTTGCCACGAATTAATAATTAACCTTTTATAATAAAGTAAGATGAAAAAAGTATTTTTAAGTTTAGCTGTTGTTGCTGTTTTAACTGTTGTTTCTTGTAAAAAAGCTGATGCTGCAGCTACTGAGTCTGTAGATTCTACTGCTGTTGCTGTTGATTCTGCTGCTGCTGTAGTTGATTCTGCTGCTGCAACTGTTGATTCTGCTGCTGCAAAAGTTGACTCTGCTGCTACTAAAGTAGAAGCTGCTAAAGAAGAAGTAAAAAAATAATTAGAACCTAAGTTCTAAAGATTTTAAAACCATCCATCGTGATGGTTTTTTTGTGCTAAATATTTTTAACACAAAATTCCAATATCAAAAATCCCAAATTCCAGAACACTCTGTTTCTGAAATTTGGGATTTTTACATTATTACATTTATTTACAAACCAAATACAAAATTGGAATCTGGAATTTTCAAATATTGAAATTCATCCATTATTCCACTTCCTCTTCTTCAACAATCTCTTCATCTTCAAAAATTGATTCATTCGACGAGAAATCCAAAATTTCAGATCTTGAAGAATAAGTTACAATTTCTTTAATTCCTTTCTGCAAAAGCAATTCTGTAGTGTATTTTCGACTTGTTGCAAAATGAACCTCACCCAACATCAATTTAAAAAAATACTTTCCTCCAGAACCTTTAAATTTTAAAAATCTAGCCTGATCTACATTTAGTTTAAATTTTTCAATATCTTCCTCACATTCAAACTTTAACTCATAACTTAAACTTGTAAATATCACTTTCCCTTTTCGGGAAGTAAATACAAATTTATATTCATCATTAAATCTTCTACTAATTACGAATGCACCCATGTTTTTATTTTAGATTGCAGATTTTAGATTTTAGATTTTAGATTTTTTAAACAACTCTAAGAACCTTAGAACCTTAGAACCTTAGAACCTTAGAACCTTAGAACCTTAGAACCTTAGAACCTTAGAACCTTAGAACCTTAGAACCTTAGAACCTTAGAAC